>JAEYGD010000538.1 GCA_023402505.1 Actinomycetes bacterium
GGCGAGCGGTGGTGTCGGTTCGCGGGGGCGGGTTGGGTGGTCATCCGGACCCGCGCCGTCGTGACAGCAGCACCAGAGCCGCGACCAGGGCGACCGCCGCGATCCCGCCGACGACCAGCGGGTATGCGCGCGGCCCGGCGGTGCCGCCGGCACCGGCGTCGACACCGCCCGACGGTACGACCACGGCTCCGCCGGCCGCGTCGCGCCGCAACTCGGTCGTGAGGCCGCCCTCCTCGGCGTCGAGCACGAGCAGGGAGTAGACCGCGCCCGCGGTCAACGTGACCTGAGCGGCGGTCGTCGGACCACCGGTGCTGCTCAGGCTCAGGCGCAGGCGACCCGGGTCGACCTGCTGGTACTCGGTGGTGGTGGCGAACCGGACGCCGCTGGCGACGGGCGGACCGCCGGCGGTGGCGACGTCGAGGACGGGCGCGCGTACCGACGCCTGCACGACGCGTACCTTGGCACGCCCCGGCTCGGGAGCGCTCAGGTCGTCGGTGAGCACCCGCAGCCCCAGGTCCGCGTGCCGGCCCACCCCCGCGACCGTGTACGCGGCGCCGCCGCTCACCGCCACCTCCGTGGTGAGCACCGGAGGCTCGTCGGCCGGGGCGCCCGCCTCCCGCATCGCGACCGCGTAGCGGCCGGCGGGCAGCGGCAGGTACGCCGAGACCACCCCGTAGCCGACGCCGGGGAACACCTGCGGCTGCCGGTGGCCGGCGGCGGCGAGGTAGACGTCGACGGCCGGGGTGTCGGGGGAGAGGTGCGCGAGCCGGACGTAGCCGACCGGGGCCGGGTGGGCCGGACCGGTGACCGTCGTGGCCGTCACCACGGCGGACCCGGCGGTAAGCAGCAGGAGTGCGCCGGTGCGGGCCGGCAGCCGGCGGGACACGGTGCGGAACAGGTGCATGTCGCCTCCGGTGTGCGGGACGGGTGCCCCACCCAGAGTCCCGTCAACGGGACTTCGGTGCAACTTGCGACACGCCGTCGATCGGGCCGGTGCTCGTCGGGCCGTCGAAGGGCCGGCCCAGCAGGGCGCTGCCGGCGGGGCCGTCGGGCGGCGGTCCGCAGGTGCCGGCCGGGCGGTGTCGGGCTGGCCGGGCGGTGTCGGGCCGGGCCGAGCGGCGGCGGTGCGCAGTGCGGGTGCGGGGCGGTGGTGTGCCCGGGTCAGGCGGTCGGAGGGAGGACCTTCTCGATCGCGGCCCGCAACTCCGGGGCGTCCGGCTCGACGGTCGGCGCGAACCGTGCCGCGACCGTGCCGTCCGGCGCCACCAGGAACTTCTCGAAGTTCCATCGCACGTCCCCGCTGTGGCCGTCGGCGTCGGAGGTGCCGACCAGGGCGGCGTAGAGCGGGTGCCGGTGCGGGCCGTTCACGTCCACCTTCTCGGTCAGCGGGAAGGTCACCCCGTAGTTGACCTGGCAGAAGTCGCTGATCTCCGCGGCGTTGCCGGGCTCCTGGCCGGCGAACTGGTTGCACGGCACGCCGAGCACCACCAGGCCGCGACCGGCGTACTCCTCGTGCAGTGCCTGGAGGCCCGCGTACTGGGGGGTGAGACCGCACCGGGAGGCCACGTTGACGACCAGCAGCGCGCGGCCCCGGTGGCGGGCGAGGTCGGCGGGACCGCCGGTGAGGGAGTCGATCGGGGTGTCGAAGACGGTCATGGGCCGACCCTACGCGAGCCGGCGACGGCCGGGCTGGTCGCCACCTGCGGTGCTGGCGGGCCGCCGTCGGCACCCAGCGCGAATCGAAGCATGTACATCTTGACGAAGTGATGACGTCTGAGTAGCGTCACCCCATCCTTTTGGAAAGTTTCCTAACTGTTTGGGGAGACGCCACATGAAGAGATCGCTCCGCCGGGCCCTCTGGGTCGGCGCCGTGGTCGCGCTGACGGCCGCGACCGTCCCGATGGCCTCGGCGTTCGGGGCCGGCAGTGTCACCGCCACGTTCGCCAAGGCACAGGACTGGGGGACCGGTCACGAGGCGCGGGTGACGGTCACCAACGGCTCGAACGCGTCGGTGAGCACCTGGCGCATCGAGTTCGACCTGCCCGCCGGCACCAGCATCAGCAGCTTCTGGGACGCCGACGTCACCCGCACCGGCGACCACTACGTCGCGGTCAAGAAGAGCTGGGCCGGTCCGTTGGCGCCGGGTGCCACGTTCAGCTGGGGCTACAACGGCACCGGCGCGTACAAGGCGCCACTGAACTGCACCATCAACGGCGCCCCCTGCGCCGGCGGCACCTCGCCCACCACCTCCGCCCCGCCGACCACCGTCCCACCGACGACGGCGCCGCCCACCACCCCGCCGCCCACCACCCCGCCCCCGACCACGCCGCCGCCGGACCCGGGCGGCAAGAAGGTCGTCGGCTACTTCGCGCAGTGGGGCGTCTACGCCCGCAACTACCACGTCAAGAACATCCACACCAGCGGCTCGGCGTCGAAGCTGACCCACATCCTGTACGCCTTCGGCAACACCACCGGCGGCCGCTGCACCATCGGTGACAGCTACGCCGACTACGAGAAGGCGTACACCGCGGCGGACAGCGTCGACGGCGTCGCCGACACCTGGGACCAGCCGCTGCGCGGCAGCTTCAACCAGCTGCGCAAGCTCAAGCGGATGTACCCGCACCTCAAGGTCATCTGGTCCTTCGGCGGCTGGACCTGGTCCGGCGGCTTCACCCAGGCCGCGCAGAACCCGGCCGCGTTCGCCGAGAGCTGCTACAACCTGGTCGAGGACCCGCGCTGGGCGGACGTGTTCGACGGCATCGACGTCGACTGGGAGTACCCGAACGCCTGCGGCCTCACCTGTGACTCCAGCGGCCCGAACGCGTTCCGGAACGTGGTCAGCGCGCTGCGCTCGAAGTTCGGTTCCTCCGCGCTGGTCACCGCGGCGATCACGGCCGACGGCAGCAACGGCGGCAAGATCGACGCCACCGACTACGCGGGCGCCGCCCAGCACCTCAACTGGATCATGCCGATGACGTACGACTACTTCGGCGCCTTCAACGCACAGGGCCCCACCGCCCCGCACTCGCCGCTCTACTCGTACGCGGGCATCCCGCAGCAGGGCTTCTGGTCCGACGCGGCGATCCAGAAGCTCAAGAGCAAGGGCATCCCGGCCAACAAGCTGCTGCTCGGCGTCGGCTTCTACGGTCGGGGCTGGACCGGGGTGACCCAGACCGCGCCGGGCGGCACCGCCACCGGCCCCGCCCCGGGCACCTACGAGCAGGGCATCGAGGACTACAAGGTCCTCAAGAACACCTGCCCGGCCACGGGCACCGTCGCCGGTACGGCGTACGCCAAGTGCGGCAGCAACTGGTGGAGCTACGACACGCCGTCCACCATCGGCGGGAAGATGACGTACGCGAAGAACCAGGGCCTCGGTGGCGCGTTCTTCTGGGAGCTCTCCGGTGACACCACCAACGGTGAGCTGATCGGCGCCATCAAGGGCGGTCTCGGCTAGTCCGGAGGCCGACGCACCACCCACACGGCGGGGAGGGACCGCGCACCGGTCCCTCCCCGCCCCGCGTGTGCCCGGCCGCCGGCCGGAAGGATGTGACAGACTCGCCGCTCGACGGGGTTGGCTGTCCGCGGACGTTCGGAGGTGGCATGCGCACGGCGTACCGGAGGCTGGCGGTCGGGGCGCTCGGCGCGACCCTGCCGGTGTTCCTGCTCGGCTGCGGGATCGGCGGTGACGACGAGCCGGCGGAGCGTCCCGGGCGGGCGCCCGCCGAGGAGGCCTCGGCCAAGGCCCGCGAGCGGGTGCAGGCGTACCTCGACGCGATGACGGCCAAGGACGCCGCCGCCGGGCGCAGCCAGCTCTGCGCGGCCGCGCACGCGGCGTTCGACGCCGCCGCCACCGGGCCGAACGGCGACTTCGCCGACCACTTCGAGGTGCGGCAGGCGCAGATCACCGACATCCGGCCCGGCCCGCAGGGGCAGGAGGTGAGCGCGACCGTGTCGGTGACCGCCGGTACGCGCACGCTGAGCCGCCCGCTGCTGTTCACGGTCACCCGGGACGGCGCCGACTGGTGCATCTCGGCGGAGGTTCCCGGCGGCAACACGCCCGGCCCCGCCGCCAGCCCCTGACGCCCCGGTGAGCGATCTCTCACCTGCCGGAACCGTCCCCCTCGCCGGCCGGCGGCCCCACCCGTCGCCGTACGCTTTCTGTCATGCGCCATGAGTGGCACCAGCTGAGCCATCCGGCCGTCGGCAGCCCCGTGCTGCAGACCAGCCGGCCGACCGTCGACTCCGCCGAGGACGCCGCCCTCGGCCTGGACCGCTGGCGGGACCTGCCCCGCGCCCAGACCCCGCCCTGGCCGGACCCGGCCCAGGTCACCGAGGTCTGCAAGGTGCTGGAGAACGTGCCGTCCGTCGTGGCGCCCTACGAGGTCGACCAGCTGCGGCAGAAGCTCGCGCTGGTGTGCGAGGGCAAGGCGTTCCTGCTCCAGGGTGGCGACTGCGCGGAGACCTTCGCCGACAACACCGAGAGCCACCTGCTGGCCAACGCCCGCACCCTGCTGCAGATGGCGATCGTGCTTACCTACGGCGCCTCGCTGCCGGTGGTCAAGGTCGCCCGGGTCGCCGGGCAGTACACCAAACCGCGGTCGCTGCCGACCGACGCGCGGGGCCTGCCCGCGTACCGCGGCGACATGATCAACTCGCTGGAGGCCGCGCCGGAGGCGCGGGTCGCCGACCCGCAGCGCATGATCCGGGCGTACGCGAACTCGGCCGCCGCCATGAACATGCTCCGCGCGTACCTGGCCGGTGGCCTGGCCGACCTGCACGCCGTGCACGACTGGAACAAGGGCTTCGTGCGCAACTCCCCGGCCGGCGAGCGCTACGAGGCGATCGCCCGGGAGATCGACCGGGCCCTGGCCTTCATCCGGGCGTGCGGGATGACCGACGACGAGGCGCTGCGCACGGTCACCCTCTACTGCTCCCACGAGGCGCTCGCCCTGGAGTACGACCGGGCGCTGACCCGGGTCTCCGGCAGCCGGGCGTACGGGCTGTCCGGGCACTTCCTGTGGATCGGCGAGCGCACCCGGCAGATCGACGGCGCGCACCTCGACTTCATCTCCCGCATCGCCAACCCGGTCGGCGTCAAGCTCGGACCGACCACCACCCCGGACGAGGCGATCGAGCTGTGCGAGAAGCTCAACCCGGACAACGTCCCCGGCCGGCTCACCCTGATCAGCCGGATGGGCAACCACCGGGTCCGTGACGTCCTGCCGCCGATCGTCGCCAAGGTCACCGCCGCCGGCGCCAAGGTGGTGTGGCAGTGCGACCCGATGCACGGCAACACCCACGAGTCGTCCAACGGCTACAAGACCCGGCACTTCGACCGCATCGTCGACGAGGTGCTGGGCTACTTCGAGGTGCACCGGAGCCTGGAGACGCACCCCGGCGGCCTGCACGTCGAACTGACCGGCGAGGACGTCACCGAGTGCCTCGGCGGCGCCCAGGGCATCGACGACCTCGACCTGCCCGGCCGGTACGAGACCGCCTGCGACCCGCGACTGAACACCCAGCAGTCGCTGGAGCTGGCCTTCCTGGTCGCGGAGATGCTGCGTGGCTGACCTGGGTACGGGGAGCGGGCCGGCGAGCCGCGCGACCGTGAGCGACGACCTGATCGACCTCCGCTCGGACACCGTCACCCGGCCGACCGCCGAGATGCGGGAGGCCATGGCCACCGCCGACGTCGGCGACGACGTCTACGGCGAGGACCCCACCGTCAACGCCCTCGAAGCCGAGGTCGCCGCGCTCTTCGGGCACGAGGCGGCGCTGTTCTGCCCGACCGGCTCGATGGCCAACCAGATCGCGCTGCAACTGCTGGTGCCGCCCGGCAACGAGCTGCTCTGCGACGCCGACGCGCACGTGGTGACGTACGAGATCGGCGCCGCGGCCGCGTACGGCGGCATCTCGTCGCGGACCTGGCCGGCGGTCGGCGCGGACGTCGACCCCGAGACGGTCGCCGCCATGGTCCGGCCCGACGGCTACTGGGCGGTGCCCACCCGCGCGATCGCCGTGGAGCAGACCCACAACCGGGGCGGCGGCGGGGTCATCCCGCTGGACACGCTGCGCGAGCTGCGGCGCGTCGCCGACGCCGCGCAGGTCGCGCTGCACTGCGACGGTGCCCGGATCTGGCACGCGCACGTCGCCGACGGGGTACCGCTGGCGACCTACGGCGGGCTCTTCGACACCCTGTCGGTCTGCCTGTCCAAGGGCCTCGGCGCGCCGGTCGGCTCGCTGGTGGTGGGCGGCGCCGACAGGATCGAGCGGGCCCGGTTCGTCCGCAAGCGGATGGGGGGCGGCATGCGGCAGGCCGGCGTCCTCGCGGCGGCCGGCCGGTACGCCCTCGCGCACCACGTCGAGCGGCTCGCCGAGGACCACGCGAAGGCGGCCCGGCTCGCCGAGGCGGTCGCCCCGTTCGGTGTGCTCGCCGGCCCGGTCCGGACGAACATCGTCCCGCTGGACCTCACCAAGCACCCCCTGGACGCGCCCGGCCTGGCCGCCGCCGCCCGCGCGGAGGGAGTCCTGGTCTCGGTGCTCGGGCCGCGTACCGCCCGCCTGGTCACCCACATGGACGTCGACGACGCCGGGATCACCCGCGCGATGAAAGCCCTGACCCAAACCCTACGCACCTGACCCACCCCACCCCCCCGGTCCCCCGGGGGGCCTCTTTCACGGAAAGAGTGGCTATTTCACGCGGAATAGCCACTCTTTCCGTGAAAGAGCGCGGTGGGGGCGGGGTGGGGTGGGTCAGGGGCGGAGGCGCTTCAGGGTGGCCAGGTCGGCGGCGTGGCCCACGTGCTTCTCGGTGGGGGTCTCCACCACCACCGGGACGCCGGCGGTGGCCGGGTGGCGCATCAGCTCCGCGAACGCGGGCTCGCCGATCGTGCCCTTGCCGATGTTCTCGTGCCGGTCCCGGGTCGAGCCGCACAGGTCCTTCGAGTCGTTGGCGTGCACCAGCCGCAACCGGTCCGCGCCGACGGTCGCGACCAGCGTGTCGAGCGTGGCGGTCATGCCGCCCTCGACGGCCAGATCGTGCCCGGCCGCCCAGGCGTGGCAGGTGTCGAAGCAGACACCGAGCCACGGGTGCCGGTCCACCGCGTCCAGGTAGGGGCCGAGCTGCTCCACCCGGGAGGCGAGCGAACGCCCGCCACCTGCGCTCGGTTCGACCAGCAGCATCGGCCCGCCCGCGTCACCCGCGGCGTCCAGCAGCGGGAGCAGCGCCTCGCGGACCTGCCGCATCGCCGCGTCGGCGTGGCCGGCGTCCACCGCGCTGCCGGCGTGGAAGACCACACCCTGGGCGCCGATCGCGGCCCCACGGCGCAGCGCGTGGGCCAGCGTCAACGCCGACCGCTCCACCGTCGCCCCGGTGGGGGAGCCCAGGTTGACCAGCAGCGAGGCGTGGATGAAGACCGGGACGCTGCGCTCGGCGCAGCCGGTGCGGAACAGCGCGTCCTGCACCGGGTCGCCGGGCGGCAGCGCCCAGCCCCGCGAGTTGGACACGTAGACCTGGACGGCCTCCGACCCGGCCGCGTCGACGTACGGCAGGGCGGCCTTGGCCAGGCCACCCGAGGTCGGTGTGTGCGTGCCGACCGGCCGGGCCGGCGCCGTCACAGGCATCCGAGGGTGACCTGGGTGCCCGGCGGCACCTGCGTGTTCTCGTTGGGGCTCTGGAACCGGGCGACGCCGTTCGGGTTGAACTGCACCGTCACCGGATAGCCCTGGCTCTCCAGCACCTGCTTGGCCTGCTGACAGGGAAGGTCCAGCACACGGGGCACGACGACCAGCGGCGGGCCCTGGCTCACCTCCAGCCGGACCTGCGCGCCCTTCTCCACCCCGGTGCCGTCGGCCGGGCTCTGCCCGAGAACCTGGTCCTTGGGCTTGTCCGACTCCTTGACCGTCGGCGGCTCGACCAGCACCAGCCCGAGCCGGGCCAGGATGCCCCGCGCCTCGTCCAGGCTCTTGCCCACCAGGTTGGGCACCGAGACCGGCGCCTTGCCCTTGCTCAGGATGACGGTGACCTGGTCACCCGGCTTGACCTCGGTGCCAGCCTTCGGGTCGGTCGCCACCACGGCGCCCTCCGGCAGGCTGTCGTCGTAGCGGGTGGCGCCCTTGACCACCTTGAGCTTGGCGTCGGTGAGGTCGGTCGAGGCCAGCTCGAACTCCTTGCCCACCACGTCCGGCACCGGGAACCGCTCCGGGCCCAGCGAGAGGGTCAGCGTGATCGTGCCGCCCTTCTCGATGCGGGTGGCGGAGACCGGGTTCTGTGCCAGGACCGCGTCCTTCGGCACCTGCTCGTCGTAGCGCGGGTCCGCGTACCGCAGGGTGAGGCCGGCCTTGGCGGCCTGCGCCTCCGCCTCGGCCTTGCTGAGGCTCATCAGCTGCGGCGCCACCGTGTAGCGGCCGACGCTGAACCACCAGCCGCCCACCGCGGTCATCAGTACGAGCACCACGGCCGCGGCGGCCACCGCCATCCGGCCACGCCGGTCGCTCATCACGGTGGCGCGCAGCGTGGCCAGCCGGGACCAGAGGTCCTCGTCGCCGGGCGCCGCCCGCCGCCGGCCGCCGCGCGGCGCGCCGTCGGGGTGGCGGGCCCAGGAGGGTCGCTGGGCCGGCTGCACGGCCGCCACGACCATCGTGGGCTGGGCCACCGCCGGGTCGTCGGCCACCCGGCGCAGCACGGCGGTGCGCGTGTTGGGGTTGCCCAGGTCCTCCCGGGCCACCTGCACCTCGGCCAGCAGCGCCCCGGCGTCGGTCGGCCGCCCGCCCGGATCCCGCCGGGTGGCGCGGGCGACCAGGTCGTCCAGCGCCTTCGGCAGCCCCGGCACCAGCGTCGACGGCGCCGGCACGTCCCGGTCCACGTGCTGCCAGGCCACCTCGACCGGACGGTCCCCGTCGTACGGGACGCGCCCGGTCAGCATCTCGAACAGCACGATGCCGGCCGAGTAGACGTCGGTGCGCGGGTCGGCGTGGCCGTCGGTGACCAGCTCCGGGGCGACGTACGCGACGGTCGCCATGAGCTGGTTGCCGTGCTCGTCGTCGGCGCTCGCCTCCACCGCCCGGGCCAGCCCGAAGTCGGCGACCTTCACCACGCTGTCGACCAGGTTGGCGACACCGCCGGTCGGCGCCTCGGCGACCAGCACGTTCTCCGGCTTGACGTCGCGGTGGACCAGCCCGGCCCGGTGCGCCGCGGCGATCGCGGCCAGCATCTGCTCGGCGATCGCGAGGGCTTCGTCCGGGTTGAGCCGGCGCCGCTCGGCGAGCACGTCGCGCAGCGTGCGGCCCCGCACGTACTCCATCACCAGGTACGGCCGGCCGGCGTGGGTGCCCTGGTCGTAGACCGCGACGACGTTGGGGTGGGTCAGCCGGGCGATCGTCTTCGCCTCATCGGTGAACCGTTCCACGAAGCCCGCCACCCGGCCCCGGGCCTCCGGGCCCTGCGACGGATGGATGATCTTGACGGCGACGGTGCGTTCGAGACGCTCGTCGGTTGCGGTGTACACGGTCGCCATGCCGCCACGGGCCACGCGACCGCGAATGCGGTAGCGCCCGTCGATCAGCGAGCCCAGCAACGTGTCGGCGACCTGTGTGTCCATCGGCAGGGAGTCTATGTGTCCAGAGGGTGAAGGTTGAACAGGATGCTACAGCCGGGGACCGACGGGTCGGGTCCGGCGCGGTCGACGGCCACGTCGTCGCAGGTCCGGGCGGTGGTGCCGGGCCCGCGGGCGAACGCCGCGGGGTGCCGTCGCCCGGTGCCGGGGTCGACGTGGCAGGGTGGTCGGGTGACCGACTCCGAACCCGCCGCGAACCCCGTCGTCGAACCGGCCGAGTGGCTGACCCTGCCGGACGTCGCCGAGCGTCTCGACCTGCCGATCAGCAGGGTCCACCAGATGATCCGGGACCGGGAACTGATCGCGGTACGCCGCGACGGCGTCCGCCGTGTCCCGGCGGACCTGGTGACGGCCGGTGGCGCGCTCAAGCACCTGCCCGGGGTGCTCAACCTCCTGGCCGACGCCGGCTACGACGACGAGGAGAGCCTGCGCTGGCTGTACCAGCCCGACGACACGCTCCCCGGCGGCACCGCCGCCGCCGCCCTCGCCGGCGACCAGGCCCGCGAGGTGAAGCGCCGCGCCCAGGCCCTGGGTTTCTGACCCCACCCCTGGTCGATCTCGCATCGTCTGGCCCCGACCGGACCGGGCGGACCGACCGGACCGGGCGGCCCGACGGACCGGGCGGACGTGGGCCGCAGGCGCACGATCGGCGCGGGACCGGGGACGCCGAGGTCAGGCCGGGCGGCGGGTGGCGGCGATGGCCAGGTCGACCAGGGCCTGGTGGGCCTCGGTGTCGAGGTCGACGGTGGTCAGCGCGGTGAGCGCCGCCTCGGTGAGCGTGCCGATGCGCTGCTCGGTGCGGGCGAGCGCGCCGCTGGCCTCGATCAGCTCCCGTAGCCGGTCCACCCCCGCCCCGTCCAGTGCCGGGTCGCCGAGGCCGCGGAGCAGCACGTCCCGCCCGGTGCCGTCGACCGCCTCCAGCGCCGCCGCCACCAGGTAGGTGCGCTTGCCCTCGCGCAGGTCGTCACCGGCCGGCTTGCCGGTCTGCGCCGGGTCGCCGAAGACGCCCAGCACGTCGTCGCGCAGCTGGAACGCCTCACCGAGCGGCAGCCCGTACGCGGAGTACGCCGCCCGCACGTCGGCCGAGGCGTCGGCCAGCGCGGAGCCGAGCAGCAGCGGGCGCTCGACCGTGTACTTCGCCGACTTGTAGCGGGCCACCTTCCCGGCCCGCTCGAGCGAGGTGTCGCCGGTGGCCTGGGTCAGCACGTCGAGGTACTGGCCGACGGTCACCTCGGTGCGCATCTCGTCGAAGTCCGGTCGGGCCCGGGCCACGGTGCGCGGATCCAGTCCGGCCGAGTGCAGCAGCTCGTCCGACCAGACCAGGCACAGGTCGCCCAGCAGGATCGCCGCCGCGTCGCCGAACCCGTCCGCGTCCCCGCCCCAGCCGGCCGCCCGGTGCCGGGCGGCGAACCGCCGGTGCACCGCCGGCTCACCCCGCCGGGTGTCCGACCGGTCCATCAGGTCGTCGTGGATCAGCGCGCTGGCCTGCACGAACTCCAACGCGGACAGGGCGGTCACCACCTGGTCGGTGTCGACCCCGCCGGCACCCCGGAACCCCCAGTACGCGAATGCCGGCCGCAGCCGTTTGCCCCCACCGAGGACGAACGCCTCGATCGCCTCGGCGACCGGGGCCAGGGCGTCGTCCACCCCGGTCATCCAACTGCGCTGGGCGGTCAGGAACTCGGTCAGCGCCTTGTCGACGCGTTGACGCAGCCCGGCACGGTCGACCGGGGAGACGGGAGCAGCGTGGGTCACGCCCCGACGCTAGCCGGTCGGCCGGTCCGCCACGTACCGGCGGGTACGCGACGCGCCGCGGCACCCGACCGCTCACCGGCGTCGACCGCCCGGCGGCGGGCCGGCACCGGTGGCCCGGGGGCCCGTCGTGCGGCGCGCCGCGGCGGGCGCGTACCGGATCGCGGGGG
>JAEYGD010000500.1 GCA_023402505.1 Actinomycetes bacterium
GTCTGTACCTGGCGGGGCCGGAGCAGGCCGTCGTGCAGCTTGTACTCGACGCTGTAGGAGCCGTCGTTCTGCCGCCGCTCGGTCTTGATCGCTACCGGCTTGTCCTTCCGGACCAGATACGTGTACCGGATGCTCGGGTCCAGGTCCGTCCCGCCGGTCCGGTCCGGCATCCAGACCTTGCTCAGCCGCCCGAGCGCGTCGTACTCGAGCTTGCTGACCAGTTGGTTCGGGTCGGTCTGCTTGACCGGCTGCCCCCAGGCCGGGGCGTACTCGGTGGTGGTCTCGTGGCCGAGCGGGCTGGTCTGCTTGACCTTGGTGGTCAACCCGTTCGTCTCGGTGTAGTCGGTGGTGGTGACCCGGCCGAGCGCGTCGGTGGCGGTCTTCGGCCGCCCGTAGGTGTCGAAGGTGCCCTCGGAGGCCCGGATGTAGCTGGCCGTCGTGCCGTTGTGGCTCTTCAGCCGTTCCGAGCGGGTCGGGTTGCCGAACTTCGACGCGACACCGAAGGCGTCACCGTCGTAGAACGTCCGGGTGTCGGAGAGGACGTCGGTCGCCCGGTTCGGCGTCGCCGAGCAGCGGACCGACACGGACTCCACCTGGGAGACCAGGTTGTAGTAGTGCAGGGTGGCGTTGTCCGCGTACGTAGTGCGCGTGCACGACTCGTCACCGGTCACGTCCACGTCGCCGTGGTGCTCGGTCCGGAGCACCCGGCCGAACGACGTCTCGAACGTCGACGTGTTCCTCGTCTCCCGCCAGGCGCCGCCGGTGACCTTCACGAAGCTGCGGGCCTCGGCGGTGTTGGTGAACCAGGCCTTCCGCGAACCACCGGGAATGGTCTGGGTCGCCGTGTTGTGCCGCCACGGCACCGAGATGCTCTTGCTCACCTCGTTCGCGCCGTCGAAGGTGATGCTCTCCAACTCGTGGCCGGAGAACTCGTCGTAGTCGACGTGCTCCACGCCCGTCGAGTCCTTGACCCGGATGTCCCGGGTGCCCCCGCCCGGCGCCTTGTCGCCGTGCATGCCCCGCAGGTAGCGGTGTTCCGTCTTGGTGGTCTGGACCTGGCCGTTGCCGGTGGTGACGATGACCCGGCCGTAGCCGCGCCACTCGCTCCAGGTGAGGTCCTTGGTGTCGGAGATCCCGTCCGGCTCGGCGTGCCGCCACGCGGCCCCGTCGAGGTAGTCGTACTTGGTGACCATGTCCGGCGAGCCACCGGTGCGGTCGGTCTCGATCACCTGGTCGACGACGTACTTGTGGAACCAGTCGGTGATCGGGTCGCCGCTGCCGTACGGGTTCCACTTGACCGGGTAGCAGCGCTTCGTGCTGTTGCCCTCGGTGGGCAGGGTCGACGCCGAGCAGTCCGCGCCCTTGTAGTTGACGTCGATCTGGCCGCCGGAATCGGTCCAGACCGTGGCCAGCCGGAAGCGGATCAGCGGCGAGATGTTGTCGGTCGGCTTGTCGATCCGGTTGGCCAGCTGGATGCCGCCGAGTTCCACCGACGGCATCTCGATCGAGCCGCCGACCAGCCCTTTGTGGGTGATCTTGTGCAGCCACAGGGTGCGTGAGGCGTCACCGTTGTCGGTCAGCAGGTGGTCGAGCTTCCACTCGTCCACCGGGGTCCAGCCGGTCGCGCCACGGATCTCGGTGGTGATCGCCGTGAGCCGGGCCCGGGTCCAGAACGTCGGGGTGATCTGGTCCAGCTTGCACTTGGTGTCCTTGGCGCAGTTCCGGTCGAACGGCACATCCGGCCAGTGGGACGCCGTGCTCGCGTTCAGGTCCTGCGGATCACAGTCGACGCTGCCGTTGGGCAGGCACCGCTCCTTGGTGTCGAAGCGCACCCGGGCCGGGGCGTTGGTCGTGTAGACGGCGTTGTGCCGCTGCCCGTAGTCGATCCGCTTGAGCCAACCACCCCGGACGTACGGCACGCCGTTGACGTCGGTCTTCTTGCCGCGGGCGTAGTAGTTGATCTCTTTCTGGTAGAAGTACGAGGTGACGTTGCCGTAGCGGTCCTTGACGTAGTCGAGACTCCACCGCCACCCCTGGTCGCAGTACGCCTCGGTGAAGGTCGCCTTGTAACACGGCTCCTTGTCGTCGTCGCCGTACACCGGCATCGTCCACGCCGACCCGGTCTCCTCCTTGTTCGCGGTCCAGCCCGGCAGGCGGTTGAGGCCGAAGTGGTACTGGGTGCCGTCGACGGTCGTCACGACCCAGTACTCGCCGTCGTTGTCGCCGTTGACCGCGCCGTAGCGCCGCTCGACCTTCGACCCGTCGTCGGTGGCGAACCGGAAGGTGTCCTCGCCGGTCTTCACCAGCTCGGTCGACTTGCCGTTGAGCAGGATCGTCGCGTTGTCGAAGGCCCAGCACTGGTCGGCGTACTGGTCGTGACCGTCCTCGGAGCACGGCTTGTAGCGGCGCTCGATGTGGCCCGGCTCCCAGTTGAAGCCCTCGCCGATCCAGGAACCCTGGTTGTTGGTCGCCGCCGTCCGGCCGTCGACCGCCTGCGACGAGTACGCCAGGGCGATCGACGGCGCGTTGCCGCCGGGCACCGGCGGGGTCCGCAGCGGATAGCTCCACGAGAAGCCACCCGTGGACGGCGCCACCGACCACTTGGCGGACGGGGCCAGCTTGGTCGCCCCGTAGTCGCCCTGCGACGACGCCTCGTCCGCGGCGAGGGCCAGCAGGGAGCCCGTCGGCGCGGCGCTCACCTGCGCGGAGAGGGTGCGCCCGGCGGAGTCGTTGACCGTCGGCAACGGGACGCCCGCGCAGTCCGGCTTCTCCGGAGTGGTCAGGGCGCAGTCCGGCAGCGCGACGAGCCGCAGCCGGGCGCCGTAGTCCCCGCCGAAGGCGTACGCGAAGTCGCCGTACCCGACGCCCAGCCGGACATCGCCGGCCGGCTGCCCGTCGGTGCGGGTGACCCGCACCAGCGGGCCGTCCACCCGCGCCCGCTCGGACGCCGTGCGATCGAGGACCTCCACCCGGACCTTGCCGGGCACCGGCGCGGATGCCCGTCGGTCACCGTCGGCGGCCGGTGCGGCGGACACCGAGACCGGAAGGCCCCCCGCCCGGCCGGTGACGGCAGGGCCGGTGGGCTGTGCCGAACGGTTACCGGAACCGGTCTCGCCGGCGGTCGGCACCGGAACGGTCAGGTCCGTGGCGCCGGCGGCGGGCCAGGACACCTTCGCGGGCGGGGTCTTCGCGGCGGCCTCGGCCGCGTTGTCGCCGCGGGCGCGCACACCCAGCGGCGCCCGGTCCGGCAGCAGCTTGGTCTTGTCGGTGGCCGTGGGGCGAGCGCGTTCCGCGGCCTCGGCGGGCATCGCGGCGACCTGGATCAGGCTCGCGCCCATCACGCCGGCCATCGCCCAGGACACCGGTCGTACGACCCGGCGCTGCCAGGCGCCGGACGCGACCAGGAGTCGGGAGAACATACACCCTCCTCAAGGGGTGGTTCGGACGGGAAGACGTGAGGTGTCGGGGCCGCCGGCGAAGGGCGGCCCCGACACTGCGGGCATCAGAGGTTGGTCTTCTCGGCGATGACGCGGATCTTGTCGATCGTGACCTTGTCGGCGACGCCGTTGTAGATCCGGATCTCGTCGAGGTTCCCGGACAGGTACTCGGTGTCGACGCCGTCGAGCAGAACCCGCCCGAACTGGAGGCTGGTCATCGAGGTCGGGGTGAACGGCTTGCCGAGCGCCGGCAGCTCCGTGGAGACCCCGTTCACCCAGAGCGCCAGCTCCCGGGTGTAACCGTTGTAGACCAGCGCGAGGTGGTCACCGGCGCCGACCCGGGACGGAGTCTCGTCGGTGCCGATCGTCGCGAACTCGGCACCCGTCCGGTCGTCCGTCGTGGCCGCCAGCTCCCACTCGCCTTCGCTGTTGGCCCGGACGACGATGGCCGTGTTGTTCGTGCCCTTGACCGAGAACGCGGTCATCGCGTGGCCGACCGAGCTGCTGGTCAGCCGTACCCGCGCCGCGATCGTGAAGCTGCCCGCGGGGTCGACCAGCGCGGTCGACGAGTGCGCGTACTGCTGCGAGCCGGGCGTACCCATCATGCGCAGGTGACCGGTGCCGACCATCCGGCCGATCGGGGTCGGCGTACGGGCCAGGATGCTCTCGTGGCTGAGCAGCAGCGGGGTTCCGCCAGCCTGCTCCGGGCTCTGCTTGTTGGTCTGGTCGTTGACCTGCCAGTACGCCTTGCGGGAGAGCACCTGCTTCTGGAGCCCGGTCGCGTCCTCGTCCACGACCGGCCGGTCGAACACGGAGACCTCGGCCATGCCGCCCTGCCAGAAGTCGGAGTAGCCACCGCCCTTGTAGGTGTGCCGGCCGAGCTGGAGGGGACCCCGGGACCGGGTCAGTGAGCGCCGGTCCTTGACGACCGGCGTCCCGGTGCCGACCCGCAGTGAGATCTTCCGGTTCGGACCGTCGAAGACCGCCGTGACGAAGGTCCAGTCGGTCGTGACCGGGCCGGCCGTCACCTTCCACTCGCCCAGGTTGACGACGTCGTTGGTCGGCATCCGGAAGAACCAGCTGCCCTGGTCGACGCCGAGGCTGAAGCCCGGTTCGCCGGTGCCGTCCTGGCTCACCGCCACCTGGCGCCGGTTCACGTCGTCGACCCGGAACCAACCGGTGATGGCGAAGCTCTGCGAGGTGTCCGCCAGGACCGACCGGTCGGTCACCATGTACGCGTTGGCGGTGCCGTCGAAGATGGCGGCGCGGTCCCACGGGCCGAAGTTGTTCTCGTCGGCGGCGAAGGCGACCCCGCTGCCGACCCGCGCGTCGTTCGGCCCGGCCCGGTCGTTCGCCTTGGCCGAACCCGCGACGTCCGACATCGTCCACTGCGAGACCGGCGGTCGCTTACCGACCCGGAAGGTGCAGGTCGCGGGGGAACTGCTGCCCTTCGCCGCGTCGATCGCCTTGACGAAGAGCTGGCGCGGCCCCTCCTTGTCCGGCGTCCACGTGATCGTCACCGGGCCGCCATTCGTCGCCGGCTTCACCTTGACCGTCGGACCGCCGTTGAAGTTGTACTCGTACTCGGTCACGTCCGGGGAGGCCGAGTCGAAGGTGAAGCGGCCCTGGACGCCGATCGAGCCACGCCACTGGTCGTCGTCGAGGCAGTTGGCGGTGGTGTCGGTCGCGTCGAGGGGTAGGTACTCCGGCGAGTCCACGTCCGGTGGGCTCGGGCTGGTCTTGTCGTACCAGAACTGACAGGGGTTGCGGGAACCGTCGGTGCTCCACGGCCCCCAGCTCACTCCGTCGCTCGCCCGGACCTCCCAGGAGATGAGCACGTTCTCCGGGACGTTGTCGGTCGAGACGATCTGATAGCTGAAGAGCGAACCGCTGGCCTTCGACACCGCGGAGACCACACTGCGTGTCTGCAGGCTGCCGCCGGGCGGGGTCCAGGTGAACTTGAACTCGGCCTTGATCTGCTCGGTGACCGTGGACGAGTGGTCGGGGTCGCGCAGGATCGCGTTGAGCTTCGGCAGGACCGGGACGTACGGCGCGACGGACGCGCCGTACACGCAGCCGCCACCGATGGACATGGTCAGGTCCGCCAGGTTGGCGATCAGCGGCGCCCGGTTGTAGCGGACCGAGAGGACGCCGTTGTCGCAGAACCGCTTGGTGTGCGTGGAGTCGCTCTCACTGACCGACCGCAGGCCGAGGGTCACGTTGCTCCAGCCCTTGGCGACCGCCTGCTGCACCGCGGTCTTCGCGTTCCACTCGGTGTTCTGGTTGGTGGAGGTGCAGGTCGACTGGGTCCTGGTCGGCGAGCTGGTGGCGAGGTGCGTCGCTCCGGACCAGCCGGAGCCGCCGGGCTGGTTGCTCCAGTTGGTGGAGGAACTGATGCCGGCCGGCATCAGGTAGAGCGCGGCGGCCCGGGCGGTCGAGTTGTAGACGTGCTGCAGGGTCACCCGGAAGGTGGCCTCCAGGATCGTCTTGCCCGAGTACGGGGTGGCGAGCCGGTAGAAGAGGCGCTTCACCTTGGAGTTGTTGCAGGAGCTGGGGCAGAGGCCGATCCGCTCGTGCCGCTTGCCGTCGAACTTCCAGTACTCCTCGTTGGGGTAGCCGCTGTCGACCATCGCCCAGGCGCTGTTGGTGCTGCTCTGCCACACCGGGTCCACGTACACCGGGTAGGTGGTGGCCGGGTCGGCGAGCATCGCGGCGTCCGGCGTCAGGCGCAGCGTGCCGGAGGCGTAGTCGAGGCCCACGCGGGCGACCTGGGAGTCCTCGCCCGGACCCCGGGCGGAGGCGGCGTTCGGGTCCCCCTCCGGTGCGCCGAAGGTACGCGCAGCCGCATCCGCGGCACCGTCGTCCCCGCTGCCGCTGTCCCACTGTGTCGGGGCGTCGGCCTCCATCACCGGATTGCCGGTGGCCGGGTCGAGGGCGACGACGCCACCGTCCGGGGTCTCCTCGATGTCGAGGCCGACCCCGGTCACCCCGAGCCGGAGGTCCTGCAACTCGGGCAGGTTCGCCGCCTCGGGCGTCTTCAGCACGAGGACGTGCGAGAAGCCCTCGACGGTCACGTTCGCCACCAGGTCGACGTCCGGCAGGACGTTCGGGTAGATGGCCTGGTCACCGTTGATGGTCGGGGTGGGCAGTCGGCCGTGCGGCCAGGTGAGGGTCATCACCCGGGAATCCCGCTCGGCGACCATCAGCGGCACGGTGCCACCGCCGGACAGCCGCATGCTCAGCAGGGCGGCCGTCGGCGTGACCGTCCCGTCGCCCTGCGCGACCAGTGAGGCGTCCGCCGGGACCCAGGTGTCGCCTTGGAGCACCCGGACCGCCTGGCTGTACTCGTTGGCGACCAGCGTGCCGTCCGGCTGGGCGAAGACGTCCCGGTACTCGCCGCGTTCCGAGAGCACCTCCACCGGCTGGTTGAGAGCGGCGGCCGCGAGGATCGCCTCCGCCTCGGTGTCCCGGACCGGGTTCGTCTCCACGGCGGCGGCGGGAGTGGTCTCCGGCGCCGGTTCGGGAGCATCGACGTGGGCCGTGCCGGCCAGCAGGCCGGCGAGGCTCAGCGTGAGGCCGAGCGTGAACAGCCGACCCCGTTTTCTCGTACGACGGGCCACCCTCAGGTCCTCCCCCGTTGAACTGCACGAATCCATGTGTGCCATCAGCTGATCGCCGCCCCGAACGTGCTGTGTCCGGTGGGGAGACCGCCCTGCCCCGGCTGCCAGGTGACGCTCGGGACCGTGGTGCCCGCCCTCAGGTCGGACCAGGTGAACCCGTAGACCGCGTCGGTGCCGTACGGCGTGCCGACGTGGAGCCGTTGGGACGTCGCGGCGAGCGAGGTGCCGACGATCTCGTGCGCGCGGACGCCGCCGGGGATGCTCGCCCCGTCCCGCCGCAGCGTGCTCGGAGTGCCGAGCGGGTTGGCGAGAGCGGGGAAGACCAGCACCCGGCCGGAGTCGGCCGTCGACGCGTTCGCGTCCTCGCCCGGCGCACCGACGGCGATGAACATCGTCGTGTTGCTGCCCTCGTTGCCCGGTGCCGTGTTGGTCACCGCGACCTTTTCGCCGAGGTAGTCGCCGTCCGTCGACTCGTAGGTGATCGCGGGCAGTTCGCTGTAGGTGTTCGCGGCCGTGACGTGGAAGCGGTGCACCATGCCGGCGTCCGACGCGTTGGCCCCGCCGACCGTCAGGTCCTCACCGGGTACGCCGACCACCAGCAGCGAATCCGCCTGGGTGGCCGGGGCTCCCGCCGGCCGGTACGGCGCGATGCTGATCGACTTGCCGAAGTTGTCGTCGGCCTCGGCCTCGTCCGCGATGTTGCCGTAGCCCTGGTCGAGCGAGGCGACGTGGGTCGGCAGCCCGCTGGTCAGGGTGTGGTTGAAGACGTTCACCGCTCCGGCGAAGGCTTCGGTGCCGATCGCCTCACCGGGCGAGCCGACCGCCCAGTGGTGCTTGGACGCGGCCACGGCGTAGCCGGTGCGGTCGTCGATCTCCGCCCCGCCGGGGATGCCGCCACCGCCCTGGGTGAGGGCGACGTTCACGTTGCCCCGCAGGTAGTGGACGATGCCCGCCAGCGCTCCGCCGGTCAGCCCCTCGCCCGGCGCACCGATGACGAGGTACGGCTCACCGCTGGCGGTGCGGCTGCCGGCGACGGCGTGGCCGAACCAGTCGAACGCCTCGGCGGCGTCCGGGACGTTGGCGCTGTCCTGGTGGTACGACGCCCCCGCTCGTGCCTGCGCCAGGCCCGCAGGGGAACCGAACAGCAGGTAGACGGCACCGGCCTGGGACTGGTCGCTGACGGCCTGGTTCGGCACCCCGACGGCCAGGTCGGTGCAGCCGTCGTTGTTGGCGTCGTACGCGGAGATCGACGTGCCGAAGCGGTCGCCGCCCTCGGCCGCGCCGGGGACGTTCGTGACGCCTTCGTGCAGCGTGTGCACGGTCGTGCTGCCGCCGTAGGCGACGGTGATCCGGCCGGCACGGACCTGACCGTTGACGGTGGCTTCCGGGTCGGCGATGGCGAGGTCGGCGACGCCGTCGCCGTTGAAGTCACTGTCCGTGCCGGCGGTGCAGCCGGTGATCGGTGTGGTGGTGTGGACCTGCATCTCGCAGAACGACGACCAGAGGTCGCTGCCGCTGACGCCGTCGGCGGCCTTCACCCGCCAGCGGTAGATGCCGCCGTCGACGAAGGCGCCGGCGGGGACGGTCGCCGCCGCGGTGGCGCCGGACGCGACGTTGCTGAACGACGCCGATCCGATCGCCTTGTCGGCGTTCATCGCCCACCACTCGAAGGTCACCGTCATGGCGGTGCCGTCGCCGTCGCTGACGGTGGCCTTGAGCTGCGGCGTGAGCGTGTTGACCAGGGGCCGGCCCGAGCCGGTCGCGCAGCTGGTGGTCGGGACGGTCGCCCGGGACGTCACGGTCGGCCACGAGTTGTAGGTCACCGAGGCCTTCGGGTCCTCCGCGGAGTTGGCGCCCTCCCGCGACCGGAACTGCTTGAAGCCCGCGGTGGCCGTCTCGTCGGTCGCCCGGACGCCCATGCCGGCCCGGGTCTTGTTCGCCGTGGCGGCCCGCTGGAAGAAGTTCCTGCCGTCGACCGTCGCCCAGGCGTCGGCGCAGTTGGTCGAGCCGTGGGTGGCGGTGGAGGTGGCTTCCCGGTAATCCCAGGACGGCTGGTTGTCGAACGTGGTCGTGTAGGTCGAGGTGCCCGTCGACCAGATCTCCCACGAGGTCGGGGTGCAGGTGTGCGACCAGAAGTTGAAGAAGGAGACCGTCGCGCTGTTGATCTGCTTGCCGGCGAGGACCGTGGTGTCCCAGGTCAGGAACGACCGGGTCAGCGTGGCGGGGGTGGTCGCGAGCAGCCCGATCTGGAGGTCGGGCTGCTGGTTCTGGTCGCTGGTCACGGTCTGCCGCACGTAGGTGTCGAACGTGGTGCCGAGCGGGTTGACCGTCGGGTCGATGGTGACCGGGAAGACCGTCGAGCTGCTGCGCAGCCAGGCCGGGTCCGGGGTCAGCGTGAGTTCGACCCGGCCGCCGCGGTGCGCGACGTCGGTGCGGACCGGCTTCTGGTTGGCGGGGGTGCCGGCGATGTTCCTGCGCGCGTCCCACATCAGCGGGGCGGGGATCCGCGCGGTCTGCGCGCCGGCGTGGTTGGTCAGGGTGACCGAGCCGTCCGCACCCCGGGTGGAGGTCGCGGCGCCGGGCCCGGAGAACGGGAACTCGACGGTCCCGACGTGGGCCAGGGCGGCGCGGTTCTTGACGACCAGGAACTGCTCGAAGCCCAGGCGGGTGGCCTCCACCACCAGGTCGACGCCGGGACGGGCGTCCACGTAGGTCGCCCGGTTGCCGCTGAGCACCGGCGTCGGCAGGGCGCCGGACCAGCCCATGGCGACCCGGTCGGCACCGGTGCCGACCGCCGCCAGTTCGTGCTCCCCGGCCGCCGCCGGGCCGGAGATCCGCAGGTCGTTGGGGTGCGCCACCGGCGCCACCGAGCCGTCCGGTTGCGCCTTGAGGGTGAGGTCCACCTGGACCCACCCGCCGTCGCGCCGGAAGCGCTGCATGCCGGCGGAGATGTCGGCCCGGAACTGACCGTCCGGCAGTGCGTAGACCTCGGTCGTCTCCGACGTGAGGCTCTTGACCTGCACCGGCTTGCCGGTCTCGCGGGCGGCCCGCAGGGACACCGCCTCGTCGGTCCGGCTCTCCACGCCGCCTGTCACGCCGTCCGGTCCCGCGGCGAGAAACTCCGCCGGTTCTCCCGGTACGCCCGCCAGCGCGGCCGCCGTCAGTACGGCGACGCCCGCAGCCAGGCACGAACGGACAGTGGCCGTCACTCGACGTGCCACAAACCCTCCCCCGTGTGCTTTCCAGTTGTGCGAGCGGGACTCTATGGACGTGCTGCCGCAGCGCACAAGAGTGGTCACAAACTGTCAGGACGGATCGCGGCGAATCGGGCATCCCATCGATCAACTGACACGCTCGGTAACGACTTTCGTGCTCCACAATGGAGGATGTGACGGCGGTCGCACCCACGTACGGGGCCGCCGGGCCGGCCGGACCGACCCCGGGAAACCGCAGGCCAGCGGGAGGGCCATCGGGTGAATCGCGACCGCGATCGGCGCGTTCGACGATTACCGGGAATTCCTTTTCGGCATGACCTTCGATATGACAACACGTAGTCGCGATCGACCAGACAATCGGCCGAGGTGGCACTCGTCCGTCGGGAAACAGCGCCGGGCCACCCGGCCGGGCGGGCGCGCCAGGATGGCGGCCTCCGGCAGCGCACGAGCCATCCGGGCAGGGCCCGGGTCCAGGGGGCAGGCACCGAACGGCGATCACGGGATAGTGGGGCCGCAGCGTTGAAACGCGGAGGCTACATCGCTAACCGTCAATCTTTAGCGGCTGGTTAATTCGTCGCCACTTTCTCGTCGGAATGGCCGGACGCATCCGGCGGGTGGCCGCGCGCCGGGCGCGGAACCACCCGCCGGATGTTCGCCACGGCCCCGGTCAGACCCGGGTCAACCGGACCGCGTCGGCGATGACGTAACCCGTGGAACCGCTCCAGCGGCTGACCGCCACGCGGTTGGCGTCGCCGGCCGGCAGGGAGAACGTGCCGAGGGTGCGCCACTGACCGCCGTTGGCCCGCTGGTCGACGTAGACGGTCTGGTTGCCACTCGTCGTAGCGATGATGTACGGCGTGGTGGCGTTGTAGCCCGACACGGCCGGCCACCAGGCGTCCACGCGGTAGTTCGCGGTCGCCGGGACGTTGAACTTGTACCAGGCCGAGTCACTGGCGGCGACCGGGTTCGCGAAGCGGTAGTCGGCCCCGTACCGCTGCGCGGAGTACGTCGAGGTGCCCCAGTTGGCGCTGGCCGTGAACCGCCCGGCGGTGCTGTTGTCGACGATCGAACTCCAGGCGGGCGGCGTGCCGCCGCCGGACATCTTCGCCGCGACGTCGGAGCGCATCACGTTCAGGTCGATGAAGGACGGGTCAATCTTGCCCGTGGTGCTGGTCTCCCGGTGCCCGCGGGCGTAGCTCGCGTCCCTGCCCAGCTGCTTGAGCACGGCGGCGGTGGCCGCGACGGAGGCGTTGTACTGCGCCGACGTCATCTCCTGGTTGACCCCGTTGTAGTCGATCTCCCAGCCGATCAGCATGGTGTTGCCGTCACCCGCGGGGATCGGCCCGCTCGCGCGGGCGGTGCCCGCGTGGTTGCACCGGCCGGCGGAGATGACGTGGAAGACGCCGTGGTAGTCGACCAGGGCCTGGCAGAGCGGGCCGGGCAGGTCGGACCGGCCGTTGATGCAGACGTTCAGCGCCGGGTGCGGGTTGCTGGCGCTCGAGGTGGCGGCGGTGTGGTGCCAGAGCACGCCGATCGGGTTGAAGCTCCCCGACCGCATGCGGTTGAGCCAGTCGCCGTGGGTCACGACCTGCACGCCCGCGCCGCGCAGGACGTCCACCAACCAGGGAATCGTGGCCATCAGGACTCCTGCAGCAGGTCGGCGAGGCACTCGGGCTTCGCGGCGGCGGGAGCGGCGGCGGCGGGCGCCGGCCGGGCGGCCACGGCGACCGCGGCGGCCACCAGGGC
>JAEYGD010000519.1 GCA_023402505.1 Actinomycetes bacterium
CCTCGGGCCCGGACCCGGCAACCCGATCCGTTGCCCGGGAGGTCCCATGTCGCTTCCCCGCGCCGCCCGCGTCCGCCGGCACCACCGGTCCGCCGGCCGCACCGACCCGATCCGGTCCGTCCGGACCCAGCTGCTGGCACCCATCGTGGTGGCGACGCTCGGTCTCATGGTGCTCGGCGCCACCCAGACCGCCACCGCGATGAGCGCCTCGGACGACGCGAACCGGGCGCGGGTGCTGGCCGGCACGGCGACCGCCACCGTGCGGCTGGTGCACGAGCTGGAACGGGAGTTCGGGGAGACCGCCGCGCTGCGCCAGCGCGGCGGCACCAGTGGCCGCCCGCTCGTCGTCGCCCAGCAGCGACGTGTCGACGCGGCCGTGGACCGGTACCGGGACACCAGCCGGGACGGCCGCCGCGCGGCACCCGACCTGGCGCCGGTGCTCGACACCGTTGACGACCACCTCGGCCAGCTCGAACAGGCCCGCCGGGCCGCCCCGACCACCCCGGCGGCGGACAGCACGTACGTGACGCTGGTCGAGTCGCTGCTGACCGTCGCCGACGCGCTGCCGGCCCAGCTCCGCGACACCGACCTGGCCAACTCGGCCCGCGAAGTGGCGGCCGTGGCCGCTCAGGAGCACCTCGCCGCGCTGGAACGCGACCTGGTCCGCGCGGTCTTCATCCGCGGCGCGCTCCTCCCCGGGGAGCTGGCGCGGCTGGGCGAGCTGCGGGGCGGGCGCGAACAGCGCCGGGCCGAGTTCAGCCGGATCGCCGACGCCCGCTCCCGCGACGCCTGGGCCCGCCGGATCACCGGGCCGGACGTCGCGGCGGCGCAGCGGATGCGCGACGGCCTGCTCCAGGCCGACGGCCGGCCGGAGGCGCTGCGGGTCGACGGCGACGCCTGGTACGTGGCCCAGAGCGGCACCATCCGGCGGTACAACCTGCTCGGCCGCGAACTGTCCGAGGACCTGGACCGGCAGGCGGCGAGCCTGGCCCGGGACGCCCGGCGGCGGGCCGTCGTCATCGCCGGCGCCACCACCGCCGTCGCCGTCGCCACGCTGCTCGCCGCCGTGGTGCTGGCCGTCTACACCAGCCGCCGGCTGCGCCGGCTGCGGGTCGCCGCGCTCACCATGGCCAACTCGGAGCTCCCGGAGCGGATCACCGCCATCGCGGCCGGCGAGAACACCGCCACCGAGGGGGCGGCCACCCGGATGACCGCCGGCATCCGCCAGGGGCGCGACGAGATTGCCCAGGTCGCGGAGGCGTTCGACACCGTCAACCGGGCCGCCCTCAAGCTCGCCGGGGAACAGGCCGAGCTGCGGCTCGACGTGACCCGGATGGCGGAGGCGCTGGCCCGCCGGATCCGTACCCTCATCACCCGCCAGCTGCGGCTGCTCGACGAGTTCGAACGCGAGGAGACCGACCCGGAGGCGCTGGCCCGACTGTTCGCCCTCGATCACCTGGCCGCCCGGATGCGGCGCAACGGGGAGAACCTGCTGGTGCTCGCCGGCGGGGAGCCGGGTCGGGCGAACGAGGGCGACCACCTGCTGGCCGACGTCGTCCGGGCGGCCGCCTCGGAGATCGAGGACTACCAACGGATCGAGATCGACGTGCCGGTGGCCGCGGTGCGGGGATCGGCGGTGGGTTACCTGGTGCACCTGCTCGCCGAGCTGCTGGAGAACGCCACCAACTACTCCCCGCCGCACACCACCGTGCAGGTGGACGGCCTGCGTACCGTCGACGGCCTGCTGCTCCGGGTGCACGACCAGGGCATCGGCATCAGCGAGAGCCGGCTTGCGGAGATCAACCAGGGGTTGCTCGTCCCGTCGACGCTCACCAGCGAGGCCGCCGGCCGGATGGGCCTGCACGTGGTGGCGCACCTGGCTGCCCGGCACGGCATCCGGGTCCAGTTGCACGACGGCCGCCAGGGCACGGTGGCCCACATCGAGGTGCCCGAGGGGGCACTCGCCCGGGTGGAGGCGGTGACCGGCCGCTCCGGCCCGCTCCGCGAGCGGTTCGGCGCGGCCGCGTGGTTCCGCACGGACAGCCGGATCCGTACCCCGTCCGGGGCCGGCGTGACCGGTGCCGGGCACGGGCCGACGATGGTCCTGCCGACGATCATCGCCCAGCCGGCGGCCGGCCGCCCGTCGGCCGCTCCGGTGACCACCGCCGCCGCTCCGGCAGTGCCGGCCCGGCCGGCCGCTCCGGTGACCACCGCCGCCGGGCTGCCCCGCCGCAGCCGGGGCGGTGCGATGCAGAGCGGACTGCACCAGGCGCCCGCGCCCCCGGCCGCCGACGACCTGCTCGACCCGGAGGTGGTCCGGGCCCGGCTGTCCGCCCTGGCCGAGGGAGTGGCCAGCGCGATGCGACGAAACCAGCAGACGAGACCCACTGGGAGCCAACCGTGACCCCGACCGACAACACCACCCTCGACTGGCTCCTGGCGAACTTCGCCGAGCAGGTGCCGGACGTCTCCCACGCCATCGCGGTCTCCCAGGACGGGCTCCGCCTGGCCGCGTCCCCGGACCTCGCCCCGGACCAGGTGGACCAGTTGGCCGCCGTCATCAGCGGTCTGGCCAGCCTGACCATCGGTGCCGCGCGGTTCATGTCGGCCGGTCGGGTACGCCAGCAGATCGTGGACATGGACGGCGGTGTGCTGCTGGTGATGGCGGTCGGCGACCGGGCCCTGATCGGCGTGCTCGCCGCGCCCGGCTGCGACCTCGGTCAGGTCGGCTTCGAGACGGCCACCCTGGTGCAGCGGGTCGCCGAGGCACTGGACCCGGCGGTGCGGGCGTGACCGGCCGGGTGCCGGGCTGGTTGGCGACGGTGCTGGTCGCCGTGCTGGCCACCGGCTGCGGTGGGGCCGATCCGGCGCCCCAACCGTGGCACGGTGGCCGGATCTTCCTGGCCACCGGCAACACCACCGGCGTCTACTACCAGCTCGGCGGCGGCTACGCCGACGTGATCAACCGCCACCTGCCCGGTTACGAGGCGCGCGCCGAGCCCACCGGCGCCTCCGTGGAAAACGTCGACCGGGTGGTCAGCGGCGACATGGACCTCGCGTTCAGCCTCGCCGACACCGCGGCCGACGCGGTCGCCGGCCGGGGCGCCTTCGACGGCCCGCAGCCGGTCCGGGCCCTGGCCCGGGTCTACAGCAACTACACCCAGGTGATCGTCCGGGTCGACGCCGAGATCGAGGACTTCGCCGCGCTGCGCGGAAAACGGGTCTCCACCGGCTCGCCGAAGAGCGGCACCGACATCATCGCCGGTCGGCTCCTCGCCGCCGGTGGGCTGGACCCGGACCGGGACGTCCGCCGGTTCACCCTCTCGCTGCCGGAGACGGTCAAGCGGATGCGTGCCGGCACCCTGGACGCGATGTTCTTCTCCGGCGGCCTGCCGACCCCGGGCATCGCCGACCTGTTCGCCAGCGCACCGGGGCGGTTCGCGTTCCTGCCCATCGCCGACCTGGTGGAGCCGATGAACAGCCGGTACGGGGCGGTCTACACGACCGGTGAAGTGCCGAAGGAGGCGTACGGCACGGCGACGGACACGCCGACCGTGACCGTCGCGAACCTGATCCTGGTCAACGCCGACCTGCCGGACCAACTGGCGTACGACCTGACCCGGCTGCTCTTCACGTACCAGGGCGAACTCGTCGACGCGCACCCCGAGGCCGGCAACTTCACCCGGCAGGGCGCCGCCACCACCGACCCGATACCGCTGCACCCGGGGGCGGCCCGCTACTACCAGGAGGGCTGACCGCCGCCGTCACGTCAGGTCCAGTTGCACCGTCGCGATCTCCCACGCCCGCAGCGGCAACCGGACCAGCCCGTCGGCGTCGACCGTCAACGGCTCACCGGCCCGGCCGAGCAGGTCACAGCGCCGCGCGCCGCGGACGGCCGCGCCACCGAGCACGGCGACGGTGTCCACCGGGGTCTGCGCCACCAGCCGCACCTCGGTACGCCCGGCGCGGTCCCGGACGCTGGTCAGCGCGACACCGGGGCCGTCGACGGAAAGGCCGCTCGTCGGTGCCGGCAACGCGGTGGCCGGGTCGGCGCTGCCGGCGAAGGCCAGCACCCCGTGCCGGTACGCCTCGGCTGCCGCCAGCACCCCGCCCTCGTGCCAGGCGCCCCGGTACGGCAGCACCGCCAAATCGACCGTGCGGGTTCCGCGGCACTGCGCCTCGGGTGTGGGCAGCTGCGGGCCGGCGGGCTCGTCGCGCAGGGCGTGCCGGTTGCGGGACAGCATCCCGATCGCGCGCAGCAGGGTGACCGCCACCTCCCGGCCGGAGTCGGTCAGCTCGTACTCGGTGGGCTGGGTGAGCAGCACCGCGAGGGCCCCGTCCGGCCCGCCGGCGGCGACGAACCCGTTGGCCGGGAAGGTGGGCAGGGGCACCTCGCCCCCGCCGCCCTCGGCGGTCAGGCCGCGTTCCACGACGGCGAACTGGCCCTCCGCGTACGACGTGTCGGCCGGCGACGGCAGCGGCAGGTGCAGCCGGACCCGGTGGTCGTCGCAGCGGTTGTCGAACTCGACGCGCAGCCGGACGAACCGCTCGCCGCAGCGCAGCTCCACCCGGGTGGTGACGGTGATCGGCTCGCGGTCCACGGCCCGGGAGCCGGCATCGACGTCCGCGGCCACCGGCCAGCGGTACTCCCGTACCACGTCCACCACGCCCAGCAGCGGCCCGGCGTGGCGCACGACGGCGCGTACCGCCCGCGGCTTGTCGACGATCTCGTCGGCGGCCGGCGGGGCGTGGTTGTAGCTGTCGCCCACGTCGCCGCCGTCCACCACGCGGCCGACCCCGTCGACCGTGACACCGTCCGGTGTGGTCAGCGCCAGGGTGCCGTCCTCCGCGACGTCGACCCGCAGCAGGCCGTTGTCCAGGCTGC
This sequence comes from Actinomycetes bacterium, assembly GCA_023402505.1. Taxonomy (GTDB): domain Bacteria; phylum Actinomycetota; class Actinomycetes; order Mycobacteriales; family Micromonosporaceae; genus Micromonospora. Next base: position 4,886 of record JAEYGD010000519.1, read on the forward strand.
GACCGGCCACCGTCACCGGGGCGGCGGCCGGCGGCGCGGTCACCGGCGGGGGCACCGGCCGGACGGCGGCGCGCCCGAGCGGCGGCACCTCGACCAGGGC
>JAEYGD010000282.1 GCA_023402505.1 Actinomycetes bacterium
GACCGGAGCCGCGTCGACGGTCGAGTCAGCCCCACACCTTGGCGTTGCTCATCTCGGTGCTGACGTAGTTCTCGCGGGCGACGCCCACCGCGCCACCGATCTCGTTCAGGATGCGGTTGATGTCCCGCACGGCCGAGTCCCACTGGGCCTGGTGCTGCTCGTACGCGGCCCGGTCCTGACCGTCCCACTGGAGCTTGCTCAGCATGGAACGCAGCGTGTCCAGCTTCTCGTCGATGGTGCGCGAGATGGTCAGCATCTGCTGGTTCGCGCTCTCGAGAACCGCGTAATCGACCTTGATGCTCATCTAGCTCCTCCTCTGCTCGTCTCGTCGGATCACGGGTTCAGAGCAGAGTGGAACTTGTCCAGCATCTGCTGCTGCTCTTCGTCGTTGACCTGGTGCGTCGTGCCCGACTTGTCGAGCAGGTCGGCGATGTTGTCCATCGCCGTCAGCAGCTTGGCGGTGTTGGCGTTCCAATTCTGCATCAGCGTCTGGAACCCGGTGGAGGCCTGCCCCTTCCAGGCGATGGCCAGGTCGTCGACCACGTTCCACAGCTTCTTCAGCTCGCCGTCGACCTCGCTGCGCGTGGACCGCACGTCACTCGCAGCGGTATGTAGAGTCGCTGCCTCGACCTCGAACGCCATGCTTCACACCCCTCCGTCTTCTCGTGGCGGCGGATCTGCCGCGCCCTCCCCCGCGGCAAGGCACACAACCCCACCAACGGACACTCCTGAGGAGACCGTAGCGGAACCGCACAACGCGGCGCAGCCCCCTACGGGACCCGATATCACGGACTGTGATCCGATCGTGGCCTGCCGCGCTGCGGCGTCCAGCCATCCACGACCGTCACGGTCCACATCGGACAATACCTCACGCTGGTTCGGACCAGGCGGTCTGGATGAGCTGCTGGCCGTCCCGCCGCCGGACCAGGGTGCCGCGACCGGGCGGTTGCGGACTCGGCCGCAGGGTGCCGAAGACCGCGCCCTCCTCGCGGTTGCCGGACATGAGCAGACCCGGCGAGTCCAGCTCACGCAGGCGTTGCAGGACCGGCTCGTACAGGGCCCGGGCCACGCCGCCGACCCGCCGGGTGATGATCAGGTGCAGACCGATGTCGCGGGCCTGCGGCAGCAGCTCGTGCAGCGCGCTGAGCGGGTTGTTCCCGCCCGAGGCGACCAGGTCGTAGTCGTCCACCAGGATGTAGAGGTCCGGCCCCTTCCACCAGCTGCGGTCACGCAACTGCGCGGTCGTGACGTCCGGCCCGGGCAGCCGGTTCGACAGGGCACTGCGGATCGACCCGAGACCCTGCGCGAACGCCTGGTTGGACGGCGCGTAGTCGAGCAGGTGGTCGCCCTCGACCGCGCCGAGCAGCCCGCGCCGGTAGTCGGCGATGACCAGCCGCGCCTGGGCCGGGGTGTACCGCTCGGCGATCCCCCGGGCGATCAGCCGCAGCAGGCTCGTCTTGCCGCACTCGGCGTCGCCGAACACGGTCAGGTGCGGCTCGTTGGCCAGATCCAGGTAGACCGGGGCGAGCGCCGACTCGTTGACGCCGATCGGCAGCCCCGGGGCGGAGCGGTCGATGATCCGCGCCAGCTCGGCGACGGGCAGCTTGCGCGGCAGCAGGCGCACCTTCGGCGCCGGCCGGCCGGGCCAGGACGAGCCGACGTGCTTCGACAGGGCGACCGACGCCTCGGTCAGGTCGTCGATGTCGCGCCGGCCGTCGATCCGCGAGACCGCCGTGAGGAAGTGCAGCTTGTCGCGGGTGAGACCCCGCCCGGGCGAACCGGTCGGCACGTTCGCCGCCGCCCGCCGGTCGATCTCCGACTCGTTCGGGTCGCCCAGCCGCAGCTCCAGCTTCGTGCCGAGCAGGTCCCGCATGTTGATCCGGACCTCCGCCCAGCGCACCGCGGTCAGCATCACGTGGACGCCGAAGCTCAGGCCCCGGTTGGCCAGGTTGGTGATGGTCTGCTCGAGCTCCTCGTACTCCTGGCGCAGGGTGTTCCAGCCGTCGACCACGAGGAAGACGTCACCGAACGGGTCGTCGGCGAACTCGCCGGCCGCCCGGCGACGCCGGTAGCTGGCCACCGAGTCGATGCCGTGCTGGGCGAACCGGTTCTCCCGGTCGTCGAGCACCGCGACGACCTCCGCGACGGTCCGCCGGACCGCCTCGACGTCCCGCCGGCCCGCGACGCCGGCCGTGTGCGGCAGCCCGTCCAGGCTGCGCAGCGCGCCGCCACCGAAGTCCAGGCAGAAGAACTGCACCTCGCGCGGCGTGTGGGTGAGCGCGAGGGAGGCGAGCAGGGTCCGCAGCAACGTGCTCTTCCCGCTCAGCGACGCCCCCACGATCACCACGTTGCCGCCCGCACCGGCCAGCTCCACCAGCATCGGGTCGCGGCGCTGCTCGTACGGCCGGTCCACCACACCGACCGGGACGGTGAGCTGGCCCCGGCCGCCCCAGTTCGCCGTGCAGAGCCCGAACGTCGGGTGGACGCTGAGCGCCGGCAGCAGCTCGCCCAGGCCGGGCGGGTCGGCCAACGGCGGCAACCAGACCTGGTGCGCCGGCCGGCCCTGCCCCTTGATCCGGTCGATGAGCACGTCGAGCATCGCCACGGCCTTGCCCTCCGCCGGCTGCTCCGGCTCGGGAACGGTCGCCACCGGCACCTGCGGGTCCAGCACCGGCAGGTAGTCCACCCCGTACGGCACGATGCGCCGCTGGACCATCGCCTGCGAGGCCGCGGCGACCTGCCCCGGAGCCCGGTACGGGCCCGAGACGTACGCGGCCCGGAACCGCAGCATGGTGCTCGTGTCGGTCTTCAGGTAACCGTGGCCCGGCGCGTTCGGCAGCTCGTACGCGTCCGGAACGCCGAGCACGATCCGGCTCTCCACCGCCGAGAAGGTGCGCAGACCGATCCGGTACGACAGGTGGGTGTCCAGCCCGCGCAGCTTGCCCTCCTCCAGCCGCTGGCTGGCGAGCAGCAGGTGCACCCCGAGCGACCGGCCCAACCGGCCGATCATCACGAAGAGGTCGATGAAGTCGGGCTTCGCGGCGAGCAGCTCGCTGAACTCGTCGCAGATGATGAGCAGGCTGGGCATCGGCTCCAGCGGCTCGCCGGCCGCCCGGGCCTTCTCGTAGTCGTACCGGGAGACGTAGTTGCCGGCCGCGCGCAGCACCTCCTGCCGGCGGGTCATCTCACCGGCGAGCGCGTCCTTCATTCGGTCGACCAGCGGCAGTTCGTCGGCCAGGTTGGTGATGACCGCGCTGGTGTGCGGCAACGCCTCCAGCGAAGCGAAGGTGGCGCCGCCCTTGAAGTCGACCAGGACGAAGTTGAGTTCCTCGGAGGAGTGGGTGACCGCCAGCGCGCCGACGATGGTCCGCAGCAGCTCGCTCTTGCCGGAGCCGGTCGCGCCGATCACCAGGCCGTGCGGGCCCATGCCCTCGTGCGCGGACTCCTTGAAGTCGAGTTCCACCACGTTGCCGTCCGGACCGACGCCGAGCGGGATGCGCAAGCGGTCCCGGTGGCTGCGCGGCCGCCAGGTCTGTCGTACGTCGAGCGTGGCGGCGTCGCCGACGCCGAGCAGGTCGGGCAGCTCCATGCTGCGCGCCAGCGGCTCGTCGGTGGCGGTCTGCTGCTGCGAGAGCCGGTACGGGGCCAGCTGCCGGGCCAGCCCTTCGGCGGCCGAGGCGCTGAGCCGGTCCGGCGTGCCGAGCCGGGAGGACGTGGTCCCCCGGACCAGTTCGAGCGAGGTGCCGTCACCGGCGTCGAGGCAGAGCAGCCACCGGCCGGCGTCCCGGGGGACCGCGCCGGAGAGGTCGATCAGGGTGGCACCCAGCAGTCCCATCCCCATCAGCTGGCAGGTCGCCGAGACCTCACCGCCGTCGACCACCACGACCAGGTGCGGCATGGTGGTCAGCGGTTTCGCCTCCGGGGCGAAGCGGGGCCGGCCGGCCAGTTCCCCGGCGAGCGCCTCCTCGGCCTCGTCCAGGCTGGCGAAGACCAGCCGGCGCGCGCCGGCCGCGTCGCTGCGTCCATCGTGGTGGGCGTGCGGCAGCCACTTCACCCAGTCCCAGGCGCCCTGCCGGTCCGGAGCGGCGACCACCGCGATCACCAGGTCGTCCGGTGCGTGGAACGTCGCCAGCTGGCCCAGGGCCGCGCGGGTCAGGTCCAGCACCGGTTCCCGGTCGCCGCGCAGCACGACCCGGCTGAACGCCCGCAGCGACAACGCCGTCGGCAGGTCCGGGACGGTCGAGTGGGCGCGGACGAAGCGGCGCAGCGCGATCGCGCTCATCGGCTCCAGGTCCTCGACCGGCTTCGTCTCCGGCGGCACGATCTCCACGGCGAGGCGCTGCGGGCCGGTGGCGATGCGGGTCTCGCCGAAGTCGTCCTCGGTGATCCGTCGCTCCCACATCCGGCGGGAGACGGCGATCGACCAGAGCGCGTCCGGCTCGGGGTGGCGCCACGCCATCGCCGCCCGCTGCTGCTCGGCGGCGCGCCGGGTGCGCTTGCGCATCTGCGCCAGGTACCGCATGTAGTCACGGCGGTCGGCGTTCAGCTCGGCCTTGTCGTTGCCGCCCGAGGAGGCGAGCGAGCCGATCGCCATGCCCAGCATCGAGACGCCGAAGAGGCCGCCGGCGACGTACGTCATCATGCCGCCGCCACGTCCGGCGTAGAGGAACGCCATCGCGCCGACGCCGCAGACCATCGGCAGGATCATCAGCAGCTGACCCATCCCGCGTGGCGTCGGCTCCGGCAGCTCCGGCGGCGACTCCAACAGGACCTCGCCCCGCGGCAGGGCCGGGCCCGGCTGGCGTGGCGGTCGGCGGAACACCACCGTGCTCACGGCTGTCTCCTCCCCCTGAGACGATCGCGCGGGTGGCCCGGGTCGTCGGGTGGGCATCGTACGCGCCCGCCATCGTAGGTAATCTCCCGTGGGCGTCAGAGACCCGCGCGGGGCCGTCCCGTCCGGGCCGGGGGACGAGCGAGGAGGCCACTGTGGCGACGAAGACGGCGACCGGTGGGTTGAGCCGGATCACCATCGTGGCCCCGCGCACCCGGATGGACCTCGCGTTGCCGTCCGACGTGCCGCTGGCCGACCTGCTGCCGACCCTGCTCCGGTACGCGGGCGAGGACCTGGCGGACGAGGGCGTCCGGCACGGCGGTTGGAGCCTGGCGCGGCTCGGCGAGTCCCCGCTCGACGGCGGCCGGACACCCGCGCAGCTCGGCATCCGCGACGGTGAGGTCCTCTACTTCAACCCGCGCAGCGCCTCCGCCCCGGAGATCGTCTTCGACGACGTGGTGGACGCGGTGGCGACCGCCACCAACCAGCGCCCCGGCGCCTGGCAGGTCGGCACCACCCGGGCGTTCGCGGTGTTCTTCGCGGCGGCGGCGCTCGGCGGTGGCGCGCTGGCGGCGCTCTTCACCGGCCCGCCGCAGCTCCCCGGGGCGCTGGCCGCGCTGGTCGTGGCGGTCGCCCTGCTGGTGGGCGCGGCGGTGCTGTCCCGGGCCGCCGCCGACAGTGCCACCGGGTCGGCCCTGGCGCTGGCCGGTCTGGGGTACGCGGCCGTCGGCGGCCTGCTGCTGCTCGCCGGCGACCGGACGCTCACCGAACTGGCGGCGCAGCACGTGCTGCTCTCCGCCACCACCGTCGTGGTCGGCGCGGCGGTGGCCGCGCTGGCCGTCGGGGACCGGCTGCCGGTCTTCTTCGGTACGGTCGCGGCCGGCGCGGCCACGGCGGTCGGTGCCCTGCTCTGTCTCGCGTTCGGTATCGGGCCGGCGGCCGCCGCCGCGGTGGTGGCCGCCGTGGCGTTCGGGGCCGTTCCGGCGCTGCCGATGGCCGCCTACCGGCTGGCGAGGCTCCCGGTGCCGTCCATCCCCACCGGCCCGGAGGACCTGAAGACCGACAGCGAGTCGGTGGACGGGCGGCGCGTACTCCAGCTCAGCGAGCGGGCCGACGAGTTCCTGACCGGTCTGCTGTGGACGGTGTCGCTGCTGGTGCTGGGCGCGCAGGTGGTGCTGGCGCTGGACGGGCGGACGCCGGCGGTGCTGCTGTGCCTCGTCCTGGCCCTGCTGTCGATGCTGCGGGCCCGGCCGTTCCTCGGGCGGGCACAGCGGACGCCGGTGCTGTTCACCGGGACCGCCGGGCTGGGCCTGGCGGCCGCTGCGGCCTTCGCGGGCGGCTCCACCGCGCTGCGTCTCGGGCTCATCCTCGGCGGCCTGGTGTTCGCCGCGGTGGTGAGCCTGATCTACGGCCTGACCGTGGCCGGGAAGCCGATCTCCCCGGTCTGGGGTCGGCTGCTCGACATCGTGGAGATCCTGCTCATCATCTCGCTGGTGCCGCTGGCAGTCTGGGTCGTCGGCCTGTACGGCTGGATAGTCAACCTCCGCCCCTAACCCCCACCCCCACCCCCACCCCTCCCCGCCCCACCCCGTCGATCAT
>JAEYGD010000544.1 GCA_023402505.1 Actinomycetes bacterium
GCTCGCGGTCGCGGCGCTGGCCGCCGGTTGCCCCGCGCCGCAACCGGCGCCCGCCCCGGGCCCGCCCGCCGCGCCGCGCCTGCCGGGTTTCGTGGTGCTCGCCGACGCCGACCCCCGCATCCGCTCCGACATCCGGTACGCGGGTCCGCACAACTTCGTCGGCCGCCCGCTGGCCGGCTACGACGAACCGCTCTGCCTGCTCACCCGGCCGGCCGCCGAGGCGCTGCGCCGCGTACAGGACGCCGCGGCGGCCCGGGGCCGCGGCCTCAAGGTGTACGACTGCTACCGGCCCGGGCCGGCGGTCGACGACATCGTGGCGTGGGCCGGTGAGCCGGGGCGGGAGGAAACGAAGGCGGAGTTCTACCCTCGGGTGGCGAAGTCGGACCTGTTCGACCAGGGGTACCTGGGGGCGCCGACCGCGCACAGCCGGGGCAGCACCGTCGACCTGACCCTGGTGGACGCGTCCGCGCCGGAGCAGGCGCCGTACCGGCCCGGGCAGCCGCTGGTGCCCTGCACCGCCCCGGCCGGACAGCGGTTCGCCGACGACAGCGTCGACATGGGAACCGGGTTCGACTGCTTCGACCCGTTGGCGTACACCGACAGTCCCCGTGTGGGCGCCACCGCGCGGGCCAACCGGGCGCTGCTCCGCGACCTGATGACCCGGGAGGGGTTCGTCAACTACGACCGCGAGTGGTGGCACTACCGCTACCGCGACGAGCCGTACCCCGACCGGTACTTCGACGCGCCGGTGGCCCGAGCCTCGGTCGGCTGAGCGACCGGCCGGCGGTGACCCGTCAGGAGGCGGGGCGCTCGCGCAGCGGCAGCCAGGCCAGCACGTCCCGGATCGTCGCGTCCCAGTACCCCCAGTCGTGGTCGCCGGGGGAGAAGTCCACCGTCAGCGGCACCCCCCGCTCCCGGGCGACCTCGACGAACCGTACGTTGTCCTCGTACAGGAAGTCCTCGGTGCCGCAGGCGAGGTAGAGCGCCGGCGGCTGCGCGCCGCCGGTGCCGTACCGGTCGAGCAGCGCCACCGTGTCGTCCTCGGTGCCGACCACCGTCCGCTCGCCGAACACGGTGTGCCACACCCGAGGGTCCAGCGGTGTGGTCGGGTGGTGGCGGCGGCGCGCCACGTCGAGCGCGCCGGACAGGCTCGCCGCCGCCGCGAACCGCTCCGGCGCGCGCAGCGCCCACTTGACCGCGCCGTAGCCGCCCATGGACAGCCCGGCGACGAACGTGTCCTCCCGCCGCCGCGACAGCCGGAAGAAGTCGTGGCACACCGCCGGCAGCTCCTCGTCGAGGAACGTCCAGTACCGGTTGCCGTGCTCCTCGTCGGTGTAGAAGCTCCGCGCCACCTGCGGCATCACCACGGCCAGGCCGAGCGGTGCCACGTACCGTTCGATCGAGGTGCGGCGCAGCCAGATCGTGTCGTCGTCGCTGAGGCCGTGCAGCAGGTAGAGCACCGGCGGGTCGCCGGCCGGCGCGGCGCCGGCCATGCCGACCTGCGAGGCGGTGCGCTGCGGCAGGATCACCGTCATCGACGTGGCGAGACCGAGGACGTCGGAGTGGAAGTCAACGCGCATCAGGGCCACGACCGCCGATGCTACGCGGCGCCCCGGCAGGCCGGCTCAGCGGTCCGGGCTGTCGGCCGGCGCCATCAGCCGCAACGCGTTGGCGTCCAGGCCGATCCGGATCGGGGTCTCGCCGTACAGCTCGCCGTCGACCTCGACCGGCGCCGGCCGGTCGGTCTCCAACCACAGTTGACCGACCGCGAGGAACGGTTCGTCGCCCAGGGTCCGGCGGTGACCGGTCGCCGCGTTGCGGGCGGTGTCGCGCAGCAACCCGCGCCGGTTCGGGCCACCCACCGGGTACGCGACCAGCAGCCGGTCGTCCGCGTTGGCGTCCGCGGTGATCGGGCGGCCCGCGTGGAAGCCGCCGTTGGCCACGTACAGCTGGTGGGTGACGAACTCGTGGTCCCGTCCCTCGGTGCGCACCCGGGCGCGCAGCGGACGGTGCCGGGCCAGCAGGGCCAGGGCGGTGACCGGGTACGCGAGCCGCCCACCGACCCGCTTGAGCCGTGGCGGCGTACCGGCCATCACGTCGGCGGACAGGCCGACGCCGACGTGGTTGGTGAACCGCAGGTCACCGACGAGCCCGAGGTCCACGTCGATCACCTTGCCGTCGGTGAGCACCGCGACGGCCGCGTCCAGGTCGAGCGGGACGCCGACGGTCCGGGCGAAGTTGTTGGTGGTGCCCAGCGGCAGCACGCCGAGCGCCACGTCCCGGTGTGCGAGCAGCCGCGCGGCGGTGCTCAGCGTGCCGTCCCCGCCGCCGGCGACCAGCAGGTCGGGCCCGAGAGCGACGGCCTCGGCGAGGCGCTCCTCCAACTGCCCGGGCCGGTCCACCGGGCTGGCGGCGAGCAGGTCGAAACCGGCGGCCAGCAACCGGGCACGGGCCCGTTCGTACCGGTGGCGGCCCTGCCGTGAGCGGGCGTTGACGACCAGCGCTGCCCGCCGGTCGCGCCGGATCGCCGCGCCCAGCTCCTGCTTGGTCCGCATGGCACCGACCCTATCGCCGGGGTCCGCGCCGATATCCGTTGCGGGCACTGGCGGCGGTCCGTAGTGTCCTGTCCGCAAGCCCGACCGCGGCCGGAGGAGTCCACCGTGAACCAGCCTCGCCACACCCCGACCACGCGGCCGGTGCCGTGCGGCGGTGCGGTGGCCGGCGAACCCGGCACCGGTGTGCGCCGGCTGCGGGGCCGGCGACCGGGAGGGCGTGACTGACGCCGCGCACGACGCGGTCGCCGCCCACCCCGCCGGGTCGGGCGGCTTTTTCGTACCCGGCACGGGCCGTTGGAGCAACGGGAAGCTCACCCGGTTCTCAACCGGGAGGTTGCGGGTTCGAACCCCGCACGGCCTGCGTGGCGACGCCGTCCCGGCGTCGCCCGGTATGCGGTCGTAGCGCAGCCTGGAAGCGCGTCACCCCGCCACGGTGAAGATCGCCGGTTCGAACCCGGCCGACCGCTCTGCCTTCCGGTCCCGCCTCGCGGCGGGACCGTCCCACGACACGAGGAGACGACGATGGGTTTCACCCCGCTCGCCGGCACCCGCGCGCCGGTCCGGGTCTGGACCGACCCGCACGGCATCGAGGCGCAGGCGGCCCGCCAGCTGCGCAACATCGGTGCGCTGCCGTGGGTCGAGGGCGTCGCCGTCATGCCCGACGTGCACTTCGGCAAGGGCGCCACCGTCGGCTCGGTCATCGCGATGCGGCAGGCCGTGTCGCCGGCCGCGGTCGGGGTGGACATCGGCTGCGGCATGTCCGCGGTCCGGACCTCGCTGACCGCCGAGGACCTGCCGGACGACCTGGCCGGCCTGCGGTCGGCCGTCGAGGCGGCCATCCCGGTCGGCTTCGCGCAGCGGGACACGCCGGTGGACCCGCGGCGGGTACGCGGGCTGGAGCAGCGCGGCTGGGACGACTTCTGGCGGCGCTTCGGCGACCTCGACCGGCGGGTGGCGCAGCTGGAGACCCGGGCCCGGCGGCAGCTGGGCACCCTCGGCGGCGGCAACCACTTCATCGAGGTCTGCCTGGAGCAGGGCGGCGACGACGCCGGCCGGGTGTGGTTGATGCTGCACTCCGGGTCGCGCAACATCGGCAAGGAACTGGCCGAGCGGCACATGGCGGTGGCGCGGCACCTGCCGCACAACGCCGACCTGCCCGACCGGGACCTGGCGGTGTTCCTCGCCGGCACGCCCGAGATGGACGCGTACCGCCGGGACCTGTGGTGGGCGCAGGAGTACGCGCGGCGCAACCGGGCCGTCATGCTGGCCGTGCTCTGCGAGGTCGTGCGGGAGCGGTTCCCGCAGGCGCGGTTCGACGAGCCGGTGAGCTGCCACCACAACTACGTGGCGGAGGAGACGTACGACGGCGTCGACCTGCTGGTCACCCGCAAGGGGGCGATCCGGGCCGGGCGGGGGGAGCTCGGCATCATCCCCGGGTCGATGGGGACCGGCTCGTACGTCGTGCGGGGCCGGGGTAACCCGGACGCGTACCACTCGGCGTCGCACGGGGCGGGCCGGCGGATGTCGCGGGCGCAGGCGAAGCGGACGTACAGCACGGCGGACCTGACCGCGCAGACCGCCGGCGTGGAGTGCCGCAAGGACGCCGGGGTGCTCGACGAGATCCCGGCCGCGTACAAGGACATCACCGAGGTGATGGCGCAGCAGGAGGACCTGGTCGAGGTGGTGGCGCACCTCAAGCAGGTGGTCTGCGTCAAGGGTTGATGGGCCGTACCGGCGCCCGGCGTGCCCAGCGCACCGGGACGACAACCACGGAATCTCGTCGCGCTGTGCCCGGGGTCGACTCAGGGGCGGGGTGCCAGCCGGACGCGAACGTCGACGGTCTTCGTACGCGAACCGTCCTCGGGGGAGACCTCGTACACCTCGACCGTGCCGTTCTGCTCCCGGTCGACCCGATAGCTCACCGCCACCCGGTAGTCGCCCCGGCAGCCGCTGCCGCAGGTGGCGGTGGTGAAGGCGGTGCCGACCTCCCGGCCGGAGGCGTCCAGCACGCGGACGGTGACGGTCGCCTCGAACACGTCGGCGGTCCCGGCGACCGGGACCGGGCTGGTGACCCGGGCGCCGACCTGGGGGGCGGTCACGACGATCGGCGGCAGCAGATCGGCGTAGTCGGCCCGGCCGACCGGGCCGCCCGCGCCGAAACGGACCCGCCGGACAGTGGGGAACTGGGTCAGCGTCCACGCCACCTGCGCCTCCCGCAGCCGGGTCGCGGTCACCCCGCCCGTCGTCGGCACCGCCGCGAGGACGGCGGTGCCGTCGGCGATCCGGGTGATCTCGGTGCCGGCCGGCACCAGGGTCGCC
>JAEYGD010000053.1 GCA_023402505.1 Actinomycetes bacterium
CACCAGCCCGGCGGGGTGGAGGAGGCTCACCCCGCCGGGTCGGCCCCACCGCCGGAGGTGGCGGCGGCCGGGGTCGACGCGTCGGCGTCCGGTTCACCGTCGGCGACGAGCGGTCCGGTTTCGGGGAAGTGGCAGGCGGTGGCCTGTCGGCCGCCGTCGCGGGGTACCAGGTCGGGTTCGGTGGTGGCGCAGATGTCCTGGGCCTTCCAGCAGCGGGTGCGGAACCGGCAGCCGCTGGGCGGGTCCAGAGGGGTCGGGACGTCGCCGGTGAGGCGGATGCGTCCGGCCGGGCCGAGGCGGGTCACGTCCGGGATCGCCGAGAGCAACGCCCGGGTGTACGGATGCTGCGGCCGGGCGTAGATGTCGGCGCGGTCACCGATCTCCACGACCCGGCCCAGGTACATCACCGCGACCCGGTGACAGAAGTGCCGCACCACCGCCAGGTCGTGGGCGATGAACACGAACGCCAACCCCAGGTCCCGCTGCAGGCGCCGCAGCAGGTTGACCACCTGCGCCTGGATCGAGACGTCCAACGCCGACACCGGCTCGTCGGCCACGATCAGCCTCGGCCGCAGGGCCAGGGCCCGCGCGATCCCGACCCGCTGGCGCTGCCCGCCGGAGAACTCGTGCGGGTACCGGTTGTAGTGCTCCGGGTTCAACCCCACCAGCTCCAGCAGCTCCTGCACCCGCGCCTTGACCCCACCGGGCGGGGTGATCCGGTTGACCTGCAACGGCATCGCCACGATCCGCCCCACCGTGTGCCGCGGGTTCAACGACGCGTACGGATCCTGGAAGATGATCTGCAACTCCTGTCGCAGCGGCCGCAGCCCCCGCCGCCCGACGTGCGTGATGTCCCGCCCGGCGAACTCGATACTGCCCGCGGTCGGCTCCAGCAGCCGCACCAGCATCCGCCCGGTCGTGGTCTTCCCACACCCGGACTCCCCCACCAGCCCGAGCGTCTCCCCCGCCCGCACCTCGAAATCCACGCCGTCGACCGCCCGCACCACACCTGCGGCACGCAACCCCGTCCGCACCGGGAAGTGCTTGGTCAACCCGCGCACCCGCAGCAACACCTCGTCCGGCGGACCGGCCGGCGACACCTGCGCGTTCACCGTGCCACCCCCACGTCGGTGATCTCGTCCCGGTAGATACCCAGCCGGTCCGCCTCCGGCAGGTGACACGCGACCAGGTGGCCTCGCTCCCGCACCTGGCGCAACTGCGGCACCTGGGCGCGGGAGCGGCCACCGTTGCGGTCGGCGTACCGGCACCGCGGATGGAACGCGCACCCCGGCGGCAGGTTGATCAGGCTCGGCGGGTTGCCCGGGATCGGCACCAGATCCGCGTCCGCGTCACCGTGCAACGACGGCACGCTCGACAACAACCCCCACGTGTACGGGTGCTGCGGCCGCCGCAGCACCTGCTCCACGCTCCCGTGCTCCACCGCCCGACCGCCGTACATCACCAACACCTCGTCGGCGACCTGGCTGATCACGCCCAGGTCATGCGTGATCATGACGATCGCGGACCGGAACTCGGCCTGCAGGTCCGCCAACAGGTCCAGGATCTGTGCCTGCACCGTGACGTCCAACGCCGTGGTGGGCTCGTCGGCGATCAACAGGGCCGGGTCGTTGACCAACGCCATCGCGATCATCGCCCGTTGCCGCATGCCGCCGGAGAACTCGTGCGGATACTGGTCGACCCGCCGCCCCGGCTGCGGAATCCCCACCCGGCCCAACATGTCCACCGCCCGCTGCCGCGCCTCGCGCCGGCCGGTCCCCGGATGGTGCACCCGGTACGCCTCCGCGACCTGCCGGCCCACCGTGTAGTACGGGTGCAACGCCGACAACGGATCCTGGAAGACCATCGCCATGTCGCGCCCCCGCAGCCGGCGTACCTCCTCCTCGGGCAGCCGGAGGAGATCACGCTCGCCGAGGAGGATCCGCCCGGACAGCCGGGTCCGGCGCTGGTCGTGCAGGCCCAGAACCGCCAGGGAAGTGACGCTCTTGCCCGAGCCGGACTCGCCCACGATGCCGAGGGTGCGGCCCCGCTCCACGGCGAACGACACCCCGTCGACCGCCCGGACGGTGCCGTCCTCGGTCGAGAAGTGCACCTTGAGGTCCTCCACCCGCAGGTAGGGGCCGGGCCGGCGGGCGGCCGGCTCGGCGGTGCTGGTCATGTCGTCTCCTCTCATCAGCTCAGCCGCACCCGTGGGTCGATGACCGCGTACAGCAGGTCGACGACGATGTTGGCGACCACGATGAAGATGGCGGCCAGCAGGACGGTGGCCATGACCACCGGCAGGTTCAGGAACTGCACCGCCTCGACGGTGGCCTTGCCCAGGCCCTGCAGGCCGAAGATGGTCTCGGTGATGAAGGTGCCGCCCAGGGCCGCGCCGACGTCCAGGCCGGCGATGGTCACGATCGGGGTGATCGCCGCCCGCAGGGCGTGCCGGGTGTGCACCCGGCGCAGCGGCAGTCCCTTGGCCCGGGCGGTCCGCACGAAGTCCTCCGACAGCGTCTCCAGCATCTGCGCCCGGGCGAGTCGGGCGTACAGCGCCGAGTTGAGGAAACCGAGCGTCATCCAGGGCAGCAGGAGTCCCAGCGCCCACTTCGCCGGGTTGTCGGTCAGCGGCGTGTAGGTCGGGAACGGCAGCAGCCCGGTGGCGTAGACGAGGACGTAGAGCAGGATGAGGCCGAAGAAGTAGACCTGCATGGAGGCGCCGGCGAGGCTGACCCCGATGGCCACGCGGTCGAAGACCGTGCCCCGCCGGAGGGCGGAGATCATGCCGAGGGTCACGCCGAGCAGGATCCAGATCGCCGCCGCGCCGAAGACGATGCTGAAGGTGACCGGCGCCCGCTGCGTGACGATCTCGGTCACCGGCTGGTCGTTGCGGAACGAGTACCCGAGGCAGGGGGCCGGGCACTCCCGCTGGAAGTCGCCGGAACCGAAGGTCCGGCCGACGAAGATGCCGCTGACGAAGTTGCTGTACTGCTCCGGCAGCGGGTCGCGGATGCCGAGCCGCTCCTCCACCTGGGCGATGTCCGCCGCGGTGCAGTTCTTGCCGCACATCACCTTGGCCGGGCTGCTGGGCACCGCGAAGAACAGTCCGAAGGTGACCAGGCTGATGACGATGAGGGTGACGACCGCGACGAGCAGCCGCCGGACGATGAAACGGAGCATCCGCGAACCTCTCGGACTGCGGCGGGGAGCGGCGCGTGCCGCTCCCCGCCGGGGCGTCACTGCTTGACGTAGATGGTGTTGACCTGGATGGCGCCGAAGGCGTCGCTGAGGAAGACGTTGCCGACCTTCGAGCCGTGCAGCACGTAGGTGGCGTCGTAGTAGACCGGCACGACCGGGACCTGCTCGCGCATGATCTTCTCGTCGAGCTTCATCCACTCCGCGTCCTGCTCGGCCGCCGGCAGCCTCCGGACCCGGTCGACCTCGGCGCTGACGGCCGGGTCGTTGATGTAGGAGAGGTTGTAGTTCCCCTCGGCCGTGATCTCCCGGCCGTCGAACTGGGGCGGGATGATGGTCGAGCCGGTCGGCCAGTCCGAACCCCAACCACCCAGGTACAGGTCGTACGGATTGTTCTTGCGGCCGATCTCGTCGTAGTAGCTGGACGACTCGACGGACTTCATGGTGATCTTGAAGCCACGTTCGGTCAGGGTCTTGCGGATCGCCTCGGCCTGCTGGGTGCGCTGTTCGGTGTTGGCGTGCGCCAGCACCAGCTCCGGCGTCTTGCCGCCGAGCAGCTCCTTGGCCTTCTGCGGGTCGCCGCCGGGCGGCGCGCCGAACACGTCGTACTGCTTCCAGCCGGCGGTGGTCGGCGACATCAGCGTGGTGGCCGGCGTGCCGGCGGCCTGGCCGCCGATGGCCTTGAGCGCCGCGTCCTTGTCCACGGCGTAGTTCAGCGCCTTGCGGACGTTGACGTCGGTGACCCGCTGGGTGTTGATGTTGAGCATCCAGACGTACTGCGTCGGGCCCTTGACCACCCGCTCGGCCACCGGGCCGGACGTGGTCCGGGGCAGCACGGCGGGCGGCACGTCGGTCCAGGTGAACGCGGCCTGGTCGGCCGGGGCGTCGGCGACGAGGCGCTCGGCGATCTGCGCGCCCTCGAGTCCGAAGGCGAACCGGAACCCGTCCGGGTACGCGGTGCGCAGCGGGTCGGTGTTCGGGTCCCAGTTCGGGTTGCGCTCCAGTTCCAGCGCCACGTCCCGCTGGTACGACTTCACCTTGTACGGCCCGGACGAGAACGGCCGCAGGTCGTAGTTCGTCTTGGTGTCCTTGGTCGGCGGCACCGGCGCGGTGGTCGCCATCGCCGCCGCGTACGGCATGTCGCAGTGCGGGTCGGCGAAGGTGAACCGGATCGTCTTGTCGTCCGGGGTCTCCACGCCGTCCGGCATCGGCTTGCCGCCGTCGTACGGTCCCTTGTAGGTGGCGTTGTACTCGCCGCCCGGGTAGAGCCACTGCTGGATGTAGTGGGGTCCCTCGTTGAGCTGCGGGGCGAACGACCGGGCGACCCCGTACGCGACGTCCTTCGAGGTGACCGGCGAGCCGTCCTCGTACTTCACCCCGTCGCGGAGGGTGAACTCCCACACCTTGCAGTCGCCGTTGACGTCCTTGCCGGGGTCCTTGGCGAGGTCGCCCACGAGGAGCATCTCGCCGGTGCCGTTCTCCTTGTAGCCGGTCAGCGACCGGTAGATCAGGCCGGTGGTCAACTGCTGCACGTTGACGTAGTTGCGGGCCGGGTCGAGGTGCTCGAAGTCGAACTCCCGCAGGACGGTGATCGTCCCGCCCTTGCTGGCGCCCTCGACGGCCGCCGCCGGGCCCTGGTTGTCGGAAGCCTCGTACGAGATCGAGCCGGTCTGGGTCTTCGCCTCGTCGTTGCCGGTGCCGGTGCCGCCGTCGTCGTCGGTGGTCCGGGTGCAGCCGGTGGCGAGCAACGCCACCGACAGGACACCGATCGACAGTGTCCGGGCTCTCCTGTGCACAGCGCATCTCCCTTCCCGCCCGGCGCGGGCCGTGGGCGGCCCGCCGTTCGCCGGACGAACGGTTGGTGATCGGATTTCGGTTACCGGGTTGACCGGGGATCCAGGGCGTCCCGCAGCGCGTCGCCGAAGAGGTTGAACGCCAGAACGAGGATGAAGATCGTCAATCCGGGGAACAGGGTGTACCAGGGGTCGCTCGCCACGTAGCCGATGCTGTTGTAGATCATGCGACCCAGGTCCGGGGTGGGCTCGGTGACGCCGATGTTGACGAACGCCAGGGCGGCCTCGATCGCGATGAACTGCGGCACGTTCAGCGACAGCGTGACCAGGATCGGCGCCCAGATGTTCGGCAGGAACTGGCGCAGCAGCAGGTGGCCCGTGCTCGCGCCGGCGGCCCGCGCCGCGTCGACGAACTCCCGCTCCCGCAGCGAGATGACCTGGCCGCGCACCAGCCGCGCCGTGTAGGTCCAGCTGAACAGGCCGAACGTGGCGACGATGAGCGCGATCCGGAAGCTCGGCGGCGGGGCCTCCCGCTCGGTGAAGAAACGGTCCTCGACGATCGGGATGACCGCGAGGGCGAAGATGAGGAACGGAAAGGCCAGCGTGACGTCGATGAACCAGTTGATGAGGCTGTCCAGCCAACCGCGGGCGTAACCGGCGACGATACCGACGGCCACCCCGACCAGGGACGCCAGCACCGCCGAGACGAAGGCGATGAACAATGACGTACGCAGGCCGTAGACCAGTTGCATGAGGATGTCCCGGCCGCTGCCCGGCTCCAGACCGAGCAAATGGTCGCGGCTGATTCCTCCGGCGTAGCCGAGCGGCATGCCGAAATCGTTGAGCCGATCGACGAACTTGTCGGTCGGGTCGATGCCGGTCAGCCATTCGATGAGCGGGGCGGCCAGCGCCACCAGCATCGCGACGACGAGGGTGACGCCACTGAGCAGCGCCGTCCGGTCCCGCTTGAGCCGAAGCCAGGCGAGCTGCCCCGGTGAGCGGCCCACGATGTCGCGGTGCGTGGTCGGCGTCGGCGCCTCGGCCGGTGAGTTCACCTCGGCCACCGGGTCGGTCGGGTCCCCGGTCAGGGACAGGGACGGCGGGTGGGACATGTCGCTCATCGCGGGCCCCTTCGTGGCGGAACTGCGTCAGCGCCGACGATAAGCGAGGCGGAAAGGGAGAAAAGAATCGTTCAGATAACGACGGGATCGGTTGTCATGCGTCGACAACGGTTCGGCAACGGCAGCGGCTCCTTGCCGTAACGGCGCGATTCGGTTGTCATCCGTTCGGTCACGTCCACAGTGACCGGCAACGCGAAGGAAAACGCTTTGGTTGTCATCCGTTCGGTCGATCCCGCTCGCACCGGCAACGCAATGAGCGTCAATCAGGTTGTCACGCCGACAGCATTTCACACAGATTTTTCGCGCAGTACGGGCATCGACCGTCTTCGCGCGCGCTGTGGATCCACACCGGACGGCGCTGACGGAGCGTGGTGGCCGCCGTCCGGAACGGAGGGTGACCGCGGGCGGCACCGCGCCGGTGGCCGCACGCGGCTCGTCCGGTGGTGGCGGCGACGTGACCTGGGCGTTCGTGTCGCCGACCGTCCGAGCCACACACCTCGCCTCGCCGACTTTGCTCTGCACCCCGATACGCACCAGGTGCGGACCGTCACCGGTGCGTATAGGGGTGCAGAGCAAAGGGCGGCACAGTGGGTGTGTGTGCCGGCGCCCGGGTGACGGTGCGTGAGCGTGCGCGTCGATCTCGGGAGCTGGGTGCGTGGCGTGGACGTCGCGGCCGTCCGGGCAGGTCGACGCACCGCGCCGGAACGACCCGGCCGGCCCGGTGCCGGCCACCTCCAGCCCACGCCGCTGCGCGGCGAGTTCCGCGCCGGGTGCTGCTGGTCGCCGTACCGGCCCGGGTGGCAGCCCGGCGCGAACGGCGGCGTCAGCGCCGGGAGCGGCACCACGTTCGGGAGCGGCACCACGTTCGGGAGAATCCCGGCCGCGACCGGGGCGGCCGCCCGACGGCGGCGATGGGCCGGTCAGGTGTCCGGGTGGGACGCCTCCGCCGGGCCGGTGACCGGCGGCGGTGGGACGCGCCACGTCGCGGCC
>JAEYGD010000060.1 GCA_023402505.1 Actinomycetes bacterium
GGCCGCGACGGGCGGCTCCGCGACGCCGCCCCCAGCCGAGCCGACACCGGCGCCGACCAGCTCGCGGGCCGGCGCGGCGGCCACCCGCGCACGGGAGTTGCCGAGCGCGTACTCGACGGCGTGGGCGATCATCGCGACCAGGTACGCCAGGATCGCGAACGACACCAGCTGGTCGGAGAGTGCGGACATCACTCGGCTCCTTCTCGCGCTCCGGCCCGGTCGTGCCCGTCCCGCTCCCCGTCGCCGCCGGCCGCGACCACGAGTTGCGCGAACTCGTCGGCGAACCCGGGATGGTCGGTGCGTGGCAGGCCACCGGCCTCGACCAAGCTACTACGCATCGTCGGAGATCCACCAGCGGGGGCGTCGGCCGTCACCCCGGCGGGGGGCAGCACCCGGAAGAACACCCGCCGGCGGCGACCGAAGAGCGAGCCCATCAGGCCGAGCAGCAGCGCCCCGGAGCTGACCAGCAGCAGCGTCGAACCGGGGTCGTACCGCACGGACAGGACGATGTACGGCTCGGTGCCCAGGAACTCCAGCTTCGTGCCGTCGTCCAGGGTCCACGTCTCACCGACCTTGAGCAGCTTGCTGCCGACCTCCTTGACCCGGCCGGAGCTCACCTGCCGCTCGTCCAGCTCGTAGACCGAGCCGGGGATGCCCGCGTCCAGGCCCAGGTTCCCCCGGTAGGCGACCAGGTTGAGCAGCGGGTTGCGCTCGGTCGGGAACTCGGACCGGACGAACGGGCCCTCCGGTGGGGCCGTCGGCAGGTAGAGGCCGGTGAACGCCATCTGGAGGTCCGGGTCCCGCTGCCCGGTCGCCGGGTCGACGTTCGCGTCCGGGAAAAGGGCCGCCCCCTCCCCGGTCAGGCCGATGTCCCCGGTGCTGAGGAAGGGGTACGGGCTGGTCTGGCTGCGCCCGAAGCGATCGGTGTAGCGGACCACCGGGGCGTACCCGTGGCCGAGCAGGTAGACGTTGGCGCCGTCCAGCCGCAGCGGGGAGTTCACCGAGAACTCGGCCGACCGGGGCGTCCCGCCGTCCTCGTCGACGGTGACCTTCGCGTTGAAGGACTCCGGCTGGCCGTTGGAGGCCAGGAACTCCGCCTCGAAGTCGTCCAACGTCATGCAGAACCGGGGCAGGTCACCGCTGCCGACGCGGGGGCCGAACGTGGTCTCGGCGTACTGCTGCTTGGTGTTGCAGAACGCGTTGTCCGCGCCCGCGACGAGCAGGCGGTTGCCGCTCCAGCCGTACCAGGAGCCGAGCGCGACGCCGATCAGCACCACCACCATCGAGGTGTGGAAGAGCAGGTTGCCGGTCTCCTTGAGGTAGCCCTTCTCGGCGGACACCTCGTCGCCGCGGACCGCCACCCGCCAGCGGCGGCGGCGCAGCGACTCGGCGATCGCGTCGGCGCCGCCCGCCGGGGCGGCGAAGACGGCGTGCTGGGGCAGCCGGTCGAGCCGCTTCGGCACCGGCGGTGGCTGTGACCGCAGGGCCCGTACGTGGTCCCGCAGGCGGGGCGTGATGCAGCCGATCAGCGAGGTGAACAGCAGCAGGTAGATGGCGGAGAACCAGACCGAGCCGAACGCCTCGAACGCGCCGATCCGGTCCAGCACCGGTGCCAGGTCGGGGTGCTCGGCGAAGTAGTCCCGGACGTCCTCCGGGTTGACGCCGCGCTGGGGCAGCACCGAACCGGGGATCGCGGCGATCGCGAGCAGGAAGAGCAGGACCAGCGCCGTACGCATGCTGGTGAGCTGCCGCCACGAGTTGCGCAGCAGCGCGAGGACCGGGTTGGGGCGGCGCCGGGGCGCCTCGGCCGGTGGTGCCGGCCGGTCGTCCACGACGGTCATCAGATGCTCACCTCGCCCACCCCGACGGTGGTCTGCAACCAGATCACGACGTTGGTCCAGCCGCCGGTCACCAGCGCGAGGCCGATCAGGATCAGCAGCGCGCCGCCGATCCGGGTGACCCACCGGCTGTTGCGCCGGACGGCGCGGAAGACCCCGAGCAGGCGTTGGAAGCCCAGCCCGAAGACGACGAACGGTACCCCCAGCCCGAGGCAGTACGCCACGGCCAGCACCACGGCCCGGTCGGTCTGCCCCTCGACGGTGGCCATGCCGAGGACCGCGCCGAGGGTCGGGCCGGTGCAGGGCAGCCAGCTGAGCGCGAAGACCGCGCCGAGCACCGGGGCGCCGAGCAGCCCGGCGGCGGGCAGCCGCTGGATGCGCAGTTCGCGCTGCATGCCGGGGAGCACCCCGAGGTAGCTGAGGCCGAGCACCACGACCAGGGTGCCGATGCCGATCTCCAGTGCCCGTTCGTACTGGAAGAAGATCTTGCCGACGGTGGAGAAGAGGATGGCGGTGGCGGTGAAGACGACCGTGAAGCCGGCGATGAACAGCAGCGTCCCGGCGAGCACCCGCCCCTTGACGGCGGCCACCGCGACCCGCGCGGTGCGCTCCCGCAGCGCGACACCCCCGCCGCCCGCGTCGACCGGGGCCGGACCGGGCGCGCCCCGGCCTTCCAGGTCGGCGCCGGCCAGGCCGGTCACGTACGACAGGTAGCCCGGCATCAGCGGCAGCACGCACGGCGAGAGGAAGCTGACCAGGCCGGCCAGGGCCGCCGCGCCGATGGCGAACAGCAGCGGGCCGGACTGGGCGAGTTCCCGGAAGGTCTCACCCATCAGCGTTCGCCGGTCGGCGCGGGCGACTCCGCGGCGATCCGTTCGACGATGGGCTGCAGACCCTGCTGCTTGACGGCGGCCCGGATCACCGCGGCGATCCGGCCGTCCCGGTCCAGCACGACGGTCGCGGGAACGGTGTTCGGCGGGATGTCGAGCGCCAAGGCCAGGCGGCTGCCCGGGTCGAAGAGACTCGGGTAGGTCACCCGCCCCTCCTCGAACGCCTTCGCCTTGTCCCGCTGGTCCTGCACGTTGACGCCGAGGAACGTCACGCCGGAGCCCTTGGTGGCCTGGTAGGTGGCTTCCAGGTCGTCGGCCTCGGCGCGGCAGGGCGCGCACCACGAACCCCAGAAGTTGACCACCACGACCTGACCGCGATCCTTCGCCACGTCGTAGCTGCCGCCGTCGAGCAGTTCACCGGCGAGCTTCGGGGCGGCGGAACGCTGCTCGGGCGCGCACTCGATGACGCCGTCGGCGTTCGTGGCGCAGGCCTCCTCGCCCTTCGGTGCGGTACAGGCGGCCAGCGCCACCGTGGCGACGGTGGCGAGCAGACCGGCGGTCCACCTCCGGGCGTTCATCAGGCCCCCTTGGCCGTCCGGGCGGTCGGCGACATCGCGATCAGGTGCGCGGCCGGCTCCGAGTAGCCGATCCCCGCCACCTTGGCGCCGTCGAAGTGGAACGTGGTGAGGCTGGCGAGGCCGCACTGCCGCTTGCGCGGGTCGTGCCAGAGCCGCTTGCGCTCGACGTAGCGGCGCAGCGTCCAGATCGGCAACTGGTGGGAGACGAGCACCGCCTCCCGCCCCTCGGCGGCCACCCGGGCGGCGTGCAGGGCGGCGAACATGCGCTCGGCGATGGTCCGGTACGCCTCACCCCAGGACGGGGTGACCGGGTCCCGCAGCACCCACCAGTTGCGCGGGTCACGGAACGAGCCGTCGCCCGGCGACACCTTCTTGCCCTCGAACCAGTTGGCGCTCTCGATCAACCGCTCGTCCACCCCCACCGGCAGCCCGAACTGGGCGGCGATCGGCTCGGCGGTCTGCTGGGCGCGCTCCAGCGGGCTCGCCACCACGTGCACGATCTCCCGCTCGGCGAGCCCCTGCGCGGCGGCCTTCGCCATCTGCACACCCAGCTCGGAGAGGCGGAACCCGGGCAGCCGGCCGTAGAGGACGCCGTCCGGGTTGTGCACCTCACCGTGGCGCAGCACGTGGACCACCGTCTTGCTCACGGCGTCACCTTCCTTCGCGACTGCGGGGCTCGCAGACCCGGCTCACTCCTCGCGCTCACAGCCACCCTCGTTCGCGACTGCGGGGCTCGCAAACCCGGCTCACTCCTCGCGCTCACAGCGCCGCCTTTTGTTCGCGACTGCGGGGCTCGCAAACCCGGCTCACTCCTCGCGCTCACAGTCACCCCCCGTGACCTGCCGCAGCTGCCGCTGCCGCCGCCGACGGCAACGCTGCGGCGATCTGCTCCAGGGCGGCGTCGTCGATCGCCGCCGACACGAACCACGACTCGAACGCGCTCGGCGGCAGGTAGACCCCGGCCGAGAGCATCGTGTGGAAGAACGCCTTGAACGCCGGCACCTGCTGGGTGCGGGCGGTGTCGTAGTCGACCACCTCGGCGTCGGTGAAGAAGATCGAAAACATGTTGCCGGCGTACGACAGCCGGTGCGGAACCCCGGCGGCGGCCAGCGCGTCGCCCGCGAGCTTGCCCACGACGGCGGCCGTCTCGTCCAGCCTGCGGTAGAGGGCGTCGTCGGCGAGCCGGAGCGTGGCGAGGCCGGCGGCGCAGGCGAGCGGGTTGCCGGAGAGCGTGCCGGCCTGGTAGACCGGGCCGGCCGGGGCCAGCCGCGCCATGATCTCCGCGCGCCCGCCGAACGCCGCGGCGGGCAGGCCGCCGCCCATGACCTTGCCGTACGTCCACAGGTCGGCGTCGGAGGCGTCGAGGCCGTGCCACCCGGCGCGGGAGACCCGGAACCCGGTCATCACCTCGTCGACGATGAGCAGCGCGCCGTGCGCGTGGGCGATCGACGCGAGCCGCTGGTTGAAGTTGTCGCGCGGGGCGACCACGCCCATGTTGCCGGCGGCGGCCTCGGTGATGACCGCGGCGATGTGCGCGCCCTCGGCGGCGAAGGCCGCCTCGACGGCGGTGAGGTCGTTGTAGGGCAGCACGATCGTGTCGCCGGCCGCCGCGCCGGTCACGCCGGGCGAGTCGGGCAGGCCGAGCGTGGCGACGCCGGAGCCCGCGGCGGCGAGCAGCGCGTCCGAGTGCCCGTGGTAGCAGCCGGCGAACTTGACGATCTTGGCGCGGCCGGTGTAGCCGCGGGCCAGCCGGATCGCCGACATGGTGGCCTCGGTGCCCGAGTTGACCAGGCGCACCTGGTCGACCGGCGTACGGTCGACGATCTCCGCAGCCAGTTCCACCTCACCGGGGGTGGGGGTGCCGAAGCTGGTGCCCTTCCCGGCGGCGACCCGCACGGCGTCGACGACCTCGGGGTGGGCGTGCCCGAGGATCAGCGGCCCCCAGGAGCAGACCAGGTCGACGTAGCGCCGCCCGTCGGCGTCGTGCAGCCACGGGCCCTCCCCCCGGACCATGAAGCGCGGGGTGCCGCCGACGGCACGGAACGCGCGCACAGGGGAGTTCACCCCGCCCGGCACGATGGCGCGGGCGCGGTCGAACAGGGCCTCGGAGGCCGGCGCGTCGGCCGGGTAGCGGCCGGTTCCGGCGGGAAACACGTCGGTCACGATGCCGCCATTGTGTCAGCGTCGGCGGCCGGACCGGCAGGCACCCCGGACCGGGGTTACCAGTCTCACCCTGGGGCGGCAGCGGTCACCGGGGCCGTTCCGTCTCGACAGGCCGGTGGGTCGAGATCGCGATAGGCTGACCGGGTGGATCGTGCCGAACTGTCCATCACGCTGCACCGGTCGGGTGACGAAGCGGTCCTTCGTCTCGCCGGTGAGATCGACATGCTCACGGCCGCCCAGCTCTCGACCGTCGTCAACGAGGTGCTGACCGACCCGCCGCCGCGGATCGTGCTCGACCTGGCCGGTGTCACCTTCTGCGACTCGCAGGGCCTGGGCACGCTGGTCGTGCTCAGCCGCAAGGCCAGTCACGCGCAGAGCCTGCTGGTGCTGACGAACGTGGGCGATTTCCTGCTCCGCGTCCTGGACATCACCGGCCTCCGCAGCGCCCTGATGATCCGCAACGGTTCCCCCACGACCTGACCCCGGTCAGTCCGGGTTGCCCCAGCGGGCCTGTTCCAGCAGGTCGATCGCCCGGGTGACCGCTTCCGGGTCGCCGTCCGTCCGGAGCAGCGTGGTCGCCTCGTCGACGGCATCGGTGAGCAGCCGCCACTGGACGTCCCGCTCGCGGACCAGGTCGGACTGGGCCGCGAGCTGCCGGGTCTTCACCCACAACTCCACGAAGACCGACACCTTGGCGCGCAGCACCCACGGGTCGAACGGCTTGGTGAGGTAGTCGACGGCGCCGGCCGCGTACCCGCGCAGGGCCAGTTGGGCGTCGCGGTCGGCGGCGGTGAGGAAGATGATCGGCACGTGCCGCGTACGCTCGCGCCGCTTGATGTGGCTGGCCGTCTCGAAGCCGTCCATGTCGGGCATCTGGGCGTCGAGCAGGATCACCGCGAAGTCGTCGACGAGGAGCTGCTTGAGGGCCGCCTCACCGCTCTCCACGGCCACCGACTGCACCGGGAGTCCCTGGAGGATCGCCTCCAGGGCCATCAGGTTCTCCCGGCGGTCGTCCACCAGCAGCGCCTTCGCCATCTGGGTCACGAACTCTCCTCGCTCCGGCTGCCGCGGATCCAGGACGACATGAGCTCGATCAGCTCATCCAGGTCGACGGGCTTGGTGATGTAGTCACTTCCCCCGGCCGCCAGGGCCGACTCCCGGTCACCGGGCATCGCCTTCGCGGTCAGGAAGACGATCGGGAGGTCGGCGAACCGGTGGTTGCGCCGGATCTGCCGGGTCGTCTCGTATCCGTCCTGGTCGGGCATCATGGCGTCCATCAGCACGATGTCCACCTCCGGATGCTCGGCCAGCAGGCGGACGCCGTCCGCCCCGTTGTCCGAGTACAACACGGTCATACCGTGCAACTCCAATGCACTCGTCAGGGCGAACACGTTCCGTACGTCGTCGTCCACGATGAGCACGGTCACGCCCTCCAGCCGCCGGGTGGCCGGCGCCTCGGCCGCCTCGGGCAGCAGCTCCACCGGAGGCATCAGCAGCGACGACGGGAGGCCCGCCCGGGTGGGCGACGGCGGCGCCGGCGCCACGACCGCGTCCGGGGCCAGGACGTCGGGTACGAAGAGGGTGAACGTCGAGCCCTGCCCGGGCGCCGACGACACGTTGATCGCACCGCCCAGCAGCCGCGCCAGGTCCCGGCTGATCGACAGGCCCAGGCCGGTGCCGCCGTAGCGGCGGCTGGTGGTGCCGTCGGCCTGCTGGAACGCCTCGAAGATGATCGACAGCTTGTCGTCGGAGATGCCGATGCCGGTGTCGACGACGGTGAACGCGATCACCTGCCGTGCGTTGGTCAGCGCCGGCACGTCGAAGACCGCGTTCTCCGGGGCCGGGGCGATGGTCAGCGTCACCGCGCCGGTGTCGGTGAACTTGACCGCGTTGGAGAGCAGGTTGCGCAGGATCTGCTGGAGCCGCTGCGCGTCGGTGACGATCGACTCCGGCAGGTCCCCGCTGACCCGGACCTCGAGGTCGAGGCCCTTCTCCTCGGCCTGCGGCACGAACGCCTGCTCGACGTAGCTGCGGATCTCGGCGAACCGGATCTCGGTCGGCTCCACGTCCATCCGGCCCGCCTCGATCTTGGACAGGTCGAGGATGTCGTCGATCAGCGAGAGCAGGTCGGATCCGGCGCTGTGGATGGTGCGGGCGAACTCGATCTGCTTCGCGGTGAGGTTCCGCTCCGAGTTCTCGGCGAGCAGCCGGGCCAGGAGCAGCAGGGAGTTCAGTGGCGTACGCAGCTCGTGGCTCATGTTGGCCAGGAACTCCGACTTGTACGCGGAGGCCCGGGTGAGCTGCTGCGCCTTCTCCTCCAGGCCGAGCCGGGCCAGCTCGATCTCCCGGTTCTTCGTCTCGATGTTGCCCTTCTGCTCGGACAGCAGTTTCGCCTTGTCCTCCAGCTCGGCGTTGGTGCGCTGCAGCTCGGCCGACTGCTCCTGCAACTCGTGGGCCAGCCGCTGCGACTGGGCGAGCAGTTCCTCCGTACGCCGGTTCGCCTGGATGGTGTTGACCGCGACGCCGATGGTGAGGACCAGGCGCTCCAGGAACGACAGGTGCAGGCCGGAGAAGGCGGCCACGCTGGCGAACTCGATCACGCCGAGCAGTTCGCCCTCGAAGAGGACCGGCAGCACCACCAGGTCGGCCGGTGGGGTGTCGGCGAGGCCGGAGCGCAGCGTGAGCCGGTTGTCCGGTGCGGCGCTGACCCGGATCGTGCGGCGGGACAGGGCGGTCTGCCCGACCAGGCCCTCGCCGGGGCCGAACGTCACGTCGTGCCCGCGGGCCACATAGCCGTACGAGGCGGCGAGCCGCAGCCGCAGGCTCCCCTCGGAGTTGTCGACCAGGAAGAACGCGCCGAGCTGCGCGTCGACCAGCGGGGTGACCTCCATCATGATCATGCGGCAGACCTCGCCGAGGTCCCGCTGGCCCTGGAGGAGGCCGCCGATGCGGGCCAGGTTGGAGTCCAGCCAGCCCTGCTCGGCGTTCTTCTTGGTCGTCTCCCGGAGGGTGACGATCATCTGGTTGATGT
>JAEYGD010000064.1 GCA_023402505.1 Actinomycetes bacterium
CTCGGCCCGCTAACTGGGGGGGCGCCGCCCCCCGGCGCCCCCGGGGGGGGGGACGGGCGGTCGCGGGGCTAGGGCGGCCTAGTGGGCGCCGAGGTGGGCCAGCAGGTCCTGGCGGGTCAGGACGCCCTTCGGCTTGCCGTCGACCAGCACCAGGGCGGCGTCGGACTTCTCCAGCAGGGCGACCGCCTCGCTCACCGGCTGGCCGCCACCGATCATCGGCAGCGGGTCACCCATGTGCCGCTCGATGGTGTCGTGCAGGTGCGCCTGCCCGGTGAAGAGCGCGTCGAGCAGATCCCGCTCCGCGATCGACCCCGCCACCTCGCCGGTCACCACCGGCGGCTCGGCCTTGAGCACCGGCAGCTGGGAGACGCCGTACTCGCGCATGTAGTCGATCGCGTCCCGGACCGTCTCGGTGGGGTGGACGTGCACCAGCTCGGGCAGGCCGCCCGGCTTGCTCGCGAGCGCGTCGGCCACGGTCGGCTCGGAACCGGCGTTGTCCAGGAAGCCGTACCGGGCCATCCACGCGTCGTTGAAGATCTTGGAGAGGTAGCCCCGGCCGCCGTCCGGCAGCAGCACCACGACCACGTCGTCCGGCCCGGCCCGGCGGGCCACCTCCAGCGCCGCGACGACCGCCATGCCGCAGGAACCGCCGACCAGCAGCCCCTCCTCGCGGGCGAGGCGGCGGGTCATCTCGAACGACGCCTTGTCGGACACCTCGACGATCTCGTCGGCGACGCCCCGGTCGTACGTCTCCGGCCAGAAGTCCTCGCCGACCCCCTCGACCAGGTACGGGCGACCGGTGCCGCCGGAGTAGACCGACCCCTCCGGGTCGGCGCCGACGACCCGCACCCGCCCGTCGGAGACCTCCTTGAGGTGGCGGCCGATGCCGGAGATCGTCCCGCCGGTGCCGACGCCGGCAACGAAATGCGTGATCCGGCCCTCGGTCTGCTTCCACAGCTCGGGCCCGGTCGTCTCGTAGTGGGAGCGCGGGTTGGCCGGGTTCGCGTACTGGTTGGGCTTCCACGCGCCGGGAATCTCGCGGGCCAGCCGGTCGGAGACGTTGTAGTACGAGCGCGGGTCCTCCGGCGCGACGGCGGTCGGGCACACCACGACCTCCGCCCCGTACGCCCGCAGCACGTCCTGCTTGTCCTGGCTGACCTTGTCCGGGCAGACGAACACGCACCGGTAGCCCTTCAGCTGGGCCACCAGGGCCAGCCCGACACCGGTGTTGCCGCTGGTCGGCTCGACGATCGTGCCGCCCGGCTTGAGGATGCCGGCGCGCTCGGCGTCCTCGACCATGCGCAGGGCGATCCGGTCCTTGACCGACCCGCCGGGGTTCAGGTACTCCACCTTCGCCAGCACGGTGGCCTGGACGCCCTCGGTGACGTTGCGCAGGCGGACCAGCGGGGTGTTACCGATCAACTCGACGACGTTGTCGTAGTACTGCACCTGGTTGTGCCCTTCTCCTCCGGCGCCGCCGGGTGGGCGGCCGGGCAGACGAATACCCACACCCAGCCTACGTCCCGTCAGCCGACCACCTCGCCCGGGACGACCGACGCACGGCCCGCCTCCCACTCCAGGAACCGTTCGGTCTCGGCGAGCACGCTGCCGGCCAGCCAGGTCACCATGACCGCGTCGTCGGCCAGCCCGAAGATCGCCAGCGGGATCTCCGGCAGCAGGTCGACCGGCGAGACGATGTACGCCGTGGCGGCGGTCATCAGTGCCAGCCGGAGGCCGCCGTCGTACTCCCCGCGGGCGGTCGCCCGGATCATCCGGGGCAGCGCCGCCAGCCGCTTGCCCACCGACGGCCCGCCCCGTACCCCGACCGCCAGCGCGCGGGCCAGCGCGACGAACGCCGCCCGTCGTTGCAGTGTCCTACCCATCGCGTCGCTCCCTTCCGTACGCCAGCGTGCCGCCCCGACGCAAGCCCACCGGCCGATGGAACAGGTACCCGGAACCGTCGTCTTCCAGGCGTCGCGCAGCCGTCTCGGCGACAGCGCCCGGTCGTGGGGTCGCGATAATGTCGGTGCATGGGGGTCGCTGGTTCCGTCGTTCCGGCCGGTCCGCGCTGGCAGCTCGTGCGGCGCGTCGCCTGGCTGGCCGCGATCGGCACGGGCGCGACCGCGGCCGCCGCCGTCGCCACCGGCGGCGTGCTGATCGGCCAGGCCCGGCAGGCCCGCCGCACCATCCCGATGGCGGAGGCGCCGCCGCCGCGCTGCGACGGGGTGTACGGGGCGAAGCTGCCCGGTCCCGCGGTCACCATGGTGATCCTGGGCGACTCCTCCGCCGCCGGCTACGGCGTGCACCGCCGCCGCGAGACGCCGGGCGCGCTGCTCGCCACCGGCCTGTCCCGGCGGCTGCAACGGCCGGTCCGGCTGCACCGGTTCGCCGTGGTGGGGGCCCTGTCCGCGGTGCTGCGGCACCAGGTCGAGGCGGCTCTCGAGTGCCGGCCCGACATCGCCGTCATCCTGATCGGCGGCAACGACGTCACCAACCGCACGCCCCTGGCGCTGGCCGTGCGCTATCTGGTCGAGGCGGTCACCGCGCTGCGGGGCGCCGGCTGCGAGGTGGTGGTCGGCACCTGCCCGGACCTGGGGGCGATCCGGCCCATCCAGCCACCGCTGCGCTGGCTGGCCCGCCGGTGGAGCCGGCAGCTCGCCGCCGCCCAGACCGTCGCCGTGGTCGAGGCCGGCGGCTGGACGGTCTCCCTCGGTGACCTGCTCGGGCCCCGGTTCACGGCCGAGCCGACCCGGATGTTCGCGTGGGACCGGTTCCACCCGTCGGCGGAGGGCTACGCGGTCGCCGCGGCCGCCCTGCTGCCGACGGTCCTGTCCGCCTTGGGCGCCGGGCAGGAACGCAGGGCTGCGCCGGCCCCGGTCGAGGGCGTACGGTCGCTGCCGGAGGCCGCCCAGGAGGCGGCGCGGCACGCGGGGACCGAGGTCAGCGGCGCCCAGGTCCGGGGCCGCGACCGCGGTCCCGCCGGCCGGTGGGCGCAACTGCGCCGGCGGGCCTTCTTCGCGGTCGGCGCCGTGCCGCAACCCGGGCCGGCCGCCGAGTCACCGACAGTGGAAGGACTGGCATGAGCGAGCACAGCGAGCGAATCAGCCAGCGCAGCGCCGCCGAGCCTCATGGCGGCACGCAGCGAAGCGGAGTGCCGTCATGAGCGAGCACCGCGGGGGTCACCTCCTGCCCTCCGGTCTCGCCGGCCGGTTGGGCCGGGCGGCGGCCGTCTCCCTGGCGGCCGGGGCGGTCAGCGGTGCCGCCCTCCTGGCCGGGCAGGCCTTCGCCGCGCGGCACCGGCGGTACGCGCAGCCAGAGCTCGGCCTCACCCTGCGCGCCACGGTCGGCCGGGCCGGCGCGTCTCCGTTGCGGCTCGTGCTCCTGGGCGACTCGTCCGCGCTCGGGGTCGGCGTCGGCCGGCTCGAGGACACGATGGGCGGCCAGCTCGCTCACCTGCTCGCCGAGGGGCCGTCCGGGCGGCTGGTGCACCTGTCCAGCGTGGGGGTGTCGGGTTCCCGCTCGACGGACCTGGCCACGCAGGTCGCCCGCGCTCTGCTCGGTGAGCACCCGGACGTGGCGGTGATCCTCATCGGTGCGAACGACGCCACCACGCTGCGCCGCCCAGCCGACGCCGCCGCGTACCTCGGGGCGGCCGTGCACCGCCTCCGGGAGGCCCGGGTGGAGGTCGTGGTCGGCACCTGTCCCGACCTCGGCGCGGTCCGGGCGATCGCGCCCCCGCTGCGGCACCTGGTCGGTTGGTCCGGGCGGCGGGTCGCCCGGTCGCAGACACTCGCGGTGCTCGACGCTGGCGGCACGGTCGTCGACCTGGCGACCGAGACCGGGCCGGTGTTCCGCGCCGATGCGGGGACGCTCTGCCACGACGGCTTCCACCCGTCCGCCGACGGCTACCGGGTGTGGGCGCACGCGCTGCTCCCGGCGGTGGCGGCCGCCGCCGCAGTAGCCACCCGCCACTGACCCAGCCCTCGCCCCGTCCCGCCCCGGCGCCCACGCTCGGCCCGGCCCCTGCCCCGCCCCGGACCCCGCCCACCTCCCGGATCCCGTCCGGGACCACGCTCGTCGACCAGCAACTTCGGGGAAGGTGCTGTCTCCCGTCGAGTTGAGGCAGCACCTTCCCCGAAGTTGCTCGCCGCGGCACGCCGCACGGCACGACAACGGCACGCCGCGCGGCGCGACCGCGGCGCGTGTCGCGCGCTGTGGGGCGTGACATTTCCCCTCGCGGGCGTGGCTTCCGTGCCAAGTTACCGACGGGTTAACGTTGGTTCATGCCGACTGAGTCGTCCCGCGACGCCGTCATCGTCGCCACCGCCCGCTCCCCCATCGGCCGGGCGCACAAGGGGTCCCTGCGCGACGTCCGCCCGGACGACCTCGCCGCGACCATCGTGCGGGCCGCCCTCGACAAGATCCCCCAGCTCGACCCGACCGAGATCGACGACCTCTACCTGGGATGTGGTCTGCCCGGCGGCGAGCAGGGCTTCAACATGGCCCGAGTGGTAGCCACCCTGATGGGGCTGGACGGCCTGCCCGGCGCCACGCTGACCCGTTACTGCGCGTCCTCGCTCCAGACGACCCGCATGGCGATGCACGCGATCCGGGCCGGTGAGGGCGAGGTCTTCATCTCCGCCGGTGTCGAGACCGTCTCCCGGTACGCCCGGGGCAACTCCGACGGCCTGCCCCCGGAGGCGCAGGCGCTGGTCGGTGGCGGCTGGGAGAACCCGCGTTTCGCCACCGCGCAGGAGCGGTCGAAGCGGCGGGCGCAGGGCGGTGCCGAGGTGTGGGCCGACCCGCGCGAGTCCGGTGAGCTGCCGGACATCTACCTGGCCATGGGGCAGACCGCCGAGAACCTGGCCCAGGTGTACGACGTGACCCGCGCCGACATGGACGAGTTCGGCGTACGCAGCCAGAACCTGGCCGAGAAGGCGATCGCCGACGGCTTCTGGGCCCGGGAGATCACCCCGGTCACCACCCCGGACGGCACGGTCGTCAGCACCGACGACGGGCCTCGCCCCGGCGTCACGCTGGAGGCCGTCTCCTCCCTGAAGCCGGTCTTCCGGCCGGACGGGCGGATCACCGCCGGCAACTGCTGCCCGTTGAACGACGGCGCCGCCGCCGTGGTGGTGATGAGCGCCCAGCGGGCGAAGGACCTCGGGATCACCCCGCTCGCACGGGTCGTCTCCACCGGCGTGACCGCCCTCTCCCCGGAGATCATGGGCCTCGGCCCGGTCGAGGCGTCGAGGCAGGCGCTGAAGCGGGCCGGCATGACCATCGACGACGTGGACCTGGTGGAGATCAACGAGGCGTTCGCCGCGCAGGTGATCCCGTCGTACCGGCAGCTCGGCATCGCCGAGGAGAAGCTGAACGTGATGGGCGGCGCGATCGCCGTCGGCCACCCGTTCGGCATGACCGGTGCCCGGATCACCGGCACCCTGCTCAACGCCCTGGAGTGGCACGACAAGACCATCGGCCTGGAGACCATGTGCGTCGGTGGCGGCCAGGGCATGGCGATGGTGCT
>JAEYGD010000158.1 GCA_023402505.1 Actinomycetes bacterium
CGGCGCGCGACCCCAGACCGACGACGAGACAAGGTAGACCTGTGCGTACGTACAGCCCGAAGCCGGGTGAGATCGAGCGTCAGTGGCACGTCATCGACGCCTCTGATGTCGTGCTGGGCCGCCTGGCCACCCACGCCGCCACGCTGCTGCGCGGCAAGCACAAGCCGACTTTCGCGCCGCACGTCGACACGGGCGACTTCGTCGTCATCGTGAACGCGGGCAAGGTCGCGCTGACCGGCAACAAGCGGCAGCAGAAGATCGCCTACCGCCACTCCGGCTACCCGGGTGGTCTGAAGCAGGTCGGCTACGACGAGCTGCTGACCAAGCGCCCGGAGCGGGCCATCGAGCTGGCCGTCAAGGGCATGCTCCCGCACAACAAGCTCGGCCGTAAGCTCATCAAGAAGCTGAAGGTCTACGCCGGTGCCGAGCACCCGCACGGCGCGCAGTCGCCGGTGCCGTTCGAGATCAAGCAGATCGCGCAGTGAGCGCGGGCGAGGAAAGCAGCATGACCGACATCACCGCCACCGAGGTCGCCCCCGAGGCCACCGAGGCGCCGGCGCCCGTCGCCCGCGCGCCCCGTGGTGACCGGCCGATCCAGACCGTCGGCCGCCGCAAGGAGGCCATCGTCCGGGTCCGCATCGTCCCGGGCACCGGCAAGATCACCTGCAACGGCCGGGACCTCGAGGCCTACTTCCCGAGCAAGGTGCACCAGCAGCTCATCAAGGACCCGCTGGTCACCGCCGAGAAGCCCGAGGCGTTCGACGTCATCGCGAACCTGCGGGGTGGCGGCACCACCGGCCAGGCCGGTGCCCTCCGGCTGGCCATCGCCCGGGCGCTGATCGTCAGCGAGCCGGACGACCGCCCGGCCCTGAAGAAGGCCGGCTTCCTGACCCGCGACGCGCGGGTCAAGGAGAGCAAGAAGTACGGCCTCAAGAAGGCCCGTAAGGCTCCCCAGTACTCGAAGCGCTGACCCTCAGCTGCACGTTGTACTTCTGACGGACGGCCGGACCGCCTCCCACGACGGGAGGTGGTCCGGCCGTTCGGCTTTCTCCACCATCGGCAGTTCCATCGGAGGTTGGCGGGTATGGGCCGGTTGTTCGGCACGGACGGCGTACGCGGGCGGGCGAACGCGGATCTCACCCCCGAGTTGGCGCTCGCGGTAGCGGTCGCCGCCGCCCACACCCTCGCCGAGTCGGACCGGAGCCACCCCCCGCTCGCCGTCGTCGGCCGGGACACCCGGGCCAGCGGCGAGATGCTGGAGGCCGCCGTCGTCGCGGGACTCGCCAGCGCCGGGGCGAACGTGGTCCGGGTCGGTGTGCTGCCGACCCCGGCGGTCGCGTTCCTCACCGCGGAGGCCAAGGCCGACCTGGGCGTGATGCTGTCCGCCTCGCACAACCCGATGCCGGACAACGGCATCAAGCTCTTCGCCGCAGGTGGGCACAAGCTGCCGGACGAGATCGAGATGCGGATCGAGGCGGCCGTCGAGGCGAACGCCACCACCGCCTGGAAGCGCCCGGTCGGCGCGGGCGTCGGACGGGTCCACGACCTGCTCGACGGCGCGGACCACTACGTGCAGCACCTGGTCGGGACGGTCCCGCACCGGCTCGACGGGATCAAGGTCGTGGTGGACTGCGCCAACGGCGCGGCCGCCGAGGTGGCGCCGGCGGCGTACCGGGAGGCCGGTGCCGAGGTGGTCGCGATCCACGCCGAGCCGGACGGGCTCAACATCAACGACGAGTGCGGCTCGAACCACATCGCGGCGCTGTGCCAGGCCGTCGTCGAGCACGGCGCGCACCTGGGCATCGCCCACGACGGGGACGCCGCCCGGTGCGTCGCGGTGACCGCCGCCGGCGACGAGGTCGACGGCGACCAGGTGATGGCGATCCTCGCGCTGGCGATGCGGGAGGCCGGCACCCTGACCGGTGACACGCTGGTCGCCACGGTGATGAGCAACCTCGGCCTGCGCCTGGCCAT
This sequence comes from Actinomycetes bacterium, assembly GCA_023402505.1. Lineage (GTDB taxonomy): Bacteria > Actinomycetota > Actinomycetes > Mycobacteriales > Micromonosporaceae > Micromonospora. The sequence goes on from JAEYGD010000158.1 coordinate 1,975, forward strand.
GTCCCGGGAGGGCATCCGGCTGGTCGAGACCAAGGTCGGCGACCGGTACGTGCTGGAGGAGCTGCGCGCCTCCGGCCTGGCGCTGGGCGGCGAGCAGAGCGGGCACATCGTGATGCCGGCGTACGCGACCACCGGCGACGGCGTGCTGACCGGTCTGCATCTGATGTCGCGGATGGCGGCGACCGGGAAGTCCCTGGCCGAGCTGGCCGGCGTGGTCACCCGGCTGCCGCAGGTGCTGATCAACGTACCCGTCGGTGACCGTACGGTCGGTGCCGCGGCACCCGCCGTCCGGGCGGAGGTCGGGCGGGCCGAGGCCGAGCTGGGCGGGACCGGTCGCGTGCTGCTGCGTCCCTCGGGCACGGAGCCGCTGGTCCGGGTCATGGTCGAAGCCGCCACGGAGGCGACCGCCCGGTCGGTGGCCGAGCGGATCGCCGAGCAGGTACGCGCCGCCAGCCCGGTCGCCTGACGCCGATCACGCCGGCCGTCGGGTCGACGCCCTCCTCCGATTCCCGCCGGCCCGGGTCAGCCG
>JAEYGD010000192.1 GCA_023402505.1 Actinomycetes bacterium
GCACTGGTCGGCCGCCCTGCAACTGGCGAAGGCGCCCGGCGTCGGACCGGACGTCGACCGGGTCACGCTGCTGGAGCGGGCCGCGGAGGCGGCGCACCACTGCGGCGAGCACGCCCGGGCCCTGACCCTGCTGGAGGAGCTGGCCGGGTCCGACGCCGGCCGCCCGGCGTGCGGCCTGCACATCCGCCGGGCCCGCTACCTGGCGGCCGCCGGGCGCTCCGCCCTCGCCGAGGCGGAGTACCAGCACGCCCTCGACGCCGCCGACTGCACGCCGCGGGAGCGGGCCACCGCCGCGGCCCACCTGGCCGAGCTGCTGCTGCACCTGGGCCGGTACGCCGACGCCGGCCGGCAGGCCCGGGAGGCGCTGGAGCTGTCCGCCGAGGTCGAGGACTCGATCTCGGAGGTGGTCCTCGCCAGCGCGGCGCTGGGCTTCTCCTCGGCCTACCTGGAGGACCCGGACGCCGGTCTGGCCGTCATGCGTCGCGCGCTGGAGACCGCCGAACGGGCCGGCCGACCGGAGGACGTGGCGTGCGCGTACCTGCACCTGGCCGAGCTGCTCACCGGCCCGCTGAACATCCTCGAGGAGGGCGTGGTGGTCGCCCGCCGCGGCGCTGAGCGGGTGGCGGAGCTGGGGCTGGGTCGCACGTACGAGACGCGGCTGCTCGCCATCGCGATCAACGGCCTGTTCCGGGTGGGCCAGTGGGCCGAGGCGGAGAAGGTGGTGGCGACGGCGCTGCGGCACCGGCCGTCCGGCGCGGACGCGGTGGAGCTGCTGCTGGCCCGCTGCCGGCTGTCCGTCGGGTACGGCGACATCGAGGCCGCCGGCCGGGACCTGGACGCGGTGGCGACGCTGTGCGCCGGCGGCGGGGCGCGGCACGTCATCCCGCTGCTCACCCTGCGCGCCGGGCTGGCCATGTGGGAGGGCCGTCACGACCTGGCCCGGCAGGCCGTGCAGCGCGGCCTCACCGAGAGCCGCTCCGACGACCTGGTGATCCTCGCCGCGCTGATCTGGCACGGCCTGCGCGCGGAGGCCGAGGCGCGGGGCAGCCGCACGATCCCGGTGGACGAGACGGCGGTGCGGCGGCTGCGCGACGCCGCCGAGCGGGTGGCCCGCAAGACCGCCTCGGCGGCCCGGCCGGTGGGCAGCGTGGTCGACGCGTTCCTGGCGCTCTGCGCGGGCGAGGTGAGCCGGCTCGACGGCAACGACCCGGAGGTGTGGGCCAGGTCGGTGGTCACGTGGGACCGGCGCAACCATCCGTACCCGGCGGCGTACTCGCGGCTGCGGCAGGCGGAGGCGCTGCTCGCCCGGCGCAGCCGCAGTGCCGCGGCGGCCAAGCTGCTGCGGCAGGCGCACCAGGTGGCGCAGGGGCTCGGCGCGGTGCCGCTCACCTCGGAGATCAAGACGGTGGCCGGGCGGGCCCGGGTGTCGCTGGAGGACCAGGAGGCGGCTGCGGGCGCGGCGGCGACCGCCACCAGCCCGGGCGGCGACGAGTTGGCGGTGCTCACGGCGCGCGAGCGGGAGGTGCTCGCGGCCGTGGCCGAGGGGCTGACCAACAAGGAGATCGGCCAGCGGCTGTTCATCAGCGAGCGGACCATCGGCGTGCACGTGTCGCACATCTTCGACAAGCTGCACGTGCGTACCCGGGTCCAGGCCAGCGCGATCTTCCTCCGCAACCGGCCTGCCTGACGGCCTCCGTAACCGGCCCGGCTGAGGGCCTCCCAGGGCGTCGTTGCGTACGCGACCGGACGCCTGTCGCGTAGGTACGTATACGTCGTTCTACTGATCCGGCCGACTGCTGTCGGCTGGAAGGCTGTGCAGCGTCACCGGCACCGGTGACGCGCGTGGGGAGCAGTGGAGGAGAGATGACCGATCCGGTTTGGGGGCCCGTGCACCGGGACATCGTGGACCTGCTCGCCGACCATCCGGCCGACGTGCCGGCGGTCGTCGACCACCTCACCAAGCTCCAGGACCTGCTGGTCCGTTTCCCGCCCCTGATGGACAGCTGCCCGCTGGCCGACTTCAACAAGCTCTACCTGGTCATCACCGAGAGCGTGCTGAACGGGCTCTACGACGACCGGTTCGCCGACCCGGTCTTCCTGTCCCGGCTGGACGTCGAGTTCGCCGCCCGCTACTTCGACGCGTTGCGGTTGTGGACCGACTCCAGCCCGAGTTGCCCCAAGGCGTGGTCGTGCCTGTTCGAGCGGATGGCCGGCCCGGACGCCCGGCCGCTGCCGTCGGCGGCCGCCGGAGTCAACGCGCACATCAACTACGACCTGCCGTTCGCGCTGGTGACGACGTTCGACAGCCTGGAGTCGGAGCCGGTGGACGGCACCGACCAGCACCGCGACTATCTCAAGATCAACGACATCTTCGCCGACAAGATCCCGGGCCTGCGGCGCGGCTACCTCGACCGGTGGCAGTTGCTGATCGACATGGTCAACGGCGACATCGACGACTGGTACCAGGGGGAACTGGTCGAGTACACGCGCGACGTCGCCTGGCGTAACGCGCAGAAGATCTGGCGGTGCCGGCACGATCCCACCGCCCACGAGTGCGAGCGCGCGCGGCTGGACGACACGGCCGCGCTGCTCGGCCGGCTGCTGCTGTCGCCCCTCGGGGCGTTCCTGCAGTAGCCGGGACGGGGGGTCCCCGCGCTCCGCGGCGGCGTGGAGCGCGGGGACGTATCCGGTCACCCGTCCGGGGGCGGGTGGCGAAGGTCCGGCCGATCGGGGACGGCCGACCGTGACGGGGTGCCCGCCGGGCCGTTCGTGGGGGAGCGGCGACGGTGGGGCGCCCGGTCCGGCCGCTCGTGGGGGAGCGGCCGGGTGGGCCGGCCGGCCCGGGGGGTGTCGGCCGGCCCGCACCGGGTACGCGCGCGCCATGACG
>JAEYGD010000221.1 GCA_023402505.1 Actinomycetes bacterium
GGGTGAGGATGCGGGGGTGGAGGGGATGGGTGGGGACGGCGGGGAGGGTGGGATGGGCGGGGAGGGTGGGATGGGTGCGGAGGATAGGGGTGGGGTCGTTCGGCCGGTGGGCCGGGGGATGCGGGAGTTGCTGCGGGTCGATCCCGGTGGCCCGATCGAACTCGCGGCGGTCGACACCCGGGCCACGCCGGGCCTCCCCGGTCCGGACCGCACCGGCGACCGCCGCAAGGAGTGGGCGCGGGCCCAGGTCCGGCTCCTCGGCGCGGAGTTGGGCCGGCAGCAGGAGATGCTCTTCGCCGGCGCCAAGACCGGCGGGTCACGTGAACGGGTGCTGCTGGTCCTCCAGGCGATGGACGCCGGCGGCAAGGACGGCACGGTCAAACGGGTCGCCGGTGCGCTGAACCCGCTCGGGCTGCACCTGCGCTCGTTCGGCCCGCCCACACCGGAGGAGCTGCGGCACGACTTCCTGTGGCGGATCCGCCGGGCCCTCCCGCCGCCGGGCTACGTGGGCGTGTTCAACCGCTCGCACTACGAGGACGTGCTGGTGGCCCGGGTCGAGTCGCTGGTGCCGGAGACGACCTGGCGGGACCGGTACGACGAGATCAACGCGTTCGAGCGGGAACTTGTCGACGACGGGGTGGCCCTGGTCAAGGTGCTGCTGCACATCTCGTACGAGGAACAGGGCCGGCGGCTGCTGGAGCGGCTCGACGACCCGCGCAAGCACTGGAAGTACGACCCGTCGGACGTCGACGCGCGGGCCCGGTGGGACGAATACCAGGCCGCGTACGCGGAGACGCTGGGCCGGTGCGGCACGGAGGCCGCGCCCTGGTACGTGGTGCCGGCGGACCGCAAGTGGTACCGGGACTGGGCGGTCGCGCACCTGCTGCGAGAGACGTTCGACACTCTTGCTCTCGGGTATCCGCCTGCCGGTTTCGACGTCCGGCGCGAACGGGAGCGGCTGTTGGGGTCTGTGCAACGGATGAAGGTGAACGGAAGGTGAACGACCAGTAAATGCAGCCTGGCCACTGGTGGGCCGACGAATTCCACGATCCGGCGGCACTTAGCATTCCCACTCGGGCCCCTCGCGGGGCGGCTGCCACCCTTCCACCGACACGACGAGGTCCGTGCTGTGAAGTTTTCCTTCCGCCCGAACGAGGGCGCCTTCTACGAGCTCTTCACCAGGGCCGCACAGAACCTGGTGAAGGGCACCGAACTCCTCAACGAGCTGGCTCTGCCCGGCGTGGAGGTGCAGTCGGTGAGCGAGCGGCTCACCGAGGTGGAGCACGACAGCGACCAGATCACGCACGAGCTCTACAAGAAGATCAACTCCACCTTCATCACGCCGTTCGACCGGGAGGACATCTACCGGCTCGGGTCGCTGCTGGACGACGTGATGGACCACCTGGAGGCGGTCGGCAACCTGCTCTACCTCTACGGCCTGACCAAGCTGCCGTCGCTGCCCCGGGAGATGCACGAGCTGGTGAACGTGCTGGACCAGCAGGCGAAGCTGACCGCCGAGGCGATGCCCCGGCTGAGGTCGATGAAGGACCTCGAGGACTACTGGATCGAGTGCAACCGGCTGGAGAACGACGGCGACCAGGCGTACCGGATGCTGCTGGTCCGCCTCTTCTCCGGCGAGTACGACGCGCTGACGGTGCTGAAGATGAAGGAGGTCGCCGACGAGCTGGAGGCCGCCTGCGACGCCTTCGAGCACGTGGCGAACACCGTCGAGACCATCGCGGTCAAGGAGTCCTGAGCCTGTGAGTCCGGAACTCATCGCCGTGCTGGCGGTGATCGCGGTGGCGCTGGTGTTCGACTACACGAACGGCTTCCACGACGCCGCCAACGCGATCGCGACCAGCATCTCCACCCGGGCGCTCACACCCCGGGTCGCCCTGGCCATGGCCGCGGTCGGCAACTTCATCGGCGCCCACTTCGGCGCCGAGGTGGCCAAGACCGTCGGCAGCGGCCTGGTCAAGCTGCCGACCGGGCAGGCCAGTCTTGGCATCGTCTTCGCCGGCGTCATCGGCGCCATCGTCTGGAACCTGATCACCTGGTACTTCGGGCTGCCCTCGTCCTCCTCGCACGCGCTGATCGGTGGCCTGGTCGGCTCGACCATCGCCGCGTCCGGCACGGTGCTGTGGACCGGCATCGGCGAGAGCGTGATCATCCCGATGATCCTGTCGCCGATGGTCGGCTTCCTGCTCGGCTACATCGTGATGATCGCCGTGCAGTGGATCTTCCGGAAGGGGCACCCGGGCAAGCTGAACCGCGGCTTCCGCTGGGCGCAGACCGCCTCCGCCGCCGCCATGTCGGTCGGCCACGGCATGCAGGACGCCGCCAAGACCATCGGCATCGTGGTGCTCGCCCTCTACGTCGGCGGTTTCCAGAACGACCCGGAGTTCATCCCGGAGTGGGCCTTCTGGACCTCCGCCGCCGTCCTCGCCGCCGGCACGTACGCGGGTGGCTGGCGGATCATCCGTACGCTCGGTCGGAAGATCATCGACCTGCGCCCGCCGGAGGGCTTCGCCGCCGAGACCGTCGCCAGCTCGGTGCTGTACTTCAACGCGCTGGTGCTGGGCGCCCCGATCTCGACCACGCACACGATCACCTCGGCGATCATGGGTGTCGGCGCCACCAAGCGGCTCTCCGCGGTCCGCTGGGGCGTCGCCGGCAACATCGTCGGCGCGTGGATCCTGACCTTCCCCGCCGCCGGCACCATCGGTGCCCTGATGTACTTCCTGGCCCGGCCCCTCTTCAGCTGAGCCGTGACGGAGGGGCCCCGGCGCGACGCGTGTCGCACCGGGGCCCTCCGCCGTTCACACGTACTCGACGCCGATCCGGGCCCGGATCCCGTCCAGCAGGGCCATCACCTCCAGGGTCGCCGAGTGTGGGACCAGCGGGCTCTCCAGCAGTCCCTCGGCGAGGCAGCGTTGCACCTCGGCGGCCTCGTACTGGTAGCCGTTGCCGACCAGCTCGGCGGTGAGGGTCTCCGGCTCCGCGCCCAGCCGGTGCAGGGTCGCGTAGCCGGGGCGGTAGAACGGATCGGGCAGGTCGATCCGGCCGCCGGTACCGGTGATCGAGGCGGTCAACGCCGTCGCACCGACCATCCCGCAGCTCAGCATCGCGATCGCGCCCGAGTCGTACCCCAGGACCATCCCGGTGTTCTCGTCCACGCCCTCGGGGCTGATCTTCGCCCAGGCGTGGACGTGGTCGGGCACCCCGAGCAGCAGGTGGGCCAGGCCGAGGGGGTAGACCCCCAGGTCCAGCAGCGCGCCGCCGCCGAGGGCCCGGGCCCGCATCCGGTGCTCGGGCGGGAACGGACCGGCCACGCCGAAGTCACCCCGCACGTTGGTGACCGTCCCGACCGCCCCGTCGGCCACCAACTCGCACACCCGCCGGATCAGCGGGTTGACGCGCATCCACATGGCCTCCATCAGGAACACACCGGCGGCGCGTGCCGTCTCCACCAGCTCCCGGCTGGTGGCGAGGTCGAGGGTGAACGGCTTCTCCAGCAGCACGGCCCGGCCGGCCCGCAGGCAGGTCAGGGCCGCCTCGTGGTGCGCGGCGTGCGGGGTGGCGACGTAGATGACGTCCAGGTCGGGGTCCGCGGCCAGTTCCGGCCAGGAGGCGTACGCCCGCTGCGCGCCGTGGCGGCGCGCGAACCGCTCGGCGCTCTCGGCGGTCCGCGAGCCGACCGCCACCAGTTCGGCGCCCCGCACCAGCTTGAGGTCTTCGGCGAACCGCCCGGCGATGTGGCCGGTGGCCAGGATGCCCCATCGAGTCATGCGACCACGCTAGCGAAAGATCATCGGGGAGCCGGCGGGCGTTCCGGCAGCCGGGAACTAGGCTCGCCGCATGACGATCGACCCCGACGGCTTCCCCGTCCCGCCGGCGCTGGTGGAGCACGCCCGCCGGTTCCACGAGCAGGGCGCCACGCCGCCGGCGCCCCGGGTGGCGGCCACCGTGCTGCTGCTCCGGCCGGCCGGTGCGAACGCCCCGGCCGCCGACCCGGCAGGGAACGCACCGGCGGGTTCGGCGGCGGGTGCACCGGCGGGTTCGGTGGTGGGCGCGCCGGCGGGTTCGGTGGCGGGTGCATCGGCGGGTTCGGTGGCGGGTGCACCGGCTGGTTCGGCGG
>JAEYGD010000329.1 GCA_023402505.1 Actinomycetes bacterium
CGAGTCGCTCGGCGTGGTCGTGCCGTGGAACCGGAGGCGGTTCCAGTACACCGTGAAGGACGTCGGCCGCCCGGTGCGCGGGACGCTGGAGCTGCACGGCCGGGCGTACGAGATCGGGGGCCCGGACGCCTTCGCCGTGCTGGACCACGGTCGCGGCCGGTGGCCGTACTCGATCACCTGGAACTGGGCCGCGGGCGCCGCGCCGGGCCGGGCGATCCAGCTCGGCGGCAAGTGGACCGACTGCACCGGCGTCACCGAGAACGGCCTGTTCGTCGACGGTCGCCTGCACAAGATCGGCGACGAGCTGCGCTGGACCTACGACCGGTCGGACTGGCTGCGCCCGTGGCGGATCAGCGGGGACCGGGTCGAGGTGGAGTTCCAGCCGTTCCACGAGAAGGTGGCGCGCACCAACCTGGGTGTCGTCGGCAACGAGACGCACCAGTGCTTCGGGCACTTCGCCGGCTGGGCGAAGGCCGACGACGGCACGAAGGTGAGCCTCGACGGGCTCGTCGGGTGGGCCGAGGAGGCGCGCAACCGCTGGTAGCCGACAGCCGCGCGACACCGCTGGCGGCGGAGGAGCCGCGCGAAACCGCTGGTGGCAGCCGGTCAGAGCCGCAGCTGGCGGTTCACCTCCGCCACCAGCTCCGCCGGCAGCTTGAGCAACCGGCGGTCGTAGGTGAGCAGGCCGTTGACCTCGTCCTCGACGTCGGACAGCTGGGTGTAGACCGTGGCGCTCAGGCCGGCGGCGATCGCCGGGGCGATCTGCTCGTCGTGCAGCCGGCGGAAGGCCGCACCGAGGGACGCCGCGTCGCGGAACCGGCGGTAGCCGAACTGGCGCTCGGTGCCGGTGTGCCCGTCGACGGCGAGGCTGTAGCCGCCGTACTCGGACAGCACCAGCACCCGGCGGTCCCGGCCGCGCCGGGGTGCCCGGAAGCGCCGGAAGTAGACGTGCAGGCTGCGCAGGTCGCCGCCGCCCTGGTCGTGCCAGCCGCTGGCGTGGTCGACGCTGCGGGTCGGGTCCAGCGCGGTGACCTCGGCGGCGATCGCGGCCGCGTCGAACTGGCCCCAGCCCTCGTTGAACGGCACCCACACCGCGATGCTGACGACGTTGCGCAGGTGCTCGACGGTCTCGCGCAGCTCGGTGCGGAACTGCTCGCGCCCGGCGGCGTCGTCGCGGGCGAACCACCGCCGGTGACGGTCGTCGAGCCGGAGCGGGCTGACCGCCGGCGCGGTGACCACCAGTGGCCGGTAGCGACCGCCGCCGTTGACCATGTCCTGCCAGACCAGCATCCCGAGGCGGTCGCAGTGGTGGTACCAGCGGGCCGGCTCGACCTTGATGTGCTTGCGCAGCATGGTGAAGCCGAGCCGCTTCATGGTCGCGATGTCGTGGATCATCGCCTCGTCGGAGGGGGCCGTGTACCAGCCGTCGGACCAGTAGCCCTGGTCGAGGACACCGGCATGGAAGTAGGGCTCGCCGTTGAGCAGCAGCCGCGGCGTGCCGTCCGGGCCGGGACCGACGCCGAACGAGCGCATCCCGACGTAGCTGTGGACAACGTCGGCGCCCAGCTCCACCGTCACCCCGTGGAGGTACGGGTCCTCCGGGCTCCACCGCCGGGCTCCTGGCAGGGGGACGCGTACCGGGCGGTTGGCCGGCGCCCGGGCCGCACCCACGACGTGGTCACCGGCCCGGATCGTCACGCTCGCGTCAGGGGCGTCCGGGTCGGCGTGCACGGTCACCTCAACGCACTCCTCGTCGAGCAGCGGGGTCAGGGTGAGCCGCCGGACGTGCGGCACCGGCACGCACTCGGCCCACACCGTCTGCCAGATCCCGGACTGCGGGCTGTACCAGATCCCGCCGCGGCGGATCCGCTGCTTGCCGCGCGAGTGGTGGCCGGTGTCGGTGTCGTCGCGTACCGCGACCACCAGGACGTTGTCGCCGTCGCGCAGCGCCTCGGTGACGTCGAGGTGGAACGGCAGGTAGCCGCCGGTGTGCCCGCCGACGGGGGTGTCGTTGACGAACACCTCGCAGGTCTGGTCGACGGCACCGAAGTGCAGCAGGACCCGCGCCGAGGAGTCCGGCCGGAACCCGTCGGGCAGCCGCAGCGTGCGGCGGTACCACAGCGTCTGCCCCGGACGCAGTTGCCGGCCGACGCCGGACAGCGGTGTCTCCGGCGAGAACGGCACGATGATCTCGCCGTCGTACCGGTCCGGCTGGCGGCCACCGTCGGTGATCGCGTACCGCCAGCGGCCGTTGAGGTTCAGGTAGCTGTCCCGGACCAGTTGCGGGCGCGGGTACTCCGGCAGTGGCCGGTCGGGGTCGAGCGCCTCGCCCCACGGGGTGAGCAGGGGCCGCGTCATGCCCGCACCGCCGCCTCGTACCGCCGGTGACGCAGCGTGAGCACCGGCACGAGGATGAGGGCGAGCACCGCCAGCGCGGCCAGGAAGATGCCGGGCGTCGGCACCTGCTTGACCACGCCGAGGTCGGTGTAGGTCTCACCGGCGCCGGTGATGACCGCCGCGCCGAGGTACGGCCCGACGACCATCGGCACCAGGATCGCGAAGATCATGCGCAGGCCCTGCACGTGTCCGGCGCGCCCGGGCGGCGAGAAGTCCCGGACCAGCGCCCCGATCGGGGCCAGCACCAGCATGAAACCGGACATCATGAGCAGTCCGGCGGCGATCACCGGGCCGGTGCCCCGGGCCAGGGCCATCGCGAGCAGGCCGGCCGCGTACACGCCGACGGCGGGCAGGAGGAACCCGACCCGGCCCACCCGGTCGATGAGGCGGCCCGCGGTCACGCTCACCAGGGACGCGCCGAGCAGCACGACGCCGAGCACGACCGCGTACCCCTCGATGTCGAGGTAACGCTGCACGTAGATGATCAGGTACGGCAGGAAGACCTGGGTCGACACGCCCCAGACGGACCACGCGGACAGGGCCAGGTACAGCCCCGGGTTGGCGCGTACCGCCGCCGGACGCAGCCCGTTGAGCACCGAGCCCAGCAGGCGCTCACCGCGCCGCACGGGGACCGGTTCGTCGCGTACCAGGAACCAGGCCAGCACCCCGACGGCGGCGATGATCCCGCCGACGACCAGGAAGAACGTCCGCCACTGGCCGGCCCGGGTGAGACCGTCGAACCCGCCGAAGACGGCGAGCATGGCGAGCAGCGGCAGGGCGGCGAGCACGGACTCCACCCGGCCCCGGTTCGCCGGCCGGGTCACGTCGGTCACCCAGGCCTGGAACGCGGCGTCGTTGGCGCCGGAGCCGAGGAACGACATCAGGCAGTCCAGGGCGATCACGGCGAGCACCGCCAGCAGCACCGCGTCGGCGGCCGGTGCCAGCGCGGCCACGCCGTCCACGGTGAGCAGGCCGAACGCCGCCGTGGTGGCACCCCAGGCGAGGTAGCCGCCGGCGATGAAGGCGCGCCGCCGGCCGGACCGGTCGGAGAGCGTACCGATCAGCAGTGTCGCCGCGGTCGCGGCCAGCGCGCTCGCCGCGACCATGGTGGCGATGGCGCTCGGGTCCCCGGTGATGGTGTCGTGGACGAACACGTTGAGGTACATGTTCTCGACCGTCCAGGCCAGCTGGCCGACGAAGCCGAGCAGCACCAGCGAGGTCCAGGTACGGCGGCCGAGCCGTTCGCTGTCGCGGCGCACGGGGGAGACGGTCGCCGGACCGCTGGCGACGGGTACGGACACGGCGCACCCTCCTGGCAGGTCGGGCCGGGCGGGCCCGAATGTGAGGCGGATTCTACATACGGCGGGGAACTGCTCTCCGGCGTGCGGTTGCATCAATATTTAGGTTTGTTTATGGTTTTGGCGCGGCGATCGAGCCGCCGTCCGGGCCCCGCCGGCGGGCCCTCCGGACGACAGCCCCTGGGAGGAACCGTGCAGCTGAGCGGCAGGAAACTGGTCCTGGCCGGCGTCGTCGCGGTCCTGACGGCCGTGCCCGTCACCGTCACCGTCACCGCCGCCAGCGCGGCGGCGACACCGACCGCGACGTTCGTCAAGACCTCGGACTGGGGATCCGGCTGGGAGGGGCGCTACACCGTCACCAACGGTGGCGGCAGCACCCTGAACTCCTGGCGGGTCGAGTTCGACCTGCCGGCCGGCACCACCGTCGGCTCCTACTGGGACGCGCTGCTGACCCGGGACGGCCAGCACCACAGCTTCACCAACCGGTCGTGGAACGGCACGCTCGCGCCCGGCGCCTCGGTGACGTTCGGCTTCCTCGGCTCCGGCCCCGGCAGCCCGAGCGGGTGCCGGCTCAACGGGCAGCCGTGTGACGCGACGACGACACCGCCACCGCCCACCACCGCGCCGCCGCCCACCACCGCGCCGCCCACCACCGCGCCGCCTGGCAGCACGCCGGTGGCGGCGAACGGGCAGCTGCGGGTCTGCGGCCGCCAGCTCTGCAACCGCGACGGCAAGCCGATCCAGCTGCGGGGCATGAGCACGCACGGCCTCCAGTGGTACGCCAACTGCGTGACACCGGCCTCCCTCGACGTGCTCGCCCAGGAGTGGCGGGCGGACGTGCTGCGGATCTCCATGTACATCCAGGAAGGCGGCTACGAGACCGACCCGCGCCGCTTCACCGACCTGGTCCACCACTACATCGAGCAGGCCACCGCCCGCGGCCTCTACGCGATCGTCGACTGGCACATGCTCACCCCCGGCGACCCGAACCACAACCTCGCGCGGGCGCGCACCTTCTTCGCCGAGATCGCCGAGCGGCACCGCGACAAGACCAACGTCCTCTACGAGATCGCCAACGAGCCGAACGGCGTCAGCTGGCAGGCCGTCAAGAGCTACGCCGACCAGGTCGTCCCGGTCATCCGCCAGCGGGACCCGGAGGCGGTGGTGCTGGTCGGCACGCCCGACTGGTCGTCGTTCGGTGTCTCCGGCAACGGCGGCGGCGTGGACACCATCGCCGCCAACCCGGTCGCGGCGGACAACGTCATGTACGTGTTCCACTTCTACGCGGCGACCCACGACGACCGGTACTACGACGCGCTGGTGCGGGCGGCGGACCGGCTCCCGGTCTTCGTGACGGAGTTCGGGACCCAGCAGGCCTCCGGTGACGGCCCGGACGACTTCACCAGGGCCCAGCGCTACCTCGACCTCCTGGCGAGCAGGAAGATCAGCTGGGTGAACTGGAACTACTCCGACGACTTCCGCTCCGGCGCGGTGTTCACCACCGGGACCTGCGGCAGCGGCCAGTTCGCCGGCACGGGCCGGCTCAAGCCGGCCGGCAGTTGGGTACGCGACCGGATGCGGACGCCCGACGACTTCTGACCGCCCCCGTCCGACGGTGCCGCCGGCCGGTCGCGTCGCGCGAGCCGGCCTACCGGTTGCGCTCCACGACGTACTCGGTCAGGTCGAGCAGGAACCGGCCGTCCTCGGTCTCGGCCGCCGGCCCCAGCGCCCGCTGTCCCTCACGCAGCGCGGCCGAGGCCAGTTCCCGGGCGCCGCTACGCGCCGCCTCGACGCAGTCGTACGCGAGCAGCCGCCCGTGCAGCCAACGCACCTCCGCCTCCGTACGCCGGGCCCGCGGCCGGCTCAGGAACTCGACCAGCCACTCGCGTTCGTCAGCGGTGCACCGCCGCAGGTAGTCGATGAGGATCAGGGTGCGCTTGCCCTCCCAGAGGTCGCCCGCGATCTCCTTGCCGTACCGGGCGTAGTCGCCGGTCAGGTTGAGCGCGTCGTCCTGGATCTGGAAGGCGGCGCCCAGGTACCAGCCGTAACGGTCCAGCAGGTCGACGGCGTTGTCCCGGCCGGTCGCCACCAGGATCCCGGCCCGGCACGGGTAGACGCAGGTGTACCAGGAGGTCTTCTTGAGGCACATGCGGTAGTAGTCGTCGGCGTCCAGGTCGCACACGTTGTCGCGGATCCAGCCGATCTCCATCGCCTGCCCCTCCAGGGAGTGGCGCAGCATGAGTTCGGTCTCCTCGAACAGCCGCCAGGCGATCCCCGACCCGAGCGCCCGGCGGTTGGCCGCGAGTCGTCCCAGCGCGAGCAGGTTGGTCATGTTGCCGACGTTGAGGGCGACGCCGACGCCGTACTCGGCGTGCAGGGTGCGGGCGCCGCGCCGCTGCTCGCTCTCGTCCTGGATGTCGTCGTGGATGAGGAAGGCGTTGTGGAACAGCTCCACGGTCACCGCCGCGTTGAGCCCCGCCGCCGGCGAGCCGCCGAACGCGCGGCACGTCGCGAGGCACAGCGCGGCCCGCAGCCCCTTGCCCCACCGCCGCGGGTACTCGGCCACCAGGTCGTACAGGTAGCGCGGCCCGCCGGACGGCAGGTCGTCCAGCAGCGCGCCGACCGCCAGCGCGCGGTAGCGCTCGAGCATGCGTACGACGTGCCCGCCGGCCACGCCGGTCGTCGGCCCCACGCCCGGTTCACCTCTCCGACGGCGCCGGGTTCTCCCGGTCCGGCGGCGCGAGCCGGTCGGCGAGCCCGTTGGCGACGTCCGGCAGCAGCCGCGCGAGGTTGAGCACGGTCTCCAGCGCGTCGTGCGCGTCGGAGGTGTACCGGCGGACGACCTCGCCGCGCTGGTCGTCGGACGTCCTCAGCTGCGCGACCACCGTGTCGATCAACGCGTGGCCGTCGGTGCGGACCCGGGCCACCAGCTCGTCGAACGCCTCCGGGTCCACCCGGCGGTCGGCGCTGAGCTTCTCCTCCAGCCGCCGGGCGCTGGCCATGCCCGCCGCGAGTTCCTCCTCCAGCACCGTGGCCGCGTGGGTCACCGTCTGGGAGGTCTCCTCGGCCACCTTGTCGAATCGTTCGTCCCTGCGCGCACGCTCGCTGTTCGCCATGGGCGAAGTCTTCGCCGGGCGACCGGCGGTGGGGTAGGGGTGTGTCGAGATGGTGACTTTCCGCTGCTCAGGCGCGCGGCGCCCCGGACCGGGCGTCACCGGCCCTCACCCGGCTACCGGCTGTCCAACTTCCGGCGCTTCGCGCGGTCAGCGGACGCGCTCCGCGTCCTGCACGAAGGTCTCCGACCGGCGGGCGCCGAACCGGTCGAGGCCAGCCACGATGCGGGCGGCGGCTGCTCGAAGTGGAGCGCGTACCGTAGCATCGGGCTGTTTCGTCCCTGGCCGGTGCGGAGGAGACCGCGTGGACGACGTGACGCTCCGGGCCCTGCGTCTCCTCGAGGAGGCACAGGCCGGCGGCGCGGCCCGGGTGCTGGCGGACGCCGAGTCGACGCTTCGCGAACCCACCGGCCAGATCCGCGACGGCCGGGCCGCGATGCACTTCGCGCGCGTCGTGGCGCTGACCCGGCTGGGCCGGCTGCCGGCCGCCATCGCCGCGGCCGACCTGATGCTGGCGGCGGCGGACCGCGAGGACAGCGCCGGCTGGCGCTCCTGCGCGCTGTCACTGCGGGCCACCCGGCGGCTGCGCCTCGGCGACCAGGACATCGCCGAGTACGACATCGAGGCGGTCCTGCGCGACCTCGTCAGCGCCGAGGCGGCCCTGCTCGCCGGGGAACCCGACCCGGTGATCGCCGGCAACGCCCACACCGGGATCGCGATCGGTTACGCCCAACTGCGCCTCTACGAGCTGGCCGCGCCCCAGTTCGAGGCGGCGTACGACGCGGCCTGCCGGGCGTCGTACCCGGACAACGGCAACCGCGCGATGTGGCTGTGCAACCTGGCGGAACTCAACCTGATGTGGGCGCTGGAGCTGTACCAGGTGGGTCAGGTCGCCGAGGCGGAGAAGCACACCACCGTCGCCGAGGAGTACGCGGTGCGGGCGGCGGCGGAGGCCAGCGGGCCCAAGGCGGAGGTGTGGCGGCTCTCGGCGCTGCTGTACGCGGCGTGCTCCCGCGCGGACCGCCAGGACCCGGCCGGTGCGGCGTCCGACATCCCGCGCTACGTGGCGCTCCTGCAGACCCTCGGCCTGCAGGAGCAGCACCAGGAACTGCTGCTGTGCCGGCCCTTCCAGGCCGTCGCGCTGAGCCGCTCGGGCCGGCCCGACGAGGCGTTGCGCGTCATCGAGGCGGCGGTGGCCTCGCTGTCGCCCGACACCGACTGGCTCGTGTCGGCGGCGCTGCACCGCACGCACGCGGTGCTGCTGACGACGAACGGGTCGCGTGACGCCGCTCCCGGCCTGACCTACGGCGACGCGCTCGCCGAGCTGCTGTGGCGGCAGCGGCACCGCTGGCTGCACACGGCCGTCACGATGCAGTCGTACGACGTCCTGCGGTGGCAACACGAACAGGCCGAGCGGGCGGCGCAGACGGATCCCCTCACCGGGGTGGCGAACCGCCGCGGCCTCGACAACTTCGTGCGGACCCTGGCCGCGCCCGGCGGCACCGCTGCCGACCCGGTCGCGGTGCTGACCGTCGACATCGACCGGTTCAAGCACATCAACGACTCGCTGGGGCACGCCACGGGCGACGACGTGCTGCGGACGGTCGCGCAGATGCTCACCGCCAGCGTACGCAAGGGGGACTTCGTGGCCCGGCTGGGCGGGGACGAGTTCGTCGCCATCCTGCCGGCCGCCGACGCCGTGACCGCCCGGCAGGTCGCCCAGCGGATCGTGGAGGCCGTCGCGGGCCTCCCGGCGTGGCAGGCGAGGGTCAGCGTCGGGGCGGCCAGCGGGTCCGCGTACGCGATCGAGGAGAGCCTCGCGCACGCCGACCGGGCGATGTACGCCGCGAAGCGCGCCGGCGGAAACCGGGTGGGCTCCTCGACGGGACCGGCAGCCGGCCAGCCTTAGCCGACCGTTAAGTATCGCCGGCGGGTTCGCCCGACCAGCCCGGACTGGGCACACTGGGGCGATGCCCGCCCCCGACCCGTCCGCCGCACCCGTCCACCACCGCCGGGCCCGGGCACTCCTCGCCGCCGTCGTCGCGCTCGCCGTGCTGGCCGGGGTCGGCGCCTGGTCCCTCTGGGACCGGGCGGTCGGCGGTGGCGCGGCCGAGCGGGACCCGGTGGTGGCGCTGCCCGGCGGCGCCGCGACCTGCGCCGGCCGGGCCGCCCAGGCGACCCGCGAGCTGCGCGGCATGTGGATCACGACGGTGAACAACATCGACTGGCCGAGCCGGCGCGGGCTGCCGGCGCAGACCGTCCAGGCCGAGTTCCGGGCCTGGCTGGACCTGGCCGTGCGGCTCCGCCACAACGCCGTCTTCGTGCACGTACGTCCGAGCGGCGACGCCCTATGGCCGTCGGAGTACGCGCCGTGGTCGGAGTGGTTGACCGGGCGTCGCGACGGCCGCGACCCGGGCTGGGACCCGATGGAGTTCATGGTCGCCGAGGCCCACGCCCGCAACCTGGAGTTCCACGCCTGGTTCAACCCGTACCGGGGTGGCCAGCCGGCCACGGTGGGCGGGCCGGGCCCCCGGCTGGACCGCCTCGCGCCGAACCACCCGTTGCGGCGGCACCCCGACTGGGTGGTGACCTACCCCAGCGCCGACCGGCCGGGCAGCCGCCTCTACTTCGACCCCGGCATCCCGGAGGCCCGCGCGTTCGTCGAGGACTCGATGCTGGAGGCCGTCCGGCGGTACGACGTCGACGGGGTGCACTTCGACGACTTCTTCTACCCTTATCCGGAGGCCGGCCAGGACTTCCCGGACGACGCCAGCTTCGCCCGCCACGGCCGGGGGTTCCGGGACCGGGACGCCTGGCGCCGGGACAACGTGAACACGCTGGTGCGCGAGATGAGCGAGCGGATCAAGGCGATCAAGCCGTGGGTCAAGTTCGGTATCAGCCCGTTCGGCATCTGGCGCAACGAGCGCACCGACCCCGCCGGCTCGGCCACCGCCGGCCTGCAGAGCTACGACGACATCCACGCCGACACGAGGCTCTGGGTACGGAAGCAGTGGCTGGACTACGTCGTGCCGCAGCTGTACTGGCACATCGGCTTCGACCGGGCCGACTACGCCGAACTGCTGCCCTGGTGGGCGGCCACGGTGCGGGGCACGCGCGTGCAGCTCTACATCGGCCAGGCCGACTACCGGGTGGGCGAGCGCGGTGCCTGGAAGGACCCGGCCGAGCTGGACCGCCAGCTCGCCCTCAACCGCCGGCACGGAGTCGCCGGCAGCGTGCACTTCAGTGCCCGGCAGGTCCGTGCCGACCGGCTCGGCGCGGTCAGCCGGTACAGCGACGCCCACTACGCCGAGCCGGCACTCGTACCCCCGATGGCGCACCTGCCCGCGGCGCCGCCGGCCGCGCCCGCGATCGGCGCGGTGCGGCGCGGCGAGGCCGACGCCGTCTCGCTGACCTGGCGCGGCGACGGCGCCACGAGCTTCGCCGTCTACCGGGTGGACGGAGCGACCGCCCGGCTGGTCGGCACCACCCGGGGCACCGACTGGGTCGACCGCACCGCACCGGCCGGCCGGCCCGTCTCCTACTGCGTGTCGGGGCTGGACCGCAGCGGCAACGAGGGCCCGCTCAGCGCGCCCGTGTCCGTAGCCGAGCGCTAGCACCCCGCTCGGCGGGCCGGTCGCGGTGGCGCGCCGCCGCCGGAATCGGGGGCCCGGCGGTGGGCCGATGGGGGAGGATTCCACCGTGACGGGCGAGCCTCGACGTGGACGGTGGTCCGGCCGGACCGCCTGGATCGGCCGGTTCGACATGCCGCTGCGCCGGTTCCTGAACACCGAGACCGGCAGCGCCCGCGCGGTGCTCGTGGCCGCGGCGGTCGCACTCGCGTGGGCCAACGTCGCCGAGTCGTCGTACGAGTCGCTGTGGGCCACGTCGTTCTCGGTCCAGCTCGGCGACTGGCGGGTGTCCCACGACCTGCGCACCTGGGTCAACAGCGGCCTGATGACCTTCTTCTTCCTGGTGATCGGCCTGGAGCTGCGCCGCGACTTCGACATCGGGGAGCTGCGGGAACGCCGCCGCGTGACGTTGCCGATGCTGGCCGGGATCGGCGGCATCCTCCTGCCGATCGCGATCTACCTGCTGATCAACGCCGGTCAGCCCACCGCCGTGGGCTGGGGCGTGGTGATGGCGACGGACACCGCGCTCGCGCTGGGCATGCTCGCCGTGGTCGGGCCGCGCTTCTCCGACCGGCTGCGCGGCTTCCTGCTGACGGTCTCCGTCGTCGACGACCTGATCGTGATCGTGGTGCTCGCGGTCGCGTACCCCGAGCACCCGTCGCCACCGGCGTTGCTGGTCGCGGCGGGGATCTTCGCCGTCGTGCTGCTCATCCGGGCCTTCGGCGTGCGGTGGGGGCCGGCGTACGCCGTGCTGGGGGTGGCCGCCTGGCTCGCGGTCTCGGAGTCCGGGGTCGACCCGGTGGTGGTGGGTCTGTTGATGGGCCTGCTCACCTACGCCTACGTCCCCGCCCGCGGCCAACTGCAGCGGGCCGCCGACCTGTTCCGGATGTTCCGCGAGCAGCCCACTCCGCAGCTGGCCCGGTCGGCCCGGGCCGGTCTCGCCTCGGCGCTGTCACCGAACGACCGGTTGCAGCACATCTATCACCCGTGGGCGAGCTACCTGGTCGTCCCGCTGTTCGCGCTGGCGAACGTCGGCGTCGTCATCGACGGCGAACTCGTGGCCCGCGCGGTCACCTCCCCGGTGACGGTGGGTGTCGTCGTGGCGTACCTCCTCGGCAAGCCGGTCGGCGTCGTCGCCGCCTCGTACCTGGTGGCCCGGCTCAGCCGGAACCGGTTCCGGCCGCCGGTCGGCTGGGCGGCGGTGATCGGGGTGGGCACCGTCTCCGGAATCGGGTTCACCATCGCCCTCCTGATCGCCACGCACGCGCTGGAGGGCCCCGCGCTGGACGAGGCGAAGCTCGGCATCCTCGTCGCGACGGTCGGAGCGTCCCTGCTCACCTGGCTGGTGTTCCGCCTCGCCGCCCGGCTCCCCGCGGCGCGACGCGCCCGCGCGCTGCTGGGCGCCGCCGAGGGGATCGTCGACCTGATGGTCCCGGTCGATCCGGCGCGCGACCACATGCGCGGCCCGGAGGAGGCACCGGTGACGGTCGTGGAGTACGGCGACTTCGAGTGCCCGTACTGCGGGCAGGCCGAGCCGGTGGTCCGGGAGCTGCTGGCCGACTTCTCCAACATCCGGTACGTCTGGCGGCACCTGCCGCTCACCGAGGTCCACCCGCACGCCCGTCTCGCCGCCGAGGTCACCGAGGCGGCGGCCGAGCAGGGCGCCTTCTGGGAGATGCACGACCTGCTGCTGGCGCACCAGGACGCGTTGGATCCCGCCGACATGCTCCGCTACGCCGGGCAGCTCGGCCTGGACCTCGACCGGTTCCAGGAGCACCTCGCCGAGCGCCGGGGCGCCGACCGGGTCGCCGAGGACGTCGACTCGGCCGACCTCAGCAGCGTCTCCGGCACGCCGACGTTCTTCGTCAACGGCCGTCGGCACCACGGCTCGTACGACATCGAGGCGCTCTCGGCGGCGGTCAAGGCGGCGTTCGCCAGCGCGCGGCTGCGTCCGGAGTACCGGCGCGACCGGCGCCGGGACGGCGGGAAGCGGGGCGGACCGGGGGACGGGCCGGAGATCCGGCCGGAGGGCGGGACCGGCGACGGTGCGGCGGACCGGCCGGGGGACGGGTCGTAGCCCGCCCGGTGACCACCGGCTCGGCGGCACGGCCGGTTCCCGGCCCCGGCGGCGAACCCGCCGGGGCCGGGCCGCGGGCGGTCAGGCGCGGGTGATGCGGACGGCGTCGGCGACGACGTAGCCGGTGCCGCTGGTCCACCGGCTCACGCCCACCTTGTTGCCGTCACCGGCGGCCAGGGTGAACACGCCCAGGGACACCCACCGGCCGCCGTTGGCGCGCTGGTTCACCCGGACCGTCTGGTTGCCGCTGGTGGTGGCCACCAGGTACGGGGTCGAGTCGTTGTAGCCCGCGTCGGCGGGATACCAGACCGAGACCTCGTAGGAGCCGGTCGCCGGCAGGTTCGCCCGGTACCAGGCCAGGTCGCTGGTGGGCGTCGGGCTGGCGAACCGGTAGTCGGTGCCGTGACGCTGGCTGGAGTACGTCGACGTGCCCCAGTTCGCGCTCGCCGTGAACTGGCCCGTGGTGGCGTTGTCGACGGTGACGCTGAACCCGTCCGGGGGCGGGGTGGTGCCGCCGCCGGTGGACACGTCGAGGTAGTCGCGGTCGATGTAGATCCGTACGCCGCCCCAGGTCTCGTAGCTGTCGCCGGTGTACTGGTGGATGCGCTGGCGGTTGGCGTAGTAGGCGTCCGGGCAGTAGTCGCCGGCGTCGGTGTCGGCGACCCCGTTCCACCAGCCGAAGAAGAGGTGGTCGACGCGGGTGTACCGGGTGTCGTTGTAGGCGTTGCACAGGTCCCGGACCCCGGAGGAGCCGCTGGAGTACATGCCCGAGAGGTAGCCCAGGGCGTGCAGCCGCTCGGTCCACCCGGAGAGGTACGACAGCACGGCCGCCCGGCACGACTCGCTCGACGGGTAGTGCTCGATGTCGTTGTAGATCGCGCTGCCGGCGGGGATGCCCAGAGCCTTGGCGGCGTTGACCGCGGCGGTCGCCCGGGTGGCGCCCTCGGAGCGGGCGGTGGCCGGGTCGTAGGACATCTTCGGCGTCCGGGTGCCGCACGGCGCCTGGCGGTCGAGTTCGATGGGGATGAGCCGCCAGCCGTTGTTGGTCTGGTTGGTCACCCAGCTCGCGGTCAGGTTGGCCTGGGTGCAGGAGCGGCTGGCGCCGCTGATGTAGATGCCGACCGCCCGGTAGGGCGAGTTGGCGCGCCAGGTGTCCATCGTCGACTGCGACGGGGCGGTGCACGTGTCGAAGCCCTTGCCGGTGTAGGTGCCCGGCTGCGGACCGGCGGCCGCCATCGGGGTCACCGTCGCGGACCTGGCGCGTAGGTTGTCCGCCGCGGCCGGCGTGGCGTCCGGCCCGAGGCGGGCGGAGCGCAGGATCCGACGGACGGCGGGCTCGGTGTCCGTCGTGTGCACGGCGGTGACGAGCACGCCCGCGTCGCGTACGGCGACCTGGATCGTCCCGTCGCGGGAGACCGGGTTGCCGGCGGCCGCCCGCCCGGTGGCGGTGACCGCGGTGTCGGCCGTGAACCGTTCGGCGGTCGTGGCGTCGATCGGCTCGATGACGAGTCCGGCCGTGCGCCCGACCAGGTCGGTGGGGCACCAGGGCTCGTCGCCGGGCCGGCCGAGGTAGACGGCGGGCCGGTCGAACCGGACGCAAGCGTGCGGGTCGGCCGCCAGGTCGACCACCTGCCAATCGGCGGGGACCGACAGGCGGTAGCCGCGGTAGCTGACGGTCCGCTCGTCACCAGGGGTCGCCGAGGTCGGGGTGGCCGCCGAGGTCGGGGTGGCCGCGACGGTCAGACCGACGGCGGCGGCCATGAGGCTGGCCATGATGCGTCTCATCCTCGTTCAGGCCCTCTCTGTGGAAAACTTTCGCGTCCGATTGGAGATTTGGCAGATTCCTACCATGTGTGCACCGTTCGCGCTAGAGATGGCTGTCGATGAGGTTGAGGTCGGTGGCGGCCTTCACTCGAGAGATTGCTAGCGGAAGCCGTGCGATTTCGATTGACAATCGATAGCTAGCAACCGAGAATCGATGCGTGCTGAGAGCAAGAATCTTCGTTCCGGGCCGGCGGACCGCCGCCGCGGTCCCGTCCGGCAGTGCGGGGGACGGCCGATGATCGAGGTCCGCGGGCTCACGAAGCGCTACGGTGCCGTCCTGGCCGTCGACGACCTCAGCTTCGACGTCGAGCCGGGAAAGGTGACCGGGTTCCTCGGGCCGAACGGCGCGGGGAAGTCCACCACGATGCGGATGATGCTCGGTCTCGACCGGCCCACGTCCGGTGCCGTCCTCGTGAACGGCCGGCCGTTCACGACGTCGGCCGAACCGCTGCGGGAGGTCGGTGCCCTCCTCGATCCGGGCGCCGCGCACCCCGGACGCACCGGTCGCAACCACCTCCGCGTCGCCGCGCGGACGCACGGCATCGCCGAGCGCCGGGTGGACGAGGTCATCGAACAGGTCGGGCTCGGGAGCGCGGCCCGCCGGCGGATCAAGGGCTACTCGCTGGGGATGCGTCAGCGGCTCGGTATCGCCGCGGCACTCCTCGCCGACCCCCGCGTGCTGCTGTTCGACGAGCCGGTCAACGGGCTCGACCTCGACGGCGTCCGCTGGATCCGGGGGCTGCTGCGCCAGCTCGCCGACGAGGGACGGACCGTGCTGGTCTCCAGCCACCTGATGAGCGAGGTGCAGCAGACCGCGGACCGGCTGGTGGTGATCGGCCGGGGCCGGCTGATCGCCGACGCGACGACCGGCGACATCCTGCGCGGCCTGGGACGCCGCCGGGTGCGGATCCGCACCCCCCGGCCGGACCAGCTCGCCGCCCGGCTCCGGGAGCACGGCCTTCCGGTCGAGCGCGTCGACGCCGACGAGTTGCAGGTGGCGGAGAGCACCGCCGAGACCGTCGGCGAGCTGGCCCACTCCCTGCACATCCCGCTGCACCACCTCTCCGAGGCCGAGCAGTCCCTCGAACAGGCCTACCTCGAACTCACCGGCGACCACGTGGAGCACCGGGGGCGCCGCCCGGAGCCGGCCCCGACCAATCCGCAGGAGGCACCGTGACGGCCCCGTCGACCCTTCACACCCAGCCCCCGACGGCGGTGCACGTCCCCGCCGGACACGTCTTCGCCCGTACCTGCGCCGCCGAGTGGACCCGACTGTGGACGGTCAACGCCACCTGGTGGTTCCTCGCCGCGGCCGCCGTGGCGACGATCGGGCTCGGTGCCGTCGCCGGCTTCGACGCCGCCTCCGACCCCGTCCCGCCCCGGGGCGACCCCGCGTGGGCGGCGTCGGCGATCACCGCCATGCCGGCGCAGTTCGCCCTGCTCGCTCTCGCCCTGACCGCCGTCACGTCCGACTACGCCACCGGGGGGATCATCCCGGCCCTGCAGTGGACGCCACGCCGCGCGGTCCTCTTCCTCGCCCGTACCCTCGTGGCCGCCGGAACGGCCACGGCCGCCGGCCTGCTCCTGGCGTTCGCCTCCGCCGTCGCGGCCTTCACCGCCGCCCGGCCGAGGCTCAGCCTGCCCTGGGCCGAGGGCCTCGAGGTGCTCGGCACCGTCGCCTTCGTCTTCGCCGCCGGCACCGCGCTCGCCGTCGGCCTCGGCTTCCTGCTGCGCAACACCGCCGCCGCCCTGGTCACGGTGTTCCTCCTGATGCTGCTCCTGCCGCTGCTGCTGCCGCAGTTCGGCTACGAGTGGATGGACGCGCTCGCCGACGTCCTGCCCGGGTCCGGCGCCGCGTTCCTCCTGCTCGGGGAGGTGCCCGGGATGACGACCGCGTCATCGGCGGCGGTCCTGCTCGGCTGGGCCGCCGGCGCGCTCCTGCTCGGCTGGCTGCGACTGACCCGTGCCGACGCCAACCGGTAGCGGGCGGCGCCGTACCGTCGACGTGCTGGTCGTCGGCGCCGGCCTGGCCGGGCTGCACACGGCCACGCAGCTCGCCCGGCGCGGCCACGACGTGCTGCTGGTCGAGCGGCGGCCCACGCTGACCGGCCCGATCCGCACGACCGGGATCTTCGTCCGGCGTACGCTCGACGACTTCCCGCTGCCGCCGGAGTGCCTCGGGCCGCCCATCCGGCGGGTGGTGCTCTACCCACCCGGACTGCGCCGCCCGGTGACCCTGACCAGTGAGCGCGACGAGTACCGGGTGGCCGACATGGCACCGCTGTACGTGGCGGCGGCCCGTGCCGCCGCCGAGGCCGGCGTGCACACCACACTGGGCACCCGGTACGCCGGCCGGCGGGCCGGCGCCGTCCTCCTGGCCGGTCGGGACGGACCGACCGAGGTGCGGGCGCGGTTCCTCGTCGGCGCCGACGGGGCGCGCTCGCGGGTCGCCCGGGACCTCGCCCTGGACCGCAACCGGCACCTGCTGGTCGGCGCCGAGGAGGTCTTCGAGATCCCCGGCTCCGCGGAGCCACCGGCGTTCCACTGCGTGCTCGATCCCGCCCTCGCCCCCGGCTACCTGGCGTGGGTCGTCAACGACGGGCGGCACGCCCACGTCGGCGTGGCCGGCTACCCCGACCGCTTCCCGCACGGACTCCGGCGGGCCCTGCGGCGGTTCGGCACCGGGGCGCCCGGGCTGCCGGGCGGCGACCGTCCCGACGAGGTCGAGCGGCGCGGCGGGCCGATTCCCGTCGGCGGGGTGCTGCGCCGGATCAGCTGTGCCGACGGTCTTCTCGTGGGAGACGCGGCGGGCGCCGTCTCGCCGCTCACCGCCGGCGGTCTCGACCCGTGCCTGCGGCTGTCCGAGCACGCCGCCGAGGTGCTCGACGAGGCGCTGCGTACCGGCCGGCCGGACGCGTTGGCGCACTACGACGGAGCCGCCCTGCGGGCCCGCTTCCGGGGCCGGCTGCTGCTGCGCCGGGGACTGGCGCGGCTGCGTACCCCGGCCGGCGTGGCGGCGGCGTTCACCGTGCTGCGTACGCCACCCGGACGGGCGGCGGCCAGCCGCATCCTCTTCGGCGACGGATCCTTTCCCGCGCCCTGACCGGTCGGTCCTCCGCCCCGGCTCAGCCCGCCGGTGCGGGGTGCGCCTCGACCGCCCGGCCCATCCGGGTCACGGCGTCGGTGAGGATCTCGGGTGACGTGGCGAAGTTGAGCCGCACGAAGCCCGACCCGCCGGTGCCGAAGACGTGTCCGGAGCTGAGGGCGACCCGCGCCCGGTCCAGGAACATCCGGGCGGGCCCGGCGAGATCGCTGGCCACCCCGGGGCCGGTGTCCGGCCGCTCGGTGGGCACGTCCAGCGCGGCGCAGTCCAGCCAGGCCAGGTAGGTGCCCTCGGGACGGTGGTAACGGACCGCCGGGAGGTGCCTCCCCAGCAGCGTCTCCAGCAGCGCGCGGTTCGCGTCGAGACCGGTGAGGAGCTGGTCGAGCCACGGCCCGCCGTCGCGGAACGCGGCGGTGTGCGCGAGGACGCCCAGGTGGCTCGGCCCGTGGCTGACCTCCTCCGGCATCCGGTCCAGATCGGCGACGGCCTGCGGCCCGGCGACCGCGAGCGCCGCCTTCAGGCCGGCGAGATTCCATGCCTTCGAGGCGGAGACCAGGGCGAAGGCGTCCTCCGCGCCGGACACCGTGAGGTACGGGGTGAAGCGCGCGCCCGGCAGCGCGAGCGGCGCGTGGATCTCGTCGGAGATCACCCGCACCCCGTGCCGCCGCGCCAGCTCGGCGACCGTCTCCAGCTCGTCGCGGCGGTGCACGACGCCGGTCGGGTTGTGCGGGTTGCACAACAGGAACGCCGGCCGCCGGCCGTACTCCCGGGCCCGGCGGAAGGCGTCGTCGAGGGCGGCCGGATCCATGCGCAGGTCGGCCCCGAGCGGGGCCTCGACCACGCGCCGGTCGGCGTGGCCGACGAAGGCGTAGAAGGGCGGGTAGACCGGGGGGCACACCACGACCGCGTCGCCCGGACCGGTCACCAGCCGGAGCACCTCGACGACGCCCGTCATGACGTCGGGCACGAGGGTGGTGCGGTCCACGCGGAAGTCGTCCCAGCCCCACCGCCGGGCGGCGAAGTCGCCGAGCGCCTCCGCGTACGCCGTGCCGTGCGCGTACCCGGTGTCGCCGAGGTCGACCGCGTGGCGCAGCGCGTCGGCCACGGCGGGAGCCAGCGGCACGTCCATCTCCGCCACCCAGAGGGGAAGCACGTCCGGCGGGTGCAGCCGCCACTTGACGCTGGTGCGTTGCCGCAGCTCGGGCAGCGTCAGCCGGGTGAGCGGGTTCCACGTGGTGGAGCTGTCGACGGAGGAGACCGGACCTGCCATGCCGCCCACCCTAGGCGTACCGCACCGTCCGTGGTGGTGGCGGGGTTTTCGGACCGGCCGGCCCGGACCGGAAAGCCGGTGGGCCGGACGCTTTCTCGGAATCCGCTCCGGAAGCCGTGGTGCGGCCGCTCCGACCGGCCTGGGGAATAGGAGGACATTTCTGTTCTTCGAGTGGGTCGGCCTTCGTCGGTCCGTCTTTATTCGGTGGGTCGCGACTCGGCGTACGGGCACCGATCCGCTACCGTTGCCGAGGCTGTCTGCGCTGCTGGTGACGGTGCTCGACGCGCAATCGGCACGCCGCAAGTTGCAGACGGGCAAGGAGTCCGCAAGATGGCGAACACGCAATTCCCAAGGCGTTGCATTGATTCTCATAAATCTTGACTTGATTCCTTCGATGGCTCACCGTGAAGGGTGTCCGGCGGCGATCGGCCCGTTCGGAAAGGCGTCGGATCCGGTCGTCCGGACCCGGCACTCCAGGAGGCGGTCATGCGGCTGAATCCGTTCGCCGGCGCATATCTCACCGACCCGGCCCTCGTCTGGCGCTGGCTCCTCGACGCTCCCGGCGGGGTGCACCACGACGAGGACCTGGGGCTGTGGCTGATCACCCGGCACGCCGACGTGCGCCGGGCCCTGGGCGACACCGAGGCCTTCGGCAACGCCCTCACGCTCGCGCCGGTCTACCAGGTCTGTCCCGAGGCGATGGACGTCATCGTCCAGATCGACGCGCCGCCCACCACCGCGGCGGCCGACCCGCCGGTGCACCCGCGGACCAGGCGGGCGTTGCGGGCGACCTTCGCCAACACCCCGGACCGGGTGCAGCAGCGGTACGGCCCGATCGTCCGGCGCCGGGTCGACGAACTGGTCTCCCGGCTCGCCGCCCGCGACGGCGGGCGGGCCGACCTCGTGCCGGAGTTCACCACCGAGCTGCCCCTGCTCGTCCTGCTGGACATCCTCGGGGTGCCGGAGGCGGACATCGGTCGGGTGCGGGCCTGGGCGGACGGCCAGATCGCGCTGATCTGGGGCGAGCCCGACCCGTCCGAGCAGGTCCGGCTCGCGCGCGGGCTGCTGGAGTTCTGGCGCTACTGCCAGCACCTCGTCGGGGACCGGCTCGACGCCGGCGGCCACGGTGACGACTACGTCGGCCGGCTGCTGGCGTACCGCGGCGGTGACGACGAGGTGCTCACGGTCGCCGAGGTGTCGAGCATCGTGTTCAACCTCCTGGTGGCCGGCCACGAGACCACGGCCGGACTGCTCGCCCACGTGCTCGACCAGGCGCTGTCCACGCCGGACCGGTGGCGGGAACTGGTCGAGGACCCCCGGCGGGTGCCCGGCTTCGTGGCCGAGACACTGCGCTTCGCGCCGGCCATCGACGGGTGGCTGCGGGTGACGAACCGGGCGGTCTCCCTGGGCGGCGTGACCATCCCGGCCGGGGCGCGTTGCCTGCTGCTGATCGGTGCGGCGAACCGCGACCGGGCCGTGTTCACCGACGCCGACCGGTTCGACCCGCACCGGCCGGACGTGACCGAACATCTCTCCTTCGGGCACGGGCCGCACTTCTGCATCGGGGCCGCGCTGGCCCGGCTGGAGACCGAGACCGCGCTCACCCGGCTGGTCGCCGCCGTGCCCGGCCTGCGGCTGGCACCCGGCCACCGCCGGGCGTACCGACCCAACGTCGCGTTCCGCGCGCACCGCGGTCTCCCGGTGGTCGTCGGCACGGCGGCGCCAGCGGACGGTACCGGGCAGCCGGTCGTCGAGCGGCCCGCGGCGTGACGGGTGCCGGCGCGCTGACCTGCGGCAGGCGTCCGTCCTCGCACGTGGCGGGCGACCGTCGGGAGGCGGTCCGGGCGAGCGTCCGTGAGCATCGACTGGAATCATTCAATGAATACTCAGCGCAGTCACGTCTTCACACCCGTCGCCCGGTGGGTTAAGAATTGTCCCCTGCGAATGCCCAGTCATCGCCCAACCTCGGTCTGACGCCGCTGCCGACCCGGCGTCTGAAGGTGAGCACATGGATCGCACGCCACCGTCGAGCGCCGCTGGTACCGATGCCAGTCATCGGTTCCGCTCCGAGCTGCGCGACTGGCGGACCCGGCAGGGGCTGACCCAGCGGGCGCTGGCGGAGCGGGTGCGGTTCAGTCGGGAGACGGTCGCCGCGGTCGAGGCCGGCCGCCGGTACGGCAGTCACGAGTTCGCCGTCCGCTGTGACGAGGTGCTCGGCACGGGCGGCCGGCTGGTGGCGCTGTGGCCGCAGGTCGCGGCCGAACAACTGGCCGCGGACGGCCGGCGCGGACCCCGGGCCGGGGAGGTGGCGCGCCTCGATCCGGCCGAGGAGCCGCGCCGGCGGGACGCCCGTGACCCGGAGGCGGTCGTGGCGGCGATCGACGAGCTGCGGGAGCTGATCGGTCAGGTGCTCGGCCAGCCGGGTGCCGACGGCGCGACGGGCGGCTCGGCCCCGCTGCGCTGAAACCGGCGGGTCCGGCGATCGGGCTGGGCGAACGCGCCGTCCGGCGCTGCTGACTCTGGGTACAGATGCTGGTACGGGCTGTTTGTACCACCGTCAGGTCTGGTCTGCGGGCGCGGGTTCCGGCGCAATGAAACCTGCAATCCGCAATTGCGCATAGATCTTCGTTGATGAAATGCGGGAGTCGTCTTGGCGTCGAGCACGAGGTCCCACGCGGCCCGACCCTATCCGACCCGCCGCCGAGGCTGGAAGATTGCCACCCGGATGCGTCTCATCGTCGCGGCGCCCCTGGTCGCCGTGATGGGCTTCGCCGGGCTGGCCCTGACCGAGAGCGCCCGCCAGACCACCCGCGCCAGCGACCTCGGTCACCTGGCGCAACTCGGGGCCGCGGCTGGCGACCTCGCCCACCGGCTCCAGCACGAGCGGATCGTCGCGGCCGACCTGCTGACCCGGGGCACGCCGACGCAGCAGGACGCCTTCGTCGCCGCTGCCGCCGCCACCGACGACGCCGTCGTCCGCTACCGGCGGCAACGCGCCGACGTGCCCGCCGGCCCCGCGGCCAGCCGCGACGTCCTGCCGCGGGTCGACGCGGTCCTCGACGGCCTCGCACCGCTGCGCGCGCAGGTCCGCACGGCCGAACACGCCTCGGTCTCGGCGATGACCTTCAGCTACCGGATCGCCATCGCCGACCTGTTCACGCTGCGCGAAAGCGTCACGTTCGGCGTGGTCAACGCCCGGATCGCGGACGGCATCCGGGCCTCCACCGCGCTGTCCAAGGCCGCCGAGGCGGTCGGCCAGCAGCAGGTCGCCGTCCTGCGGGCGGTCGCCGCCAACCAACTGGCCCCGGCGACCCAGCAGGACATCACCGCGGCCCGCACCAGCTTCACCGAGGCCAGCCTGTCCTTCCTCGCGCTCGCCCGGCCCGCCTGGCAGGGCTGGTGGGCGCAGGCCGGCAGCGGTCCGGACGCACTGCTGCTGCAACGGTTGCAGGACGAGGTGTCCAGGACCGGATCGGGTGACCGGCTCCGGCTGGACCTCGGCGCCTGGATCACGGCGACCCAGCAGTGGTCCGTCCGCCTGGCCGAGCTGCGTCAACGGGTCGACGCGGCGGTCCTCGCCGACATCCGGGCCGCGCACGCGGAGCAGCGGCGGCGTACGGTCGCGGAGGCGGCCGCCGCGCTGGTCGCCCTGCTGCTCACCGCGCTGGTCACCTGGGCGGTGGCCCGGCAGATCACCCGGCGGCTGCGCCGGCTGCGGGACGCGGCGAACCGGGTCGCGTTCGAACGGCTGCCCCAGGTGGTGGCCCGGCTCCAGCAACCGGACAGCGCCTCGGTGGACCCGGACGAACTGGCCCGCCGGCAGGCCGGCGACGCCCTGGAACCGTCCAGCGACGACGAGATCGGCGAGTTGGGGCAGGCGTTCAGCGCGGTGCACCGGGCGGCCGTGCGTACCGCCGCCGAGCAGGCGGTCATGCGGGCCAACACCGCGGACATCTTCATCCACCTGAGCCGCCGCGAACAGCGGCTCGTCGACGCGGTGCTCGCCCAGGTGGACAAGGTCGAGCAGGACGAGACCGACCCCGAACGGCTGCACCAGCTGTACACGCTGGACAACCTCGCCACCCGGATGGGGCGGATCAACGCCAGCCTGCTGGTGCTCGGCGGGGTCGGCGTCGGGCGCGTGCGCCAGCAGAACGTGTCGCTGCAACAGGTGCTCCAGGCCGCGCAGAGCCAGATCGAGCACTACGCCCGCATCCGCCTCGGCACGATCGACGGCGACCTGGCCGTCACCGCCGAGGCCGTCGACGAGGTCGTGCACCTGCTCGCCGAGCTGATGGACAACGCCACCGGCTACTCGGCACCGGACACCGAGGCGTGGGTGACGGGCCGCAGCCTGGGCGACCGGGTGATCGTCCAGATCAGCGACGAGGGCGTGGGGCTCACCCCGCAACGGCGGCAGCAGCTCAACGACCTGCTCGCCCGCCCGCCCGCCATCGACGTGGCCGCCGTACGGGCGATGGGACTGGTCGTGGTGGGGCACCTCGCCGTACGCCTCGGGGTGGCCGTCCACCTGCGTCCCGGCCCACGCCGCGGCACCATCGCCGAGGCGGCCCTGCCGGCGGCGTTGATCCGGCCGCTGCCCCCCGAGGAGTTCCTGCTCACGTCCGCCAGGCCGTCCCGGCGCTCGGCGCGCACCACCTTCACGCCCCCGGTCCACCGGACGACCCCGCAGGCCGGGCGGCCGGCGGGGGAGCGGGTGCTGCCGGCCGCGCCCGTCTTCCGGCCCGCGCCCGCCCCGGACCGGCGGGGCGACACCCCCACCGAGGAACTCGTCATCTTCCACGAGGTGAACCACTGGTTCCAGGCCGACCACCCGGAGCACCGCAACGGGACGCCCTGGGCGAGCCCCGCCGACGACGCGTGGCGTACGGCCGCCCGGGCCCACGCGCCGGAGGTCGCCGACACCACGTCCTCCGGTCTGCCCCGGCGGCAGCCGCAGCGACACCTGGTGCCCGGCGGCGTCACGGTGCCGCAGCAGCGCGCCGAGTACCGCGACCCGGCCCAGGTGGCCACCGCGATGGCGGCGTACGCGCGGGGTGTCGCCGGCCGCCGGCCGAACCTGGTCAAGAACTGAACCGACAGGAGTGCACGTGACCGACCAACACGACCTCGGCTGGCTGCTGGACGCCTTCGCCGAGCGGGCCACCGAAGTCAGCCACGCGATCGCCATCTCCAGCGACGGCCTGATGGTGGCCGCCACCCGGGGCCTCCCGCCGGACCGGGCGGACCAGCTGGCGGCGACCGGCAGCGGGCTGGTGAGCCTGCTCCGTGGCGCGGCGGCCTTCTTCGAGGCCGGCGCGGTGATCTCCAACGTCACCCAGCTGGAGGGCGGCTTCATGTTCTCCATGGCCTTCAACGACGGCGCGTCCCTGCTCGTGCTCGCCGACCCACAGTGCGACGTCGGCAAGGTCTCCTACGAGATGACCGAGCTGGCGAACCGGATCGGCGACGCGCTGACCCCCGCGGCGCGGGCGGCACTCAGTCGCAGCCGCTGACACCCCGGCGCCCCCACGCCGGGCTCCATCCCTTCCGTAGGAGAGAAGATGTCACTCACCACCCCCCGGCGCCGCCGTGCCCGCACCGCGGCGCTGCTCGCCCTCGTGCTGCTCGGCGCCTCCGCGTGCGCCGACGACGAGAGCGGCGGCTCGTCCGGCGGATCGATCAAGATCGGCCTGCTGGCCTCGCTGTCCGGCACCTACCAGGCGGTCGGCAAGGACATCCGCGACGGCTTCGAGCTCTACCTGTCCACCCACGACGGCAAGCTGGGCGGTCGCCAGGTGGAGCTGGTCGTCGCCGACGAGGGCAACGGTGCGGCCACGGCGGTGCCCGCCGCGACCAAACTGCTCAAGCAGGACCGGGTGGTCGCGCTCACCGGCATCGTCGGCGGCGGCTCGGTGGCCGCCGTCTACCCGCTGCTCAACGAGACCAAGGTGCCGCTCGTCGGCTCCAACGGGCGGCCGGAGCTGAAGGACGTGTCGCGGATCTGGCACACCTCCTACCTCTCCGACGAGCCGGGGGAGGCGATCGCGCAGCACGTGCGCGACAACGTCAAGGGCAGCGTCTACGCCATCGGCCCCGACTACCAGGGCGGCTGGGACGAGCTGCGCGGCTTCACCGACACGTTCGTCAAGGTCGGCGGCGAGCTGGCCAACCCGGACGGCAAGACGACCTTCACCCCGTTCCCGGCGACCACCAACTTCACCCCGTACTTCGCCCGGATCAAGGCATCCGGCGCCGCCGCCGTCTACACCTTCTACGCCGGCAGCGCCGCCGTCGACTTCGTCAAGCAGTACGCCCAGTCGGAGATCAAGGACCTGCCGCTCTACGCCGCCGGCTTCCTGACCGAGGGCGGCGTGCTCGACGCGCAGGGCGACGCCGCCCGGGACATCTACTCGGTGCTCAACTACTCGCCCGACCTCGACAACGCCGAGAACCGGGACTTCGTGGCCGCCTGGAAGGCCAAGAACGACAACTCCCCGACGACGTACGCGATGGCCTCGTACGACGCGGCGGCGGTGCTCGACCGGGCGATCGCGGCGGCCGGGGACGACCCCACCCCGGAGCGCATCAACGAGGCGATCGGCCAGCTCGGCCAGATCGCCAGCCCGCGCGGCAGTTGGCAGTTCTCGCCGGACAGCCACGCCCCGGTGCAGAAGTGGTACCTGCGCCAGGTGCGCCAGGACGGGCGGGCGCTGTCCAACACCGTCGTGAGTGACCTCGCCACCATCGGCGGGTGAGCCGGGTGGCGGCCGACTTCCGGTTCGACCCGTACGTCGTACCGGCCCTGGACGGGGTGGCCTACGGCCTGCTGGTGTTCGTCGCCGCGGCCGGGCTGGTGCTCTGCTTCGGCGTCGCCGGCATCCTGAACCTGGCGCACGGCACGCTGTACGCGATCGGCGGTTACACCGCCGCCACGCTGCTGGACGGCGGCTGGGCGAGCCTGGTGCTGGCGCTGGTGGTCGGAGTCGTCGCCGCCACCGCGGCCGGTGCGTTGGTGGCCGTAATGCTGACCCGGGTCGCCGCGCGCAGTCACCTCAGCCAGGCGTTGTTGACCTTCGGGGTGGCGTTGGCCGGTGGGAGCCTGCTCGTCGGGGCGTTCGGGCCGGACGACCCGCCGGTGCGCGTCCCCGCCGCGCTGGACGGGTCGGTGGTGGTCGCCGGTCACCGTTACGCCGCGTACCGGCTGGTCTTCATCGTGGTGGCCGCGCTGCTCGCCGGCCTGCTCCACGTCGCGGTCCGGCGGACGCGGGCCGGGATGCTGGTGCGGGCCGCCGTCGACGACGCGGAGATGGTGGCGGTCCTGGGGGTGAGCCCGGTCTGGATCCGGGTGGGAGTGCTCGCCGCGGCCGGCGCGCTCGCCGGCGCGGCGGGCGTGCTCGGCGCGCCGATCATCGGTCCCGGGCCGGACACCGCCGACGCGGTGCTGCTGCTGTCCCTGGTCGTGGTCGTCCTCGGGGGCCTGGGCTCGATGACCGGCACCCTGGTCGCCGCGCTGGCCGTCGGGCAGATCCAGACCCTCGGTGTCGCGCTCGCCCCGTCCGCCGCCCCGTTCCTGCTGTTCGCCGCCATGGCGGCGGTGCTCGCGGTGCGGGCCCGGAGCCTGGCCACGGCCCGGAGGGCGACGTGAGGGAGGAGGCCCTCCGCGCGCTGCGGCGCGGCGTGGCCGCGGTCGTCCTGGCCGGGCTGCTGCTCGCGCCGTGGACCGTCGACGACTACACCACGGCGCTGCTCGCCCGCACTCTCGCGCTGGGCCTGGTCGGGGTGAGCGTCGCCCTGCTAACCGGGGTGGCCGGGCTGCCCACCCTCGGTCAGACCGCGCCCTACGCGGCCGGCGCGTACGCCAGCGCGGTGGTCGGCAGCCACGTCTCCGACGTCGGCGTCGTGCACCTGGCCGTGGCGGCGGCGGCGGGCGCGGCGCTGGCCGCGGTGACCGTCCCGTTGGTGGTGTACGCGCGGGGTGTGGTCGTCCTGATGATCACTCTGGCGGTCGGCGAGCTCGCGGTGACGGTCGTCGGCCGGTGGCGGTCGGTGACCGGCGGCACGGACGGCCTCGCCGGCATCCCGGCGGTGCGCCCGTTGTGGGGGCTGCCGGTGCTGGCGACGGACCGGGACCGCTACCTCTACACCCTGGTGGTCGTCGCGGTGCTGGTCGGTGTGCTGCTGCTGGTGCTGCGTACCCGGGTCGGGCTGCTGCTGCGGGCCGGCCGCGACGACGAGGCGCGGCTGCGCGCCAGCGGTCACCGGGTGTCGGTGCACGTCGCCGCCGCCCACGTCGGCGCGGGCGCGGTCGCGGGCGGCGCCGGTTCCCTGCTCGTGGTGGCCCAGCAGTTCATCTCACCGGCCGACTTCGGCTTCGACACCTCGGCCCTGCTGCTGCTCGGCGTGGTGATCGGGGGCACCGTGTCGGTCGGCGGCGCGCTGGTCGGCGCGGTGATCGTCATCGCCGCCCGGGACTGGCTGTTCGGCGTCCTGCCCGGACAGGCGCCCCTGGTGCTGGGGCTGGCGTTCGTGGTCACCGTCTACCTGCTGCCCGACGGCACGCACCGGCGACCCGCCGTGCGGGGCCGGCTTCTACCGGGCCTGGTGGCGCGCCCGCTGCGCCGGGACCGGCCCGCGCCGACGGGGGTCGGGGCATGACGCCGCTGCTGTCCGCCCGCGACATCACCGTGCGCTACGGGTCGCTGGCCGCCCTCGACGGGGTCGACCTGCGCATCGACCACGGTCAGCGGCACGCCCTGATCGGGCCCAACGGTGCCGGCAAGACCACACTGCTCGACGTGCTCGGCGGTGCGACCCCGGCCGGTGGTGGGCGGGTGTTCCTCGCCGGCCGGGACGTCACCCGGCTCGGACCGGCGGCCCGGTCCCGGCGGGGCATCGGGCGGATCCACCAGCGCCCCGCGGTCTGGTCGACGCTGACGGTGACCGAGAACGTGGTGGTCGCCGCCCTGCCCCACGCGGTGCGCGCCGCCCGGTGGCGACCGGGCGGGCGGCGCCGGGCCGCCGAGCGCACCGCGACGACGCTGCTGGAGCGGGTGGGCCTGTCGGGGTTGGGTGAAGTGCCCGCCGGCCAGCTCGCCCACGGGCAACGCCGCCAGGTGGAGATCGCCATGGCGCTGGCCGGCCGGCCACGGCTGCTGCTGCTCGACGAACCGGCCGCCGGGCTGTCCGCCGTGGAGGTCGAGCGGCTGGTGGAGTTCCTGGCCGAGCTGCCCCGCGCGGTCGCCGTGCTGCTCGTCGAGCACCGGCTGGACCTGGTGTACGCGCTCAGCGACACGGTGACGGTGCTGCGGGACGGCCGGACGCTGGCCACCGGGACCCCGGCCGAGATCCGTGCCTCCCGCGAGGTGCGGCAGGCCTACGCCGAGGGGGTGACGTGATGCTGCGGGTGGATGGGCTCTGCGCCGGTTACGCCGGCGGGACGGTGCTGCACGAGGTGAGCTTCGAGGTGGCGCCCGGGGCGGTCCAGGCGGTGGTGGGGCGCAACGGCGCCGGGAAGAGCACCCTCGTGCACACCGTCGCCGGGCTGGTGCGGCCGTACTCCGGGCGGGTCGAGGTGTGCGGGACGCAGGTCGCCGGCCGGCAGCCGCACCGCGTGGCCCGCTCCGGGGTCGGCCTGGTGCCGCAGGGCCGGCGGGTGTTCTCCCGGCTGACCGTGGCCGAGCACCTCGTGCTGGCGGCGGCGCCGTGGCGGGCGGCGACGCCCGGCGGTGAGGGGTGGACGGTCGCGCGGATCCTGGAGCTGCTGCCCCGGCTGGCCGCCCGGCTGCGCCACCGCGGCGACCAGCTGTCCGGGGGCGAGCAGCAGATGCTGGCTATCGCCCGGGCGCTGCTCGGGCAGCCCCGGGTGCTGCTGCTCGACGAGCCGTGCGAGGGGCTCGCCCCCGATCTCGCCGCCCGGGTGCGGGACCTGGTGCGTGCCCTGGCCGGCACCGGGCTGACCGTGCTGCTGGTCGAGCAGCAACTCCGGCACGCCATCGAGGTCGCGGACCGGATCGCGGTGCTCGAGTACGGCCGGGTGGTCTACGACCGCCCGACGAACGAGGCCCGGAGCGATCCGGGTGCGCTGGCGGCGATGCTGAGCGTCGCCGGGGTCGGGGAGCCGACGGCTGCCCGACCGGTGCCGGGGTTCCGGACCGGGCGCCTCAACCGACCGATATGGACAGAGGTGAGCAGGGATGCCGACCGATATCAGTGACAGCGAGTACACCTTCGACAACGGTGCTCCGGAGGCGGTGCCGCAGCTGCGTGCGCTGGAGTCCTTTCTGGACCCGATCACGGCCGGCCGGCTCGGTCCGCCGGTGCTCACCCCCGGCGCGGTGTGCTGGGAGGTGGGTGCCGGCGGCGGCTCGGTGGCCCGCGGCATGGCCCGGGCGGTGGGTCCGGCCGGCCGGGTGCTGGCCACCGACATCGACACCGCGCGGCTCGCTCCGGCGGCCAACCTCGAGGTGCGCCGGCACGACGTGCGTAGTGAACCGCCGCCGGGGGAGGCCTTCGACCTGATCCACGCCCGGCTGGTCCTGCTGCACCTCCCGGAACGGCGGCGCGTGCTCGGCGCACTGGCCGGCGCGCTGGCCCCGGGCGGGTGGCTGGTGGTCGAGGAGTTCGACTGCACCGCGCCGCTGCGGGTGCTGACCGCGCCGAGCGACGACGCGGCGAAACTGTTCGGGCAGGTCACCGACGCGATGCTGGGCATCCTGCAGAGCCACGGCGCGGACCTGTCGTGGGCGCAGGACGTGCACGCCGAGCTGGTGGCGGCGGGGCTGGTCGAGGTCGACACCGTCACCCGGTCCGAGAGCTGGCCCGGGGGCTCGATCGGTGCGTCGCTGTACGAGACGAACTCCCGCCAGTTGGAGCCGGAGCTGGTCGACGCGGGGTTGTCGGCGGGCCAGCTGAACGCGTTCCGGCAGCTCCTGCGGGACCCGGCGTTCGCCGTGATGTCGTACCAGTTCGTGTCGACCCGTGGGCGACGGCCGGCGGCGGGGTGAGCGGCAGCCGGCGACGGCCGGCGGCGTGGTGCGGGCGCTGTCGCCTGGAGGCGTGACCCGGCACGCCGTCGTACGTCGAGAAGCGATCCCGATGTGCTCCGCTGCGCGGACGACGCCCTCCGGCGGCGCACCTAGCGTCGAGGTCGACCCGATCGGGCCGCCGGGTGCGGTGGCCCGACCGACCGACAGGAGGACCGATGTCCCGCTCCCGGATCACGTGGATCGTGCTCGTCGCCATGGTGTGGGCGGCGATGATGTCGTTCGGCGGCGTCGCCGCCGAGACCGTGATGCTCTACCCGAACATCTTCGGTGACGCACCGGCGTCGCTGCACCGGGCCCGGGAGTTCCTGGTGGCCGGCGGCCCCAGCGACTACTTCCCGCCGCTGGGCGCCTCGGTGGTCCTGCTCGGCCTCGCCGCGACGGCGCTCACCTGGCGCGACCCCCGGCTGCGGTGGTGGATCACCGGCGCGGCCGGGGTGTTCGTCGCCTGCGAGTTCCTGTTCTCGGTGGTGTTCTTCTGGCCGCGCAACAAGATCATGTTCGTCGACCCGGTCGGCACGCACTCCGACGCGTACCTGCGCCAGGTCGCCGAGGAGTTCGTCGCCGGGCACTGGGTGCGCCTCGCCGGCGGCGCGGTCACGGCGGCGCTGGCGTTCACCGCACTCCTCCTGTGGACCCGGTTCACCGCCCGCGGGACGCAGGCGTGACGACCGGCGACCGCCGCCCGGGGCTCCTACCCGGTCCGGTCCGGCCGCGACAGCCGTTCGCTCTGGTCGTACGCGTGGGCGGCCGCCGGGTCGCCGAGGTCGTCGAGGAGTCGGGCCGCCAGCCGCCACGCCGCGGCGGCACCGGCCCGGTCACCGGTGGCCAACCGGGCCTCGCCGAGCCGCTGCAGTGTCTCGGCCTCGTGGTAGCGGTCGGCCGAGTCCCGGAAGAGCCCGACCGCCCGCTCGTAACAGTCGGCCGCCCGCTGGTGCTCGCCCAGCCGGTGGTAGGCGAAACCCAGGCTGTCCAGCGTCGCCCCCTGGCCGTTGCTGTCACCGCTGGCGCGTTGCCGGGCGAGGGCCTCGGCGCAGCTCTCGATCGCCCGGTGGTAGTCGCCGGTCGCGGCGTAGAGCCAGCCGACGGCGTTGAGGGTCCGCGCCTCCCCGGCGTGGTTGCCGACCTGCCGGTAGAGCCGCAACGCGTCGAGGACGTGCCGGATGCCCTCGTCCAGCCGGCCGCGCAGGTAACAGAGCTCGGCGTAGTTGTGCAGGGTCTGCGCCTGGCCGGTGGGGTCGTCGAGGCGCCCGTACAGGTCGAGCGCGCGCCGCAGCCGCTCGTCGGCCGTGTCCAGGTCACCGAGACGGGTCTCGGCCCGGGCCAGCAACCGGTTGGCGACCGCCTGCCCGGCGACGTCGCCGCTGCGTTCGGCCGCGGCGAGCGCGATCCGCTGGACGGCGAGCTGGTCCTGCCAGAGACCGCGCGGGGCGACGAACGTGGTCAGCGTCCAGGCGAGCTGCCAGGCGTAGGTCTCGAAGCCGGTGGCGGCGGCCTGCCGCACCGCCCGGATCAGCACCGGGTGCTCCGCGGCGAACCAGGCGAGGGCGTCGTCGTGGTCCCCGGTCGCGGACCGGATGTTGGCCGGCAACGGCGGGACCGGATCGATCGCCGGCCACTGCGGCTGCAACAGCACTGCCGCCGGGTAGGCGCTGTGCAGGTAGTAGTCGAGCATCCGCCGGCGGGCCTCGCGCCACTCGTCGGCGTCCCCGCCGGAGCGGGCCAGTTCGGCCGCGTACGCCCGCAGCAGGTCGTGGAAGGCGTAACGACCCGGCACGTGTTCGCTGAGCAGGTGCAGCCGGGTGAGCTCCCGCAGCCGCGGCGCGACGTCCGCCACCGGGTCGCCGGCCAGCGCCGCCGCGGCCTCCGCCGTCAGGTCGGGCCCGGGGTGCAGCCCGAGGAGCCGGAACAGGCGTGCGGCCGGTTGGCTCAGCGCCAGGTACGACCAGGAGAAGGCGGCGCGGACGTCACCGTCGGTCAGGACGTCCGGCACCGCCTCGTCGGAGCGCAGGCCGGCGGCGAACGTGTCGAGGGGGAAGCTCGGGTGCAGCGCGACGCGGGCCGCCACGATCGACAGCGCGAGAGGAAGCCGGCCGGTGACGTCGATCATGGCGGCGGCGGCGTCCGGTTCGGCGGCCAGCCGGCGCGTGCCGAGCCGGCTGGCCAGCAGGCTCATCGACTCCTCGGCGGTGAGCACGTCCAGCCGCAACGGCTGGGCGCACTCGGCGGCGACCAGGCCGGAGAGTTCCTCCCGGCTGGTCACCACGACCACGCAGTCGCCCGCACCGGGCAGCAGGGGCCGCACCTGGGCGGCGTCCCGGGCGTTGTCGAGCACGACCAGCATCCGGCGGTCGGCCAGCAGGCTGCGGTACAGGCCGGCCCGGGCCTCGACGCTGGCCGGCACCACCGGCCCGGGCACACCGAGCGCCTCGAGGAAGCCGCGCAGGGCCTCGCCCGGGTCCATGACGTCCGCTCCGTCGTAGCCGCGGAGGTTGACGTGCAGCTGCCCGTCGGGGAACTTGCCGCTGACCCGGTGCGCCCAGTGCAGGGCCAGCGTGGTCTTGCCGACACCGGCCATCCCGGACACCGCGAAGATGGTCACCGCGCACCGGCCGCCGCTGCCCTCGTGGAGGCCGGAGTCGAGGACCGCGAGCTCGCAGTGGCGGCCGACGAACTCCGGCACCGCGAGCGGAAGTTGCTGCGGACGTTCGCCCGGTGGCTCCACCGCGTCCGGGTCGGCGGCCCGGATGAACCGGGCCCGGTCGGCGGTGGACAGCTCGAAGGCGTCCGCGAGCAGACGTACGGTCGACGGGCGGGGCCGGGCCACGCGTCCGCTCTCCACGTCCCTGATGCTGCGTACGCTGAGACCGGTGGCCGCCGCGACGTCATCCTG
Source organism: Actinomycetes bacterium (assembly GCA_023402505.1). Lineage (GTDB taxonomy): Bacteria > Actinomycetota > Actinomycetes > Mycobacteriales > Micromonosporaceae > Micromonospora. Next base: position 32,650 of record JAEYGD010000329.1, read on the forward strand.
GGTAAGGCCGATCCGCCGGCGGTGGGCCGCTACCATCTGGCCGAATCGGACCATACCCACCCACTCGTCGCCTGCCGGGCGCCCCGCGAGCCCGCACAGCCCGCCCCGGGCATGGATGTCAGCTGATGCTTTCTACTCCGCGGCGGTGGTGGTTGTCGAGCCGGTCCCGCGGTCCGGTCACCGATCGTCGGCGCGCCGTCGCACCAACGGGTCTGCCGGTCAGCGCCGGCCGGCCCGGGCGAGCATCGACGGCAGGTAGCTTCGCGTCACCCATTGGTGCAGTTCCCGGTCCCAGACGTTGGCGATGTGGAACCTGTCGACGAGCCCCGGTGGCAGCAGGCGGGGGTCGCGGCGGTCGCCCCGGTCGAGGTGGAAGGTCGGGGGCTGCCGCCAGGACAGGAGCCGGGCCATGACCTCCCGGCACTCGGCGAACCGCTCCACCGTTCCCACGAAGGCGAACCGCTCCTCGATCGTCCTGACCGCCGCCGCCAGGTCTTCCGCGGTGACGTCGGCGTTCGCCGTGCCGGACAGGAAGCGCACCTGGTCGTTGCGGAACTGCAGGGGCAGGCCCGCCACTCCGTCGGACAGGCCCGCCTGGAGGGCGGCCCAGAGACCACCCCTCGCGCGCTTCTTGTACGCCCAGTGCCAGTAGGAGACGCAGCGGTCGACGGGCTCACGGAGCAGCGTCAGGTAGCGGGTGGGGCGGGTGATCTTCCGGTCGATACCGACCGGCAGGTTGAGCGCGACGGCGTCGTACCGGTGCTGGTTCTCGCTGATCTCGGTGACGACCCGCCGTACGTCAGCGTCCGGCGCGTCGACCGTCTTGGCGAGGGGGGCGACGGCGCTGCGGCGGCCGGAGACGAGGTACTGCCGGAACCGGTCGGGATAGTTGGCGAGCAGGGCTTCGACGACGCTGTTGCCGGCGTTCTTGTTGATGTGGACGTAGCACAGCAGCGCGTCGGCGGTCACCGCAGCTACTCCCCGAAGTCGTGGATGTCTTCGTGACGTACGACCATCTCTGTCCTGCCCACAACCGTTCTCGGCGCACGGCGCCGCCCCCCGCCGCCAGCAGTCGCGGGGGGCGAGGGGGGCCGTTCGATGCCGGCGCGGCCGGGTCCCGTTATGTCAGCCGCGTCGATTACCGGAACAGTATTTTCCCGGCCGGTGCGCTTCCAGGAGATTGACCGGCAGTTGACCGGCAGAACGCCGTCGAGGCCGCCCACCGCGGCGATCCGCACCGGCCGCGCGGCCGGCGGGTCCGCCCCCGGCTACGGTGGGGTCGTGACGGAGACGGTGGCGTGGTCGAGCTGACCTGGTTGGGACACAGCACCACGTGGATCGAGGATTCGGGCACCCGGCTGCTGACCGACCCGCTGCTGCGCGACCGGCTCGCCCACCTGCGCCGCCGTCGCGGCCCGACCCCACGGCTGCCGGCCGCCCCGGACGCCGTACTCGTGTCGCACCTGCACGCCGACCACCTCGACTTCGCGTCGCTGCGCCGGCTGCCCGCGCACACCGCGCTGGTCGTGCCGGCGGGCGCCGCCGGCCTGGTC
>JAEYGD010000379.1 GCA_023402505.1 Actinomycetes bacterium
GGGTGACGGCCCGCGCGGCCGTCACCCCGTCGCCGTTTCTGACGGGCACGGAGCGCGACGGCCTGAGCAGCGTCACATCGGTCGGTTGGGGGAACCGGAAGAAGCTGAACGGACACAGGCGACGTCCGACCCCTGTCGTTCGCCTTGTTTCTGATTTAGGTTCACGCAGGTCGGGCCGGTTCGATGGATATCACATCGACGGTGACGCCCGGCCCGATTCCCTCTCCCCCATGCCCGAGAAACGGAGCGGCATGAACAGAAAACCGCAAGCCGGGTCGCGTCGACGCTTACTCGTCGCGCTGCCCGCCCTCGCCCTCGCCGCCACGTCACTGACCGTGACGGGCGGGGCGGCGTCGGCACAGTCCGGTCCGGCCCCGGCCACGATCGGGGCGGACGAGTTCTACATCAACTACGCCGAGCCGGCGGTGCAGCCGGACAGCGACGGTCGCGAGGTCAAGGGCAAGGGCGGCGTGCACGCCCCGGCCGTCGACGAGGCGCGGGCGTACGACCGCAAGTTCGCCCGCGGCAACCCGGTGGCCGCCCGTCAGCTGGCGAAGAACGAGGCCAAGGCGATCAAGACGGGGAAGAGCCCCCGGCAGATCAAGCAGGCCAAGGGTACGCAGACGGCCAAGCTGCTGACCCTGCTGGTGGAGTTCAACGAGAACGCCAACGACGACTTCACCGGTGTGATGGTCCCCAAGACGGTCTTCGAGGACCGGAGCTGTGTCCTCGGCACCGTCCAGAACGGACCGCTGCACAACAACATCCCGAACCCGGCGAGCCTGCCGAAGCTGGACAACAACTCGATGTGGGTGCCGGACTTCTCGCCGGGGCACTACGACAAGATGCTCTACAGCCAGCGGGGCATCACCGAGCGGGTCCGCACCGACCGGACCGGCCCGGACGGCAAGCCGGGCATCAACCTGGCCGGCCGGACCATGCGCAACATGTACCTGGAGATGTCCAAGGGCGCGTACACGGTCGACGGGCAGGCCAGCCCGTGGATCAAGGTGCCGCACTCGGAGGGCTGGTACGCGGCCTCCCGCTGCTTCCAGGACGAGAACGGCAACTGGGTCGCCGGGCGGCAGCAGTCGATGAACGGCCACCCGGACAACCCGCAGGGCGCCGGACGGCTCGCCGTCGACGCGATCGACACCCTCGCGCAGATGGACCCGGACTTCCCGTGGGCCGACTACGACATCGAGGACCAGGCCGACCGTGACGGTGACGGCAACCTCTTCGAGCCGGACGGGGTCATCGACCACCTGGTGCTGGTGCACGCCGGCAAGGGCAAGTCCAGCGGCGGCGGCGCGCAGGGCACGTACGCCGTCTGGGCCCACTCGTCGTCGATCGCCGGCGGCTACACGATCCCCGGCACCCAGCTGAAGGTGTCGAACTACATCGTGCAGCCGGAGGACGCCGGTGTCGGCGTCTTCGCCCACGAGTTCGGTCACGACCTCGGCCTGCCGGACCTGTACGACACCTCCGGCAACGCCGACTCGGACGTAGACTTCTGGGACCTGATGGCCTCGGGTTCGCACTCCGGTGAGATCTTCCAGGCCCTGCCGACCCACATGGGCCTCTGGGACAAGTGGGTGCTCGGCTGGGCCGACCCGCTGGAGATCAACCCGGGCGACGACCCGCGGAGCGTGCAGCTCGGCCAGACCTCGCGGACGCCGCGGGGCACCAAGGACGGCATCAAGGTCAACCTGCCGGACAAGGTGATCACGCTCGCCGAGCCGCACAGCGGCGAGAACATGTGGTACTCCGGCGCCGACCAGGACTGGGCGGACATCAAGATCGCCCGCGAGGTGGCGGTGCCGGCGGCGGCGGACGCGAAGTTCTGGATGTGGAACAACTACGTCATCGAGGCGGACTGGGACTTCGGCTTCGTCGAGGTCTCCACCGACGGCGGCGCGACCTGGGCCGAGCAGAAGGTCTACGACTCGACCGGCAAGCTGGTCACCACCGACGACGGCTACGCCGACCCGAACGGCCGCATGGTCGACTTCGGCAACAAGAAGTACGGGCTCAGCGGTGACACCCACGGCTGGCGGCACGACTACGTCGACCTGTCGGCGTACGCCGGGACGACCATCCAGATCCGCCTCCGCTACGCCACCGACGAGGCGTTCGTCGAGCGGGGCTGGTTCGCCGACGACTTCTCGGTCACCGGCGGCGGTGCCACCACCTGGAGCGACGACGTCGAGAACGGCACGGCGGGCTGGACCGCCACCGGCGGCACGTTCGTCGACACGACCGGTCCCGGCTGGCGCATCGACGGCGGCACCTCGGTCCAGGCGCACTACTACCTGGCCGAGTGGCGCAACTTCGACGGTTTCGACGAGGGCCTGAAGTACGCGTACGACACGGTCTACTCGCGGGACGCGTGGAAGGTCGACAAGGCCGCCTACAACGCCCCCGGCATGCTGGTCTGGTACCGGGACACGGCACTCGGCGACGTCAACCACGTCACCGCGCAGGCGACCGCCCTGCCGAGCTACGGCGCCAAGGGCGGGCTGCTGATCGTGGACTCGCACTTCGACCCGCTCCGCCGCCAGGGCGCGGCGGCCGACAAGGACCCGTCGCTGCTGGACAACCTGCCCAGCCGCCCGCAGTCCTCGAACGCGGCCTTCTCGCTCAAGCCCACGTACCCCTTCAAGGAGTGCCTGGAGGCGGCGGACGAGCCGTACAGCGAGTACTGCACCAGCTTCGGCGCCCTGCCGGCGGTTCCGGCGTTCACCGACGCCAAGGGCTGGTACCCGGGCATCGAGGTGCGCGGGTCGTCGCTGTACGCCCGGGACGCCGACGCGTCGGTGGTGATCCCGTCCAAGGGCCACGTGCCCTACACCACCCGGATCACCAACCCGGACGGCAGCCCGGCCACCGACCTGTACGGCACGGACCTCGGGTTCACCGTGCTGGGCACGGGCAATCCCGGTGACTCGGACGCCGCGTACGGCGTCTCGATCACCATCAAGCGGGCCGCGAAGGACAACTCGTACGCCACGGTGTACGTGACCCCCGCGAGGCCCTGACCCGGGCCGCCAAACGGCGGCGACAAGCGGGGCCCCGACGGAGCGAACAGCTCCGCCGGGCCCCGCTT
>JAEYGD010000396.1 GCA_023402505.1 Actinomycetes bacterium
GCGGCAGCGGCCGGCGCGCGCCCAGGCGGCGGCGCGTGCGGCCCGTTTCGGGCCGCCTTGATAGATGTACAGAAAGTCCTCCCACACCGGCCGGCAGCCGGCCGCTCCGCCCTGGGCTGCGGGGCACGACGGGTTGACGTGTCGGCACCCGGTGCTACTGTGGCGCTCGTCGAGCACGCCAGCGCGGCCTTCCTGACGGATCGCTGGACTCGACGTCAGAGATGCCGAGCGGCCTTCCTGCCGCTGATGCGGGCCACGCCCCGCCGGCTCTCGATCACACCGGCCGCTATGCCGGTTCCCGGAATCCGCTGAGCGGCCCAGTACGGCCCTTCTGCCGTCCACGATGGTCCGGATTCGCTCATCTCCACGGGTGGGGGCAGCCTGCGGCAACCCGCCGGATGCCGACATCCCAGGCTCCCGACCCGTGCCGGCCACATGACGTCCACGAGCGCGAAAGGACATGACCCATCGGCGGAACGTGGAACCACCACGATCCCGCCCTCCGGCGTCAGCCGCCCTCCCGGCGGTGCCAGGAGACACGACGAACACCACCAGCGGACAGACGTCCACGGCTGGTGGTGCTTCGTCTCCCGTCCCTGCTACCCGCCTGAGGAGGAAGTCGTGTTCACCCCGCTCGACCTGTCCCGGCCCGGCCTCGCCGCCGGCCGTGACGCTCAAGCCCTGCACCGCGCCGCCATGCCGGAGTTCTCCGGCTGGCTGGAGCACACCGCCCCAGCCAGCGGCTGCTCCCGCCCGATCCGTCTCGCTGGCACCATCGCTGCTGTCGACCCCGACAGCGGCAGGATCCTGGACGAGCAGCACACGGACGAGCTGCCCGACCAGGCGCTCTACAAGGCCTGCGGCAACCGCCGCGAATCGCAATGCCCCGACTGCGCCTGGGTCTATGCCGGAGACGCCTACCAAGTGGTGCGCTGCGGCCTGACCGGCGGCAAAGGCGTCCCCGCCTCGGTCGGCCGCCACCCGGTCGTCTTCGCCACCTTCACCGCCCCGTCCTTCGGCACGGTCCACCACCGGCACATCCCCCGCCACACCTGCGCTACTCGCCAGCGCTGCGACTGCCGTCCCGCCCCCTGCCGCGCCCGAAGCACCGCCGGCACCTGCCCACACGGGCAGCCTGCGGTGTGCTTTGCCCGTCACTACGCGGACGATCCGCGGCTCGGCCAGCCGTTGTGCCTGGACTGCTACGACCACGACCACCAGGTGGTCTGGAACTATTTCTCCGGGGAGCTGTGGCGGCGTACCAAGCAGGCCATTGAACGCCACTTCGCCGCTCTCTGCCGCCGACGCGGGATTCCCTTCGTCCGGGTCGTCACCGCTTCCGGCAAGGTCCGCTGGGTGCCTCCGGTTCGGGTGTCACACGGCAAGGTCGCCGAGATGCAACGGCGGGCAGCCGTGCATTTCCACGTCCTGCTGCGCCTCGACGGCATCGACCCCGACAACCTGGACGCCCTCGTGCCGCCACCGTCCGGCATCACCGTTGACGACCTGGAGGCCGCCGTCCACGCTGCCGCTCGCCAGATCACCGTCACTACACCCCCGCACCCCGACCAGCCGCAGGGCTGGCTGGTCGCCTGGGGCGAGCAGATCGACGTCCGACGCATCAACACCGCCGGCGACGAGCTGACCGACGGCAAGGTCAGCGCCTACCTCGCCAAATACGCCACTAAGGCCACCGAAGCCACCGGCCACTGCTCCACCCGCCTCACCCCCGCCACCATCGATGACTACGCCGACCCCGAAGGCGACCACCTCGCCCGCCTCATCGACGCCTGCTGGCGCCTCGGCCGCCCCACGCACGACGCTACGAGCAGCGGTGCCGCAACGGCCGACGCCCGTCAAGGCAGGCTTGACGCCAAACCCGACACCTACGCCGGCCTACGTCGGTGGGCCCACATGCTCGGCTTCGGCGGCCACTTCCTCACCAAAGCCCGCCGCTACTCGGTCACCTTCGGCCAGCTCCGCGACACCCGCGCCACCCATCGCCGAACCGAGGACAACGAGGACACGGACACCGTGACGGTCGGCGTTCTCAGCTACGTCGGGGCCGGTTGGCTCAACGAAGGTGACGCACTCCTGGCCAACACCGCCGCCCGACAGCGACGCGAGAGCAGACGCATCGGTCGAGAAGAACTCGCCACGAAGCCTGGCTCACCGGAGCCGCCGCATGAACCACGACCTCCGCCCCCGCTGGTACTCCCCCGCCGAGGTCGCCATCCTGCTCGGCTTCGGCATCTCCAAGGTCAAGATGAAGATCGCCACTGGCGAGCTGCGCTCCATCAAGGACGGCAAGTACCGCCGCATCCTCCCCGAATGGGTCGACGACTACATCCGCGAACAGGTCGAACGCCAGGAGGCCGCCTGATGCCCTCACGCGCACGAGCCAACGGCGAAGGCTCCATCTTCCCCTACCGCAACGGCTTCGCCGCCTACGTCTGGGTCACCAAGCCCGACGGCAAACGCACCCGCAAGTACGTCTACGGCAAGACGCGGGAAATCGTCCACGACAAGTGGATCAAGCTGCACCAGCAGGCGAAGCAGGGGCCGGTGGCGACCAGCGTCCCGACGGTCGGAAGCTTCCTGAACTACTGGTTGACCGAGATCATCCAGCCGAACCGGGCACCGTTGACCTTCGCGACCTACGAGACGTTCGTCCGCCGCTACATCGCCCCCGGCCTCGGAGCCAAGCGGCTCGACCGGCTCCAGCCACGGGACGTGCAGACGTGGATCAACCAGGTGGCCCGGACCTGCCAGTGCTGCGCCCAGGGCAAGGACGCCGCCCGACCAAAGCACAAGCGGCGCTGCTGCGCCGTCGGTCGCTGCTGCCAGGCCGTCCCGTCGACGCGGACGGTCAGCGACATGCGGGCGGCGCTGCGGGCCGCCCTCACCCACGCCCAGGCCGAGGACCTCATCACCAAGAACCCGGCCGTGCCGGTCACCCTGGCCACCGTCCGTCGGCGGCGGGGCAAGTCATGGTCGAGCGACGAGGCGCGGAAGTTCCTGGAGTCCGCCCGCCGGGACGAGGAGCCGCTCTACGCCGCCTACGCTCTGGTCCTCGTCACCGGTCTACGCAAGGGCGAGGCGTTGGGACTCACCTGGGACGACGTCGACCTCGACGCGGGAGAGCTGACCATCGGCCGCCAACTGCAGCGCGTGCGGGGGCAGCTCCTGCACCGCGACACCAAGACGCAGGCGTCCGACGCCACCCTCCCCCTGCCCGACATCTGCCTGACGGCGCTCAAGCTGCGAAGCAATCAACGCGACGAGGCACGAACAGCCGCCGGCAAGGCATGGCACGAGAACGGCCTCGTATTCACCACCCGCTATGGCACACCGATCGAGCCACGCAACTTCCAACGCTCCTGGCAGACGCGATGTGACAGAGCAGGGGTCCGCCCGATCACCGTTCACGACGCCCGGCGTACCTGCGCCACGCTCCTGGCCGACCTCGACGTCCACCCGAGAGTCGCCATGCAGGTCCTCCGGCACGCCCGGTTCTCCGTAACGATGGAGATCTACACCCAGGTCTCTTCGAAGGCGACCCGCGACGCCCTCAAGCGCCTCGGCGAATCACTCGCCCAATGATCGGACTGCTGTACTTCGCTGCTGTAGGGGCAGCAAAAAGGCCACCCCCATCAATGGGAAGTGGCCTTCTACCTGCGTGGGCGATACTGGGATCGAACCAGTGACCTCTTCGGTGTGAACGAAGCGCTCTCCCGCTGAGCTAATCGCCCTCAGCGCCGACGACTCTACCCGATCGCCGGCGGGGACCAAAAACCGGGCCTCAGTGCGTCGCCAGGTAGTGCAGCACCCGGGCCACCACGTCGATGCCGAGGCTGTACTTGAGCGACAGCCACACCACGGTCCCCACGAAGACGAGGCCGACCGAGCCGAGTACGAACCGCACTCCGAGTGACTGTCGTTTGACCCACGCGGTCCAGCTGTGGACGTGCCGTCGGGTGAAGGTGAGCAGTCGGCGCGCCCAGTGGAACTCGACCGCCCAGATGCCCAGGCCGGCGATGACCAGGAGCCAGCCGGGTCCGGGCAGCGGGATCAGCGCGGCGCCGATGGTGACGACGAGGGCACCGGCGATCCCGATGAAGATCTTGAGGGCGACGCGGCCGGTGGGGTTGGCCCGGATGAGTTCGAGGGTGGTGGAGATCCGTTGCCGCCAGCGCGGCCTCTCCCGCCGGACGGCCAGGGCCGTGTTCCCGGTCGTCGACCCCTTCTCCGGCGCCGGCCCTCCGGACCTGTCGCGCTGCTCGTTCGGCACCCCGTACCCCCGCTTTTCGGCTGCCCCGGCCGCGATGATCGGCGGGCCTGGCGGCGTGACCGCATCCACTGAGGATCGCTTCGTCACCATTTCCACCCCCAGTGTGGCGCGCGCCCGTCACTGCAACCGTCGACTGGACGTTACCGGAGTAAGTCGACGACTGAACCACCCGATGCCGGGCGGCACCGCGGACTGGGTAGAACCGGAAATCCTACAGGAATCTTCACATTCTCGAAGGTGTTCCGAAGGCCTTCCCACCACTGGGTGAAGTCAGCGTATGGCGGAGCGTAGCTAGGAGCAGCACCTGAGTATGGGAAAAGCGGGACACGCGCGTTCCGCAGCGGTGCCGGGGGGAGAACGTCCATGAGTGTCATCCGACCGACGACCGTAGAGGTCGAGACGTCGCTAAGGCTCGTCGCACCTGACGCCACGGCCTTGCCGGTGCGTGCCAGTCTGCGATACGACCCTGCTGACCCGTATGCGGTCCATGTCCTGTTCCACGCGGAATCGGCCGGCGGCGAAGCCGTCAGCTGGTCGTTCGCGCGGGAACTGCTGGTGACCGGCCTCGATGAGCCGGCCGGCATCGGCGACGTGCGGGTCTGGCCCTGGGCCACCCCGCGCGGGGACTTCGTCGCCCTGGCGCTGTCGTCCCCGGACGGCAACGCCCTGTTCGAGGTGCCGCGGAGCGTTCTGGTGCGCTTCCTGCGGCGGACCTACGTCGTCGTTCCACGCGGCCGCGAGGCCGAGCACCTGGACGTCGACACCGCGGTGAACCGGCTGCTCGCCGGTCGCTGAAAAACCAGAAGAACCGGCCGGACGGGGCCGCGCGGATCTGCCGAGTCCGCGCGGCTCCGGCTACCCGGGGAGTACGCGGGCAGCCTCCCGCCTCCAGCGGCGCTCAGCCGTGCGTGGTGATGCCGCCGTCGACCGGGATCACGGCGCCGGTCAGGTAGGCGCCCGCGCGGGAGGACAGGTAGATCGCCGTGCCCGCCATGTCCTCCGGGCGGCCGATCCGCCCGAGTGGCACCTGCTTCTCGATGGCGGCCCGGGACGACGGGTCGTCGAGCGCGAACGCCATCATCTTGCTCTCGAACGGGCCCGGCGCGATCGCGTTGACGGTGATGTGCTCGCCGGCGAGCTGGTGCGCGAGGCTGCGGGTCAGCATGTGCACGGCCGCCTTCGTGGCGGAGTACGCGTACACCTCCATCCACGGCACGCGGATGCCGTCGATCGACCCGATGTTGATCACGCGGGCGGGGTCGTCGGCGCTGGCCCCCGCGCGCAGCGTGGGTAGCAGGGCGGTGGTCAGCCGGAAGACGGCCTTCACGTTGACCGCCCAGAGCTTGTCGAACGCGTTCTCCGGGTACGCCTCGAGCGGCGCGCCCCAGGTGGCGCCCGCGTTGTTGACCAGCACGTCGAGCCGGTCGTACCGCTCCCGCACGGCGGCGGCGAGGCCCTCGGCCCCGGCGTCGCTGCCCAGGTCGGCGGGGATCGCCTCGCACCGGCCGTGGGCGGACAGCTCCTTGGCGACCGCCTCGCAGACGTCCGCCTTCCGCGAGGAGATGATCACGTGTGCGCCGGCCCGGACGAAGCCCTCGGCGATCATCAGACCGATCCCTCGGGAACCGCCGGTGACCAGGACCGTCTTGCCGTCGACCGAGAACAGATCCGTCATGCGCCCATCCCCTCGCGAGTCCACCCTTACCGCCCGGTAACCTAACCGCCCCCCACCGACCCCCACAACCCCACCGGAACCGCCGGCCCCCGCCCCGCCCGCCCCGCCCGCCCGCCCTCCGATCGGACGTCGCACCGGCCGTCGCCCCTTCGGGATGAGGTCGCACTTTCGGGGAAACTGTCCCCATGCCCGCGCCGGAGGGCACTGTTTCCCCGAAAGTGCGCGATCCCCCGGCGCGGCGCGATCCGGGCGCGCGATCCGGACGCGCGCGATCCGCGCGCGCGACCCGGGGATGGGGGTCGCGCACGGACACGCGGGCCCGTGGGATGCGTTGATCGTCGCCCCGGGCTACCGTCGCAGGTAATGGTTTCTCCTGCTCAGCCCTCCCCCGGCACGTTCCTCGCCCCCGCCGAGATCGAGACCCTCGACCTCGGTGACCTCGTGCCCGATCCGGCGTGGCGGCGTCCGGTCCTGCTGGACCGCGACCTGCTGGTCCTGGTCACCAGCGGTCACGGCAGCGCCGAGCTGGATTTCCGGGTCCTGCCCTGCCGGCCGGGCACGCTGTTGCGGGTCCGCGCCGGCCAGGTGCTGCGGTGCGCGCTGCCCGACCTGGACGCGACCGTGGTGCGCTGGTCCCCGGAGGCGCTGCACGGGTTCGACGTCGACCCGGACGCCGTACCGCCCTGGCTCCAGTTGGCCGGCGAGGACGAGGACGCCGTCATCTCCGAGGTGAGCCAGCTCGCGGTCGACTGCCAGCGGCACCGCGGGGTGCCCGCCGCTTCCGGCCTGCTCCGCCACCAACTGGCCGTGCTGCTGCTGCGCCTGGCCCTGCTGCCGGACGCAGCGCAGGCACCACGCGCCGAGGCCGTCACCTTCCAGCGGCTCTGTCGCGAGGTGGAGCGCGGCTACCAGCACAGCCGGCGGGTGGAGGACTACGCCGCCCGGCTCGGCTGCTCGGTGCGTACCCTGACCCGGGCCTGCCTGGCGGTCACCGGGCGCAGCGCCAAGCAGGTGGTGGACGACCGGGTCGCGTTGCAGGCCCGTCGCCTGCTGGCGGCGACCGACGAGCCGGTCGCGCGGATCGGCCGTCAGTTGGGCTTCTCCGAACCGACCAACTTCGGGCGGTTCTTCGCCCGCGAGGTCGGGGTCAGCCCGGGAGCGTTCCGCGCCGCCCGGGACCGCCCCACCGAGACCGGCCAGCCCGGCGGGTCGGTGGACAACGCCGCTGCTCCGGCGCTCGGGGTGATCCCTCGCGTGGTGCGGCCGCGCCCACCTGCCGACGCCGCCGGCGACCGCAGACGGGCATGATGGGCCCGTGCAGATCTCGGCGCGCGGTGACTACGCGGTGCGGGCGGCGTTGAGCCTGGCCGCGGCGTACCCCCGGTTGCTCTCCACCCAGGCCATCGCCGCGGAGCAGGAGATGCCCCGCAAGTTCCTCGAAGCGGTCCTCGCCGACCTGCGCCGGGCCGGCGTGGTCCGGGCGCAGCGCGGCGCGGAGGGCGGCTACACGCTGGCGCGACCGCCCCGCGACGTGACCGTCGGCGCGGTGCTGCGGGCGGTGGAGGGCCCGCTCGCCGGGGTGCGCGGCATGCGGCCGGAGGAGACACGGTACGACGGCGCGGCGGAGAACCTGCCCGGGCTCTGGGTGGCGGTGCGGGCCGCCGTGCGGCGGGTGGTCGACGAGGTCAGCCTGGCCGAGATCGTCAACGGCCGGCTGCCCGCGCACGTACGCAGGCTGACCGCCCTACCCGACGCCTGGGAGCCGCGCTGATGCCCACCCCCGTCCTGCGCACCGACCGGCTGCTGCTGGAGCCGTACCGGCCGGACGACGCCGAGGACTTCGTCGCCCTGTTCACCGACCCGGAGGTGGGCCGGTTCATGGGCGACGGCCCGCTGTCCGCTGACGAGGCGGGCGCCCTGTTCGGCCGGGTGTTCACGAAGGTCTACGCCGAGGACCTGTTCGCCGTGTGGGCGGTGCGGCACGACGGCCGCTACGTCGGGCACGCCGAGATCAAGCGCACCGACCAGGTCGACGGCCACGAGCTGGTGTACGCGCTGGCCAAGCCGGCCTGGGGCGGCGGCCTCGGCACCGAACTGGCCCGGGCCCTGGTCCGGTACGGCTTCGACGTCCTCGCCCTGCCGGTGGTGTACGCGACCGTCGCCGACGCCAACCAGGCGAGCCTCGCGCTGCTGGCCAAGCTCGGTTTCGCCCACGAGCGGGACATCGCCGAGGCCGACGGCACGACGACCCGGGTCCTCGCGGTGCGGCCCGCGCCACCGGCGTCACATACGCGCCGACGTGGTTGACAAGCGTTCACCACCTACCTGGTGCGGCCCGTCCACGCTGGACAGAGGCCGGGTTTCGTGAAAAGACGTTCCGGGCATGTTCGGGTTCGACACGGCAGGGAAGGGATACCGAAGGGAGCCCGGCGATGGGTCTCATGTTCCGCAAGCGCAAGAAGTACGGCCCGATCATCCTGAACTTCACCGAGAACGGTTTCTCCTCCTGGAGCATCAAGATCGGCCGCTGGTCCTGGAACTCGCGGGCCAAGGCCCACCGCGTCGACCTGCCCGGTCCGCTGTCCTGGAAGCAGGACAAGTCGTGACCGGAAGGGGCCCTTCCCGACGCCGACGCTGACGGAGGGCCCCTTCCCGACATCGTCGAACGCCCCCACGCCCGCCCCGCAGCCGGTTCTACGAACCGCCCGTGGGAGCGGGCGTCGCGGTGAACAATCTCGGCATGGCCCTCCGGCGCTGGCGACGCGAGATCCGGCACGCCCTGCTGGCCTGCCTGTTCCTGCTGGTGGCGTACTTCGTCATCCCGGTGAAATCCGATCCGGACACCGTGCGCCTGGTCGCGCGCAGCGCCTTCACCGCGCTGCTGGTGGCGGCGGTCGGCTGGCTGGTCACCCGGCAGGTCCGGCGGGAGTTCGTCGCGGACAGCACCGGGGCCGCGCCGCAGGTGCCGTCGCTGCTGCGGCTCGCCGTCGGCCTGGTCGCCGGCGTGCTCGCCTTCGCGCTCGCCGACTACGTGATCTCCCGCAGCCCCGGGCAGTTCGTGCAGTTGGAAACCCGGATCGACGCCCTCTACTTCGCCCTGAGCACCCTCACCACCATCGGCTACGGCGACGTCCACGCGCAGGGGCAGGTCGCCCGGGCCGCCGCCTGCGCGCAGATGCTCTTCAGCATCGGAGTGCTCGCCACCGGAGTGTCGATCCTGGTC
>JAEYGD010000478.1 GCA_023402505.1 Actinomycetes bacterium
CCAGAAGGAGATCAGCAGGTACGACGCCAGGCCGACGCCCTCCCAGCCGAAGTAGAGCATCACGTAGTTGTTGCCGAGCACCAGCAGGAGCATGGCGGCGACGAACAGGTTGAAGTACGCGAAGAACCGCCGGCGTCCCGGGTCGTGCGCCATGTACTCCACGGCGTACAGGTGGATCAGGAAACCCACCCCGGTGATCAGCAGCACGAAGACCGCGGCCAGCGGGTCGAACAGCAGGCCGAAGTCCACGCGCAGGTCACCGACCGCGATGAACTCCCACAGGCTGAGCTCGACGGACCGGTTCTCCAGGCCGCGCAGCTGGAAGAAGTAGGTCAGGCCGAGCACGAACGCGACACCGATGGACGCCACGCCCAGCCAGTGCCCCCACCGGTCGGCCCGACGGCCGAGCAGCAGCAGGATCGCCGCGCTGACCAGCGGGATCGCGACCAGCAGCCAGACGCTGCCGAGCAGCCCGTCGGCCGTCGCGTACGTGACGGTGCCCACCGGTTCGACCGGAGCGTTCGCCAGAATCTCCATCACCGCAGGCCCCTCAGTACTTCAGAAGGTTGGCGTCGTCGACGCTCGCCGCGCGCCGGGTCCGGAAGATCGCCATGATGATCGCAAGCCCGACCACGACCTCGGCCGCGGCCACCACCATCACGAAGAACGCCATGATCTGTCCGTTGAGGTCACCGTTGATCCGGCTGAAGGTGACCAGGGTCAGGTTGGCCGCGTTGAGCATCAGCTCGACGCACATGAACAGCACGAGCGCGTTGCGCCGGATGAGCACCCCGGCGGCGCCGATGGTGAACAGCACCGCGGCGAGGACCAGGTAGTAGTTCGGCTCGACCGAGAAGAACTCTCTCACTTGTCGGTCCCCTTCAACGTGGTCTCCTCGGCGGTCAGCTCCCGGACCGGCAGGATCTCGGGGGTGCTGCGCTCGGTCAGCCGGCCGTCGGGCAGGCGGGCCGGCGTGGCGACCGAGGAGGACGTGGCGAACACGCCCGGGCCGGGCTTCGGGCCGGGGTAGTTGCCGGGGCGGAACCGGGCCTTCATGGTGGCGATCTGGTCCATCCGGTCCTCCTTGCGCCGCTCGACGTGCGCCAGCACCATCGCGCCGACCGCCGCCGTGATGAGCAGCGCCGAGGTCAGCTCGAACGCGAAGACGTACTTGGTGAACAGCAGCCGAGCGATGCCCTGCACGTTGCCCTCGGCGTTGGCCACGGCCAGGCCGGTGGCGGTGCCCCCGTCCAGCGCGCGGTAGACGCCGGTGCCGACCAGGCCCGCGAAGCCCACGCCGAGGACGATCGCCGCGACCCGCTGGCCGCGCAGCGTCTCGATCAGCGAGTCGGACGCGTCCCGGCCGACCAGCATCAGCACGAACAGGAACAGCATCATGATCGCGCCGGTGTAGACGATGATCTGCACCATGCCGATGAACGGCCCGGCCTGGAGAACGTAGAACACGCCCAGGCTGAGCATCGTCAGCACCAGCCAGAGTGCCGAGTGCACGGCGTTGCGGGCGGCGACCATGCCGATCGCGCCGAGCAGCGCCAGCGGGGCGAGGATCCAGAAGGTGACCGCCTCGCCACCGGACACCGAGCCCGCCGCGGCGAGCACCGTCTGCGTGGTCATGCTCCGTCTCCCTTGCCGGCCCGCTGCGCGGCCTGCTCGGCACCGGGGAAGGTCACCCCGGGATGCTCGTCGAGCTGGTAACGGCCGGGGCCCATCGACGAGCGCTCGGCACCGGCCGAGGTGCCGGGGTTCTCCAGCGCGCCGACGTAGTAGTCCTTCTCGCTCTCGCCCAGCCGCATCGGGTGCGGCGGCTGCTCCATGCCCGGCAGCAGCGGCGCCAGCAGCTGCTCCTTCGTGAAGATCAGGTCCTGCCGGTTGTCCCGGGCCAGCTCGTACTCGTTGCTCATGGTCAGCGAGCGGGTCGGGCAGGCCTCGATGCACAGTCCGCAGAAGATGCAGCGGGCGTAGTTGATCTGGTAGACGCTGGCGTACCGCTCACCGGGCGAGAAGCGCTGCTCGTCGGTGTTGTCGCCACCCTCCACGTAGATCGCGTCGGCCGGGCAGGCCCAGGCGCACAGCTCGCAGCCGATGCACTTCTCCAGGCCGTCCGGGTGCCGGTTGAGGATGTGCCGCCCGTGGTAGCGCGGCGCCGAAGCCGGCGGCTTGGACGGGTAGTCGGTGGTGACGACCTTCCTGAACATGTGCGAGAAGGTGACCCCGAAGCCCTTGAACGTTCCGGTGATCGCGCCCACGTCACACCTCCCTGGAGTCCGTGCCGGCGGCGAGGTTGGCCGGCTCCCGCTCGGCGACTACGCGTCGGGTCCGCGGGCTCGGTGGTACCTGAAGGTCCATCGGGGGCAGCGGGAAGCTGCCCGGTGGACGGTTGTTGACCTGCTCCGCCAGCGTCGGCTTGGGCGCCGGCTTGCGGCTCGGCCAGAACAGCGTGGCGAGCAGCACGACACCGGCGACGGCGCCGTACACGATCAGCCGGTCGGTGCGCTCCCAGCCCTGGGTCTTCAGCCAGCCGGCCAGCACCAGGATCCAGACCAGGTTGATCGGGAGCAGGACCTTCCAGCCGAAGCGCATGAACTGGTCGTAGCGCAGCCGGGGCAGCGTGCCCCGCAGCCAGATGAAGACGAAGACCAGGGAGACGACCTTGAGGAAGAACCACAGCATCGGCCACCAGCCGGAGTTCGCCCCGTCCCAGAGGGTCAGCGGCCAGGGTGCCCGCCAGCCGCCGAGGAACAGCGTCACGGTGAACGCCGACATGGTCACCATCGCGACGTACTCGGAGAGCATGATGAGCGCGAACTTCAGCGAGCTGTACTCCGTCTGGAAGCCGGCGACCAGCTCGGACTCCGCCTCCGGCAGGTCGAACGGGGCCCGGTTGGTCTCACCGACGATCGCGATGAAGAAGATGACGAAGCTCGGGAAGAGCAGGACGGCGTACCAGCCGGGAGCCGCGATGTCCGCGCCGAACAGCTCCATCCGGGGCCGCTCACCCTGCGCGGCGACGATCCCGCTGGTCGACATCGTGCCGGAGAGCATGAACACCGTCACGACGGAGAGACCCAGCGCGACCTCGTACGAGATCAGCTGCGCGGTGGACCGCAGACCACCGAGCAGCGGGTAGGTCGACCCGGAGGACCAGCCGGCCAGCACGATGCCGTACACCGCCATCGACGAGCAGGCCAGCACCAGCAGCACCGCCACCGGCACGTCGGTGACCTGCAGCGGCGTCCGCTCCCCGAAGATGCTGACCATCGGGCCGAACGGGATCACCGACAGCGTGGTGACCGCGCAGACCACCGAGATGACCGGCGCGAAGAAGTAGACCACCTTGTCGGCGGCCTTCGGGAGGATGTCCTCCTTGAAGGCCAGCTTCAGGCCGTCGGCGAGCGTCTGGAGCAGACCGAACGGGCCGGCCTGGTTGGGACCGGGCCGGACCGCCATCCGGGCGACGACCCGGCGCTCGAACCAGACACCGAGCAGCGTGGCGAGCAGGCAGAACGCGAACGCGGCGACGATCTTGATCAGGATCAGCCACCACGGATCCCGGCCGAAGTCGGCCAGCGTCGGGTCCTGTGCGAGGAAGGTCATGGTGCCCACCTTTCGTTCGCGACTGCCACGTCGTTTACTCGCGACTGCGGGGCTCGCTTCGCTCGCTCCTCGTGCTCGCGACGGGCCTCACTCGCATGCGCTCGTTCACTCCTCGCGCTCACTGCGAACCCCCGGAGTTGAGGAGCGGGCCCGGGCGACCGGCCGCGTCGGCGGCGACCGGCGCGTCCGCCTGCTGGGGAACCGCCGGGGCGGTCGCGGCGGAGACCCGCACGACCGCTCCGGCCGTGGCGCCGAGGCTGCGGCGGACCGTCGAGCCGGGCGAGTTGGTCGGCAGCCACACGACGCCGTCCGGCATCTCGGTCACCGCCACCGGCAGGGTGATCGCGCCGCGGTCGGTGCCGACCGTCACCGCGTCGCCGTCGGCGACGCCGACCGCCTCGGCGGTGCCCTTGCCCAACCGCACGACCGGCGGGCGGGCCGTACCGGCGAGATGCTCGTCGCCGTCGGTGAGGCTGCCCAGGTCGATCAGCTGGTGCCAGGTGGCCAGCACGGCCTCACCGGCGCCCGGCTGCGGCACGGCCGCCGGCTCCACCGACGGCGGCGCCGGCTTGGTGGTGCGGGTGCGGGGCAGCCCGCCCAGCTCGCGGCGGACGCTCGGCACGTCCGCGGTGCCGAGCCGAACGTCCAACTGCGCGGCCAGCGCGTCCAGCACCCGGCCGTCGGTCATCGCGGCGGTCTGCAGGACCGCCTCGAAGGGACGCAGCCGCCCCTCCCAGTCGAGGAAGCTGCCGGCCTTCTCCACCACCGGCGCGACCGGGAGGACCACGTCCGCGCGGCGGGCCACCGCGCTGCTGCGCAGTTCGAGGCTGACCAGGAACGGCACCGCCTCCAGCGCCTCCTCGGCCAGTCGCGGGTCGGCCAGGTCCGCCGGGTCGACGCCGGCCACGACCAGCGCGCCGAGTTGCCCGGCGGTCGCGGCGGCGAGGATGCCGTCGGTGTCCCGCCCGGCCTGGCTGGGGATGACCCCGGCCGGGATGTCCCACGCCTCGCCCAGCTCCGCGCGGGCGGCCGGCTCGGTGACCAGGCGACCGCCGGGGAGCAGGTTCGGCAGGCAGCCCGCGTCGACGGCGCCCCGGTCACCCGCGCGCCGCGGCACCCAGGCCAGCTTGGCCCCGGTACGCCGGGCCACGTCCGCCGCGGCGGACAGGCCGCCCGGCACGGCACCCAGCCGCTCGCCGACGACGAGGATCGCCCCCGGCTGGCTGAGCGCCTCGGCGACCGTGGCGTGCTCCGCGAGCACGCTGGCCTCCTCGCCCGGCACCACCCGGGCCAGCTTGGCGCCGAGCTTCTCCAGGCCGCGCGTCGCGAACGGCGCGATCGCGTACACCGTCAGGGTCTTCTTCAGGTACGCCTTGCGCAGCCGCAGGAAGAGGATCGGGCACTCCTCCTCCGGCTCAAGGCCGACCAGCACCACCGCCGGCGCCTTCTCGACGTCGGCGTAGGTGACGTCGGTGGCCCCGGCGACCGAGCTGGCCAGGAAGTCGGCCTCCTCGCGGGAGACCGGCCGGGCCCGGAAGTCGATGTCGTTGGTGCGCAGTGCCACGCGGGCGAACTTCGCGTACGCGTAGGCGTCCTCGACGGTGAGCCGGCCGCCGGTGAGCACCGCCGCGCCCCGGCCGCCGTCCCGAGCGGCGCGCAGCCCCTCGGCGGCCACGGTCAGGGCCTCGCTCCACGACGCCTCCCGCAGCTCACCGGTGCGCTCGTCACGCACCAGCGGGGTGGTCAGCCGGTCGAACGCGCGGGCGTACTGGAAACCCCAGCGCCCCTTGTCGCAGTTCCACTCCTCGTTGACCGCCGGGTCGTCGCCGGCCAGCCGCCGCAGCACCTTGCCGCGCCGCCAGTCGGTGCGCTGGGCGCAGCCGGCCGAGCAGTGCTCGCAGACGCTGGGGCTGGAGACCAGGTCGAACGGGCGGGCCCGGAAGCGGTACTGCGCGCCGGTCAGCGCGCCGACCGGGCAGATCTGGATCGTGTTGCCGGAGAAGTAGGAGTTGAACGGGACGTCGCCCTCATCGCCCTCCTCACCGCCGTACGCCTCGTCCCGGTAGATGTTGATCTCCTCGGCGGACGAGCGGTTCATCAGGTCGATGAACTTGTCGCCGGCGATCTCCTCCGAGAACCGCGTGCAGCGCTGGCAGAGCACGCAGCGCTCCCGGTCCAGCAGCACCTGGGTGCTGATCTCCAGCGGCTTCTCGTACTCCCGCTTGTGCTCGTGGAACCGGGAGTCGGTGCGGCCGGTGGACATCGCCTGGTTCTGCAGCGGGCACTCGCCGCCCTTGTCGCACATCGGGCAGTCGAGGGGGTGGTTCACCAGCAGCAGCTCCATGATCCCCTCCTGCGCCTTCTGCGCGACCGGGGAGGTGAGCTGGGTCTTCACGACCATGCCGTCGGTCACGGTCTGGGTGCAGGAGGCGACCGGCTTGCGCTGCCCCTCCACCTCGACCAGGCACTGGCGGCAGGCGCCGGCCGGGGCCAGCAGCGGGTGGTCGCAGAACCGCGGGATCTCGATGCCCATCTGCTCGGCGACCCGGATCAGCAGCGCGCCCTTCGGCGCGGTGACCTGGATGCCGTCGATGGTGAGCGTGACCGTCTCGGTCTGCTTGGCTACGTCGCTCATCAGAGCCGCCTTCCACTCGCGACTGCGGGACTCGCAAGCTCATTCCTCGCGCTCATCAGTGCGCCCCTACGAGGGTCTTCTCCGACAGCTTCGGAGCGGTACGTCCCTCGATGTAGTCGAGGTAGTCCTGCTTGAAGAACTTCAGCGAGGAGGTCACCGGGCTGGTCGCGCCGTCACCCAGGCCGCAGAACGAGCGGCCGAGGATGTTGTCGCAGGTGTCCAGCAGGGTGTCCAGGTCCTCGTGGGTGCCGGCACCAGCGAGGATCCGGCGGTAGACGCGGACCATCCAGTAGTTGCCCTCGCGGCACGGAGTGCACTTGCCGCACGACTCGTGGTGGTAGAACTCCAGCCACCGGTAGGTCGCGTACACCGGGCAGTCCTGGTCGGAGAAGATCTGCGTCGCCGTGGTGCCCAGGATCGAGCCGGCGGCCGCCACCCCCTCGAAGTCCAGTGGCACGTCCAGGTGCTCGGCGGTGAGCAGCGGCGTCGACGAGCCACCCGGCGTCCAGAACCGCAGGTTGTGGCCCGGCTGCATGCCGCCGGCCAGCTCGATCAGCTCGCGGAGCGTGATGCCCATCGAGCACTCGTACTGGCCGGGGTTCGCGATTCGGCCGGAGAGCGAGTAGATCATCGGGCCGGACGACTTCTCGGTGCCCATGGACCGCCACCAGTCGGCGCCGCCCAGCACGATGTACGGGACGGAGGCGATGGTGCCGACGTTGTTCACCACCGTCGGGCTCGCGTACAGGCCGTGGGTCGCCGGGAACGGCGGCCGGAGCCGGGGCTGACCCCGGAAGCCCTCCAGCGAGTCCAGCAGCGCGGTCTCCTCACCGCAGATGTACGCCCCGGCGCCCGAGTGCACCACCAGGTCCAGGTCGAACCCGCTGCGCAGGATGTTCTTCCCGAGGTAGCCCTTGGCGTACGCCTCCCGCACCGCGTTGCGCAGCCGGCGCGCGGCGTGCACCGCCTCGCCCCGGATGTAGATGTAGGCGCGGCTGGCCCGGATCGCGTACGACGCGATGATCACGCCCTCGACCAGCGAGTGCGGGTCGTGCGTCATCAACGGCAGGTCCTTGCAGGTGCCCGGCTCGCCCTCGTCGGCGTTCACCACGAGATAATGAGGTCTTGCCGGCGGCTTTCCATTCGGTTCTTGCGGGATGAACCCCCACTTGAGTCCGGTCGGGAAGCCCGCGCCGCCACGGCCGCGCAGGCCGGAGTCCTTGACGAGCTGGATCAGGTCGTCCGGGTGTGCCTTGAGCGCCTTGCGCAGGGCCGCGTACCCGTCGAGCTTCTCGTAGGTGTCGACCTGCCAGGCGTCCGGCGACAACCAGCGTTTGGTGAGCACCGGCGTGAGCTTGGCCAGCGTCTCCGGCCGAGGAGTGGTCACTTCTGGTTTCCCCTTTCGCTCCCGGCTGCGGGGCTCGCGAGCTCACTCCGCGCGCCCGCGGCTGCCTCGGCATCCTCGAGCGAGCGCTCCTGCGCCCCGGCGTCGTCGCCGGCGGGCTTGCCGTCACCGGCCGGCGGGTTCGCCGCCGCCCCGGACACCTGGGCCTCCTGGGCGTCGCGGGGCGCCGGGGGCGAGGCGTCCGTCGGCACCTTTGTGCCGGGCGAGTCGGGCACCGCGGTCCGCGCGTCTGGCTGCCGGGTCTCGGCCGCCCGCACCTCGGGCGACTTGGCGTCCGGCGCCGTCACGTCGCGGGTGGTGCTGCCGGCCGCCGCGGCCGGTGGTGCCGGCTCGCCGACGCCGGCGTTGCCCGCCGGCTTCGCGGCCTCCGCCTTCGCCTTCGCCTCGGCGGCGGCCTTGTCGGCCTCGGCCTTGCTGCGGATCGGCGTGTTCGGGTCGAAACCGGGGACCGAGATGCCGTGCTCCTGCGCCAGGCGCAGCCCGCGCAGGGTCGGCTCGCCCGGGACGCCGTCGGCGACCGCGCCCTCGCGCTCGTCGGCGAAACCGGCGAGCTGCACCGCCATCTCCTTGAGCGTGCAGAGCCGGGCGCCGCGGGTCGGCGTGGGCCGGCCCCCGGCACGCAGCTCGTCGACCACGCCGACGGCCGCCTGCGGATCCACGTTGTCGAAGAAGTCGTAGTTGACCGTCATCACCGGGCCGTAGTCGCACGCGGCCAGGCACTCGGCGTGCTCCAGGGTGATCGTCCCGTCGGCGGTGGTCTCCTCGTGCCCCACCCCGAGGTGCTCGACGAGCGTGTCGTAGACCTCCTGGCCGCCGAGGACGTTGCACATCGTGTTGGTGCAGACGCTCACCAGCCAGTCACCGGTCGGCCGGCGCTTGTACATGGTGTAGAAGGACGCGACCGCACCGACCTGGGCCTTGTTCAGCCCCAGCACCTCGGCGCAGAACGCGATGCCGGCCGGGGAGACGTGCCCCTCCACGGACTGCACCAGGTGCAGCAGCGGCAGCAGCGCCGAGCGGGACCGGTCGGCCGGGTACCGGGCGATGATCTCCCGCGCCCGGGCTCGGGTCTCTTCGGTGAACACAGTCATCGGAGTCGCCTTTCCGTTCGCGACGGCGCCGTCCTCTGCCCGCGACTGCGGGGCTCGCTCCGCTCGCTCCTCGCGCGGGCGGCCGGGACTCGCAAACTCACTCCTCGCGCTCACCGGTCACAACCACCCATCACGGGGTCCAGCGAGGCGCCGCCGGCGATCACGTCGGCGATCAGGCCGCCCTCGGCCATCGCCGGGAGGGCCTGGAGGTTGACGAAGCTCGGCTCCCGGTAGTGGACCCGGTACGGCCGGGTGCCGCCGTCGGAGACCGCGTGCACGCCCAGCTCGCCGCGCGGCGACTCGACCGCGACGTACACCTGCCCCGGCGGGACCCGGAAGCCCTCGGTGACGAGCTTGAAGTGGTGGATCAGCGACTCCATCGACTGACCCATGATCTTCGCGACGTGCTCCAGCGAGTTGCCCATGCCGTCGACGCCGATGGCGAGCTGCGCCGGCCAGGCGATCTTCTTGTCGGCCACCATCACCGGGCCCGGCTTGAGCCGGTCGAGCGCCTGCTCGACCAGCTTCAGCGACTCCCGGATCTCGGCCATCCGGACCAGGTAGCGGCCCCAGACGTCACCGTCGGTGTGCGTCGGCACGTCGAACTCGTAGGTCTCGTAACCGCAGTACGGCATGGTCTTGCGCAGGTCCCAGGCGAGGCCGGCGGAGCGCAGCACCGGCCCGGTCACGCCGAGCGCGAGGCAGCCGGTCGCGTCGAGCACCGCCACGTCCTGCGTACGCTCCAGCCAGATCGGCTGGCCGGAGAGCAGGTTCTCGTACTCCTTGAGCCGCTTCGGCATCAGCTTCAGGAACTCGCGGATCTTGGCGATCGCCACGTCCGGCACGTCCTGCGCCACGCCGCCCGGCCGGACGTACGCGTGGTTCATCCGCAGGCCGGTGACCAGCTCGAAGATCTCCAGGATGTACTCCCGCTCGCGGAAGCCGTACAGCATCATGTTGACCGCGCCCAGCTCCATGGCCGTGGTGGCCAGCCAGACCAGGTGCGAGGAGATCCGGTTGAGCTCCATCATCAGGACCCGGATGGTGGTCGCCCGCTCGGTGATCTGCTCCTCGATGCCGAGCAGCTTCTCCACCGCGAGGGCGTACGCCGTCTCGTTGAACAGCGGCGACAGGTAGTCCATCCGGGTCACGAACGTCGAGCCCTGGACCCAGTTGCGGAACTCCAGGTTCTTCTCGATGCCGGTGTGCAGGTAGCCGACGACCATGCGGGCCTCGCGGACCGTCTCGCCCTCCAGCTCCAGGATCAACCGGAGCACGCCGTGCGTGGACGGGTGCTGCGGACCCATGTTCACGACGATCCGGCCGTCGTTGATCGGGTCGGTGCCGGAGACGACGTCGTCCCAGTCCCCACCGGTGACGGTGAAGACCCTGCCCTCGGTGGTCTCGCGCTCGGTGGCGTAGTTGGACGCGGTCACTGTGCCTGCCCTCCGTTCACGGCTGCGGGGCTCGCAAGCTCTCCTCGCATTCCTGCGCGACCGCGTCCCACGCGAGCCGCCCAGAAACGGTCGCTCCTCGCGCTCACTGGTACGACCTCCGACGGTCCGGCGGCGGGATTTCGGCGCCCTTGTACTCGACGGGCACGCCGCCGAGCGGGTAGTCCTTGCGCTGCGGGTGGCCCTCCCAGTCGTCCGGCATGAGGATCCGGGTCAGGGCCGGGTGGCCGTCGAAGACGATGCCGAACATGTCGTACGTCTCCCGCTCCTGCCAGTCGGCGGTCGGGTAGACGCTGGTCACGCTGGGCAGGTGCGGGGTCTCGGCGGAGACCGCGGCCTCCAGCCGGACCCGGCGCCGGTACGTCATCGAGGTGAGCTGGTAGACCACGTGCAGCCGGCGCGCGTCGGCGCCGAGGTAGTCCACTCCGGACACCGAGGAGCACAGCTCGAACCGGAGCGCGAGGTCGTCCCGCATCACCTGGCAGACCTCGGCGATCCGCTCGGGGCGCACGTGCAGGGTCAGCTCGCCCCGGTCGACCACGACTTTCTCGATGGCGTCGCCGAAGGCCGGGTACGCCTCCTCCAGCGCGTCGGTCACCTCGTCGAAGTAGCCGCCGTACGGCCGCGACGCCCCCTCGATGGGCCGGCGCTGGCGGACCAGGCCGCCGTAGCCGGAGACGTCACCGGTGCCCTGGTTGCCGAACATGCCGCGACCGGCGGGGCTGGACGGCGGGTACTCGGCCGGCGCGCCGGAGCTGGCGCCGGCCGGGGTCACCGGTACCGGTACGCCGCCGTCGTTCGGCCTGTCCTGAGGAGCGGTCACTTCTTCAGTCCCCCGTACTCGCGCAGGTGGTTCTGGGACTTCATCCAGTTCTCGATCCGCAGCTGCTCCTCGCGGCCCTCGCGGACGGCCTTGGTCCACTCGGCCCGCCGGGCCTTGTCGCTGCGGTACGACGACGGCATCGAGCCGTACGGGACGACCGGCACGTCGCCACGGGCCTTGCGCGCCTCGAGCATCTTGCGGCCGTTGGCGCCGAGCGGCTCGTGCATGATCTTCTCGCGGAGCTTGAGGATCGCGTCGATGAGCATCTCGGGGCGGGGCGGGCACCCGGGCAGGTACATGTCGACCGGGACGACGTGGTCGACGCCCTGGACGATCGCGTAGTTGTTGAACATGCCGCCGCTGCTCGCGCAGACGCCCATCGACAGCACCCAGCGCGGCTCGGCCATCTGGTCGTAGATCTGCCGGAGCACCGGGGCCATCTTCTGGCTCACCCGACCGGCCACGATCATCAGGTCCGCCTGCCGGGGCGAGGCCCGGAAGACCTCCATGCCCCAGCGGCCCAGGTCGTAGTGGGGGCCGCCGGCCGCCATCATCTCGATGGCGCAGCAGGCGAGGCCGAAGGTGGCCCCCCACGTCGACGTCTTCCGCGACCAGTTGACCAGCTTCTCCACCGAGGTGAGCAGGACGCCGGCGGGGAGCTTCTCCTCGATACCCATTGAGGTTCCTCCCTCAGTCCCAGTCCAGGCCGCCGCGCCGCCACACGTAGGCGTACGCGACGAAGACCGCGACGATGAACAGGACCATCTCCACGAAGCCGAAGATCGGCAGGGCGTCGAACGAGACCGCCCAGGGGTAGAGGAAGATGATCTCGATGTCGAAGACGATGAAGAGCATCGCCGTCAGGTAGAACTTGATCGGGAACCGGCTGCCACCGACCGGCTGCGGGCTGGGCTCGATGCCGCACTCGTACGCCTCGAGCTTGGCCCTGTTGTAGCGGCGGGGGCCGGTGATGCGGGCAGCCGCCACGGAGAACAGCGCGAACGCCGCGGCGAGGGCGAACAGCCCGATGATCGGTACGTAAGGCGAGAGCGACATCGTTTCTCCTGCTCTTCCTTCCCTGCCCTCGGTGCTTGAGGAAAATCACACTATTCACGTCCCTGCCGGCGGCTGCCAGCGGGGGGTCGATCGCTGTCCCCGTCCGGGGCCGTGGCCCGGCCCCGACCTGGCCTTTTGCACGCAGCGTGCACCGGCCGGCACCCAACGCTGCTACACGGCCGGCGCCACCTTCGTCATCGCGTTGATGACCCGGTCCATCGCGTCCCCGTCGCGGGGGTCGGTCAGGTTGGCCAGCAGCTTGAGCACGAAGCGCATGAGCATCGGGTGCGGCATGCCGTACCGCGTGGCGGCGCGCATGACCTCGGGCCGGCCGATCAGCTTCACGAAGATGCCGCCCAGCCGGTAGTAGCCGCCGAACCGGGCCTTCAGCTCGGTCGGGTACGCCGCCAGCGCGCGCTCCCGCTCGGCGCCGGCGGGACGGGCCAGCGCCTGGACCGCGATCTCCGCGGCCAGCTCGCCGGACTCCATCGCGTACGCGATGCCCTCGCCGTTGAACGGGTTGACCATGCCGCCGGAGTCGCCGACCAGCAGCACCCCGCGGGTGTAGTGCGGGACCCGGTTGAAGCCCATCGGCAGGGCCGCGCCGAGGATCGGGCCCTCGGCGTTGGTCTCGTCGGTCATCCCCCACTCCTCGGGGGTGTTGGCGAGCCAGTCGGTGAGCAGCCGGCGGTAGTTGGTCTTGCCGAACGCCGACGACGAGTTGAGCACGCCGAGGCCGACGTTCACCCGGCCGTCGCCCAGACCGAAGATCCAGCCGTAGCCCGGCAGGAGCGCGTCGCTGCCCTTGCTGCGCAGCTCCAGCCACGACTCCAGGTAGTCGTCGTCGTGCTTCGCCGCGCAGCGGTAGTACCGCCGCACCGCCACGCCGATCGGCCGGTCCTCGCGCTTGGCCAGGCCCAGGGCGAGCGGGAAGCGGCCGGAGACGCCGTCCGCCGCGACCACCAGGGGCGCCCGGAAGGTGGCGGGTTCCTTCTCCGGGCCGACCTCGGCCTCGACGCCGGCCACCCGGCCGTCGCCGTCGAGCACCGGGCCGAGGACGTTGACGCTGGTGCGCAGCTTGGCGCCGGCGGCGACGGCCCGCTGGGCGAGCAGGTCGTCGAAGTCCAGCCGGGTGCGCACCAGGCCGTAGTTCGGGAAGCTGGCCAGGTCGGGCCAGTCGAGTTCGAGCCGGACACCGCCACCGATGACCCGCAGGCCGCGGTTGTGCAGCCAGCCGGCCTCGGTCGACGTGTCGACGCCCATGCGGATCAGCTGGCGCACGGCGCGGGGGGTGAGCCCGTCGCCGCACACCTTTTCCCGGGGGAACTCGGTCTTCTCCAGCAGCAGCACCCGTACGCCGTGCCGAGCCAGGTGGTACGCGGTCGCCGACCCACCGGGACCGGCGCCCACGACGATCACCTCGGCGTCGTTCTCCACCGTGGTCATCCGCGCCTCCTCCCGCGTGCTCGTGAAATCCTTCACAAGCCAGACGCTGAGGAGTCTATGACCGGCGTAACAAGGGTGCCCGGTGAGGGGTACCTAACTTGCCGGAAACAGGCCGCTCAGCCGCGGGGCCAAGCGGACGTGGGCGCCCTTCCGGTGCCCATCCGGGCGCGCGGGGCGGTCAGTTGCCGGCCCGGGCGGCGTCCAGGCCGGCCTCGGCCCGGATCGTCGCCGGGAGATGGTCGCGCAGCGCCCCGCCGGCAGCCCGGTCCAGGGCGGCGAGGACCTCGGCCACGACCTGACGGACGTCGGCGGGATCGGCGCCGGCCAGCTCCTTGAGCTGGGCTACGAGTTCGGCGGCGTCGTCGTCGGTGGGAGCCGTGAGGTCCGCCCGGTCGGGTCCGGTCATGAGCCGAGCCTACAGGACAAATTGGACTAAATACGGATATCGGAGAAAGCCTGGTTGGCCGGTCAGGCCCGTACCGCCCGGTGCAGCGCGACGATGCCGCCGGTCAGGTTGCGCCACGCCACCCGCCCCCAACCGGCCGCCCCGATCCGGGCCGCCAGCGCCGCCTGGTCCGGCCAGGCCCGGATCGACTCCGCCAGATAGACGTACGCGTCCGGGTTGCTGGCGACCGCGCGGGCCACGGCCGGCAACGACCGCATGAGGTACGACAGGTAGACCGTGCGGAACGCCGGGTTCACCGGAGTGCTGAACTCGCAGACCACCAGCCGGCCACCCGGCTTGGTGACCCGGGCCAGCTCGCGCAGCGCCGCGTCCGTGTCGTTCACGTTGCGCAGCGCGAACGAGATCGTCACCGCGTCGAAGCTGGCGTCGGCGAAGGGCAGCCGCAGCGCGTCGCCGGCCAGCAGGGGCACACCCGGACGGGTCCGCTTGCCCGCGTACAGCATCCCGAGCGAGAGATCGGCACCGACCGCGTACGCCCCCGAGTGGGCCAGTTCCTCGGTCGAGACACCGGTGCCCGCGCCCACGTCGAGCACCCGTTCCCCCGGCCGCAGGCCGAGCGCGGCCCGGGTCGCCCGCCGCCAGAACCGGTCCTGCCCGAACGAGAGGACGGTGTTGGTCAGGTCGTAGCGGGCCGCCACCCCGTCGAACATCGCGGCGACCTCGTGCGGCTGCTTGTCCAGGCTGGCGCGCTGGCCCTGGGGTGTGCTCACCCCATCACTCTGCCAGACCGCGGGAGGGCCCCTCCGGATGCCTCCGGCGAGCGGCCTTCGGCCGTGCCCGCCGGAAAGATCCGGACAAGACAGTGCGGGCGGGATGTCACCATCCCGCCCGCACTGCCCTGCGTTATGTGAACGACCCTCGCGGGTCGATGGAGGACGACCGTCAGGCGGTCGGCTTCTCGTCGCCCGGGCTCACCAGGACGACCCGGCGACGCCGCGCGACGAGGAACAGCACACCACCGGCGAGCACCACCGCGACACCGACCCCGCCCATCAGGCCGGCCTGCACACCGGTCACGGGCAGGCCCGGACCGTCGCCACCACCGGCGCCGCCCTTGGCGGCCACCACGACGGCGTACGCGTCGGTGTTGTCGGTGGCGTCCACCTCGTTCAGCGTGACCGCCTCGGCGTTGGCCGGGAGCCCCGAGCGGCCCGCGGCACGGGCGGTGGAGGACACGACGCCGAGGGCCTCGACACTCACCTTGCCACCGGTCAGGCTGCCGGCCTTGACGTCGGCGCCGACCCTGAGCAGGTGGTAGAACCGGCCACCCGAGATGAGGTCGTCACCGTCCTTGTCCTGGGACGCCGGGATCAGGTCGAGGTCGGCGTAGGTGCAGACCCGCGAGGTCTTGGCGGCGTTGTCCACGCAGTCCGGCTCGGCCTCGGCGAAGGTCACCCCCTTGGGCAGCGCGACGCTGATCTTCAGTCCGGCGGAGGTCACGTCGCCCTGGTTGAAGGCCGAGTAGATGAGCTGGGCGGTCTCGCCGGCGTGCAGGTCACCGACAGCCGTGATCTTGCCGCCCTCGACCTTGACGGCCTTGTCGACGTCGTTGGCCACCACGGTCAGGTCCGGGCCGGTGCCCTCGACCTTGACCTTGACGGTCACCTCGTTGTTGGACTCGTCGGGGTCGGTGCCGTCGTGCAGAATGATCGCGCTGATCTGGCCGGCGTCACCGGTGGCACCGCCCTTGCGGGTGAGCGGGAAACCCCAGTCGATGTCCGCGCCGGCGGGCAGGACGTCGCCCTCGATCCCGCAGAGGATCAGGCCGTCCTCACGCGGGCTGCAGCCGCTCTCGCTGATGTCGACCTTGGTGGTGTCGAGCTTGCTGATGTCCAGCCCGACCAGGATGCCCTTGGCGTCGACGTCGCTCTTGTTGACCAGCGACACGGTCGCCGTCTTGCCCGGCGCGCCGACCGCGATGGTGGTGCCGGTCGCCTCGATGGCCAGGTCGGCCGCCGCGCTGGCCAGCGCCGGCGGAGCGAACAGCCCTGCGGCGAGGATTCCGGCGGCACCGGCACCCAAGAAGGCCCCGGTGCGGTTACGGATGTTCATGACAGCGTGCCCCCGTGGGGTGAAGGGATCATTCGAGCGGGCACGTTAGCGACTGACGATCATCCGCGCCAGCCCGTGCCGCAGCCGTCATGAGCTGTGCGGCTAACGTTCACTTAAGGAAAGTCCGGATTGACCGGGCTCGGTGTCCCACCCACTCCGGCACGCCGTCCGATCGGCCGGCAACCTGTGTCCGCTCGGCGTCCGGGATCGGCCGATCGGACATCGACGCAGCGCCGCGTCCCGCTCACCTCCCGCTACTTGAGACGGTGCGGCACCGACCGGACTCGCGGGCGGGCCCGCACGCCGGTCAGCGCGCGTCGATGAGCGGCAGCGACCTGCCCGCACCCCCACCCGGCAGGGCGATCGAGGAGAAGTGCGAGACCACCCGCTCGTCGGTCGGGTCGTCCGCGGGAGTCCGGTGCACCGCGAGTCGGTTGTAGAGGGTGTCGCGCTGGGCGGGGATCCGGTCGGCCGAGCGGATCATCCCGATCAGCTCGTGCAGGTTGGACCGGTGCCGCGCACCCGCGGAGGAGATGACGTTCTCCTCCAGCATGATCGAGCCGAGGTCGTCGACGCCCATGTGCAGGGCGAGCTGCCCGACGTCCTTACCGGTGGTCAGCCAGGACGCCTGGAGGTGCGGCACCGTCTCGAAGAAGAGCCGGGCCACCGCGACGATCCGCAGGTACTCCAGAGTGGTGGCCTGCGTACGTCCCTTGAGGTGGTTGTTCTCCGGCTGGTACGTCCACGGGATGAACGCCCGGAAGCCCCGCGTCCGGTCCTGCACGTCGCGGATCATCCGCAGGTGCTCGATCCGCTCGGCGGCGGTCTCGCCGGTGCCCATCATCATCGTCGCGGTCGACTCGACGCCCTGCCGGTGGGCCAGCTCCATCACCTCGAGCCAGCGCTCGCCCGACTCCTTCAACGGCGCGATCGCCTTCCGCGGCCGCTCCGGCAGCATCTCGGCGCCGGCACCGGCGATCGAGTCCAGGCCGGCGGCCTTGATCCGCGCGATGGCCTCGTCCAGGCTCACGCCGGAGACCTTCGCCATGTGCAGGATCTCGCTCGGACCGATCGAGTGGATGGCGAGCCGCGGGTACGCCTTCTTGACCGAGGAGAACAGCTCCTCGTAGTACTCGACCCCGTAGTCGGGGTGGTGCCCGCCCTGGAGCATGACCTGGGTGGCGCCCAGCTCGACCGCCTCGCCGCAGCGGCGCAGGATCTCCTCCGTCGAGTGGGTCCAGCCCTCCCTGTGCTTGGGGGCACGGTAGAAGGCGCAGAACTTGCACGCCGTCACGCAGACGTTCGTGTAGTTGATGTTGCGGTCGATCAGGTACGTGACGATGTTGTCCGGGTACCACCGCCGGCGTACCGCGTCGGCCGCCTCGCCCAGCGCGTGGAAGGGCGCGTCGGTGTAGAGCAGCAGGGCCTCCTCGGGCGTGATCCGCCCGCCGTCCGCGCCGCGCTGCAGGATGTCGTCGATCTCCCGGCTCACCGTCACGCACCGAGCCTACGTCGCCCGCGCCGGAGCCGGCACGCCACTCCGCCTGGGGTGACGCGCACCCCAGACCGGCTCAGCTCCACGGCACCAGGTGCAGGACGAGACGTTCTGAAGATCACGCGTCGTAGTCGACCGTGAGCCGATCGGTGGTCGGGCTGGACTGGCAGGTCAGGACGTAGCCCGCGGCGACCTCGTCGGGCTCCAGGGCGTAGTTGCGGGCCATCGTGACCTCGCCGTCGAGGACCTTCGCCTTGCAGGTCGAGCAGACCCCGCCCTTGCAGGCGTACGGCAGCTCACCCCGGACCTTCAGCGCCGCGTCCAGCACCCGCTCCTCCCGGCCCATGGTGAAGGTCGACGAGCGCCCGTCCAGCAGAATCGTGACCTCGGCACCCGCTCCCGGCTGGTCACCCGGGCGGCGTACCGGCTCCGGTGGGGCGTCGACGTGGAACAGCTCGGTGTGCACCGCCGCCTCCGGCACGCCCCGCGCGGTCAGCACGTCCCGGGCGTCCACCACCATCCCGTACGGGCCGCAGAGGAACCACTCCTCGATGGCATCGCCGGGCACGATCGTGTCCAGCAGGCGACCCAGCCGGTCGGCGTCGATCCGGCCGGACAGCAGCGGCGACTCGCCCTGCTCGCGGGAGAGCACGTGCACCAGGTGCAGCCGGGTCGGGTACCGGTCCTTGAGGTCCGCCAACTCCTCGGCGAACATCACCGTGTTCGCCGTGCGGTTGCCGTACACCAGGGTGAAGGTGCTGGCCGGCTCCACGGCCAGGGCCGTCGCGACCAGCGAGAGCACCGGGGTGATCCCGGAGCCGGCGACCACCGCGCCGTACCGCCGTGCCCGCTCCGGCGTGAACGCCGTGGTGAAGTGGCCGAGCGGCGGCAGCACCTCCACGGTGTCGCCGCCACGCAGCGCCCCGCAGGCGTACGCGGAGAAGGCCCCGCCCGGGATCTCCCGGACCCCGATCCGCAGCCGGCCGTGGCGGGCCAGGTCCTCGGGCGTGGAGCAGATCGAGTACGAGCGCCGCACCTCCTCACCGGCGCCGGCGGCGCCGGCGAGCCCGGCTCCGCCGGGACGCCGCACGGTCAGGTGCTGGCCGGCGGAGAACGCGAAGGTCCCGCGCAGCTCCTCCGGTACGGCGAAGGTGACCGCCACGGCGTCGGCGGTGAGCCGGTCGACGGCGGCGACGGGGAGCGGGTGGAAGACCGGCCGGCGGCGGACCGGCCGGGTGATCGTGACAGTCACAGCGCCTTCAGGTGGTCGAAGGGTTCGGAGCAGGAACGGCAGCGCCAGAGCGCCTTGCACGCGGTGGAGCCGAACCGGCTGAGCTGCTCGGTCTCCGGTGAGCCGCAGCGCGGGCAGCGCACGGCCAGGGTCAGCGGCACCACGCCGGCACGCCCGGCCGGGCCGGGCGGGGCGATGCCGGCGGCGGCGAGCTTGGCGCGCCCCGTCTCGGAGATCCAGTCGGTGCTCCACGCCGGCGTGAAGACCGTACGCACCTCGGCGTCGCCGTGCCCGGCGGCGGCCAGGGCCCGGCGGATGTCGGCACGGATGACGTCCATCGCCGGGCAGCCGGTGTAGGTCGGGGTGATGGTGACGGTCACCCGACCGGTGGCCGGGTCCTCGTCGACCGACCGCAGGATGCCCAGCTCGTCGATGGTGATCACCCGGATCTCCGGATCCACCACCGACGCGACGGCCGCCCTGGGGTCAGTCACCACGTCGCCCCCGGGTGGGCGCGGTGCAGCACCTGCATCTCGGCGAGCAGGTACGACAGGTGCTCGGTGT
Source organism: Actinomycetes bacterium (assembly GCA_023402505.1). Lineage (GTDB taxonomy): Bacteria > Actinomycetota > Actinomycetes > Mycobacteriales > Micromonosporaceae > Micromonospora. The sequence continues at coordinate 19,334 of JAEYGD010000478.1, forward strand.
GCACGCCGTCCCGGCCACCCGACGGCGCCCACGTGGTCCGCGGAAGCGTCAGCGTGGCCTCGTCGAGCACCCCGGTCACCGTCGCGTCGAAGTCGGCCCGCAGGGTGGCCGGGTCGACCGGCGCCGCCGGGTCCGCGGCGAACAGCTCGTGCGTGTACGGCCAGACCTCGTCGACGGCGGCCTGCATCCGCCGGTGGGACTCCTCGGTGCCGTCACCGAGCCGCCGCACCCAGAGGGAGGCGTGGTCGAGGTGGTACGCCGACTCCTTGCGTGCCTTGGCGCCGATCGCGGCCAGCCGCTCGTCGGCGCAACCGGACAGCGCGGTATAGAGCGGCAGCTGGTACGCCGACAGCAGGAACAGCTTCGCCATGGTGACCGCGAAGTCCCCGTTGGGCAGCTCGACCAGGAGGCAGTTGCGGAACTCGCGGTCGTCGCGCAGGTACGCCAGCGCGTCCTCGTCCCGCCCGGCGCCCTCCAGCTCGCCCGCGTACGTCAGCAGCAGGCGCGCGGCACCGAGCTGGTCGAGGGCGATGTTGGACAGCGCGATGTCCTCCTCCATCTCCGGCGCCCGGGCGGACCACTCGGCCAGCCGCTGCGCCGCGATCAGCGCGTCGTCACCGAGGCGGAGGGTGAATTCGAAGGGACCCCTCACAGGGCTGTCTCCGTTCGCGACTGCGGGGCTCGCAAACCCCGCTCACTCCTCGCGCTCACAGGGCTGTCTCCGTTCGCCACTGCGGGGCTCGCAAACCCCGCTCACTCCTCGCGCTCACAGGGCTGTCTCCGTTCGCGACTGCGGGGCTCGCAAACCCGGCTCACTCCTCGCGCTCACAGGGCTGTCTCCGTTCGCGACTGCGGGGCTCGCAAACCCGGCTCACTCCTCGCGCTCACAGGTGGGCCACCCCGTCGGGCACCTCGTAGAAGGTGGGGTGGCGGTAGACCTTGTCGGCCGCCGGGTCGAAGAAGGCGTCCTTCTCGTCCGGGCTGGAGGCGGTGATGGCGCCGGCCGGCACCACCCAGATCGACACGCCCTCCTGCCGCCGGGTGTAGAGGTCCCGGGCGTTACGCAGGGCCAGCTCGGCGTCGGGCGCGTGGAGGCTGCCCACGTGGGTGTGGGACAGCCCGCGCCGGGCGCGGACGAAGACCTCCCAGAGGGGGGACTGTTCGGTCACGCTGCCACCTTCTCCTTGTTCCTCTGCTTGGCCGCGTACGCCGCGGCGGCCTCGCGGACCCAGGCGCCCTCGCTGTGCGCGCGGCGGCGGTGCTCCATCCGCTGCCGGTTGCACGGTCCCTCGCCCTTGATCACCCGCATCAGCTCGTCGTAGTCGGGCTGGGTGAAGTCGTACGCGCCGCGCTCGTCGTTCCAGCGCAGGTCCGGGTCGGGGAGCGTGAGGCCGAGCACCTCGGCCTGCTGCACGCACATGTCCACGAAGCGCTGGCGCAGCTCGTCGTTGGAGAAGCGCTTGATCTTCCACGCCATGGACTGGGCGGAGTGGGTGGAGTCGGAGTCCGGCGGGCCGAACATGGCCAGAGACGGGTACCACCAGCGGTCGACCGCGTCCTGGGCCATCGCTTTCTGGGCGGGGGTGCCGTGGGCGAGGGTGTGCAGGATCTCGTACCCCTGCCGCTGGTGGAACGACTCCTCCTTGCAGATGCGGATCATCGCCCGGGCGTACGGGCCGTAGGAGCAGCGGCACAGGGGCACCTGGTTGACGATCGCGGCGCCGTCGACCAGCCAGCCGATCGCACCCATGTCGGCCCAGGTCAGGGTGGGATAGTTGAAGATCGAGCTGTACTTCTGCCGGCCGCTGAGCAGCAGGTCGACCAACTCGTCCCGGCTGACGCCCAGCGTCTCGGCGGCGGCGTAGAGGTACAGGCCGTGCCCGGCCTCGTCCTGCACCTTGGCGAGCAGGATCGCCTTGCGCTTGAGGGAGGGCGCGCGGGTGATCCAGTTGCCCTCCGGCTGCATCCCGATGATCTCGGAGTGGGCGTGCTGGGCGATCTGCCGGATCAGGGTCTTCCGGTACGCCTCCGGCATCCAGTCCCGCGGCTCGACCTTCTGGTCGGCGTCGATGACCTCGGCGAAGTAGGCGGTCAGGTCCTCGCCGTCGGTGGCGCCGCGCCGCCCGCGCTGGGCGGCCTCCCGCAGCGCCGCCTCGGCGGCCTCGACCTCACCGAGGAGGCCGCCGGACCCGTCGTCGGCGGGGAAGTCATTGCCATACATGCACCAAGTGTTACAGCTCATCGCGAAGAACTCCAGAGGCTGTAACAGGATTCGGGTGAAACAGCCGCCGGTCGAACACGGTGAGTGACGGTACGGGCTATGAGCTGGATCACGTCGCGTCGATGAATCCCCTCAGAAGGCGCGAACTGCCCCCATATCCCGCCTAGACGGCAAGTCGCCACGCTCGCGGATCTCGGCGCAGCGCCGATCCGCACGTAGACTTCCCCCGTCACACCGATCGGCCGCCGACGATCGTTGATCCAGCTGAGGCCACCCCCGGCCTCGACGGTCCGCCGATCGTCCGGGCAACGCGAGCCGGTCCCCCCGGCCCTGACATCTGGAGCTCACCCACTCATGCGATCCCGCGTGACCCTGGTGCTCGCCGTCCTGGCGGTCCTCCTCGGTAGCGCCCTGCTGGTCCCCGCCGCGTACGCCCGGCTGGCCAACGGTGGCGGCGGAGGTGCCGGCGGTGGCGCGGAGAGCGTCGCGGCGCCCGCCCCCACGCCGCCCCCGCCGCCGACCCTGGCCGCCGCGCCGGTGTCCGTGACCTTCAAGGGCGAGTTCTTCTCCTGGGCGCTGATGGACCGCGAGACCGGCACGATCTCCGGTGCGAAGAACATGACCGCGACCAGCTCGACCGAGTCGATGATCAAGGTCTGGTTCGCGGCCGACTACCTGCGGCAGCTCGGCGACAAGGCGCCGCCGGCGACGATGCGGAAGCACATCACGACGGCCATCCGCGACAGCAACGACGACGCGGCGAACGCGCTGTACGCGGCAACCGGCCGGGCGGCCACCATCAAGCGGATGACCAGCACGTGCGGTCTGACCGACACCAAGCCCGGCACCGTGCCCGGCTACGTCGGCTGGTGGAGCTTCACCCAGATGTCGCCCCGCGACGCGGTCCGGCTCGGTGACTGCATCGCCGACGGCCGTGCCGCCGGCCCGAAGTGGACGAAACTCGTGCTGGACGAGATGAGCAAGGTTCGCGGCACGACCGCCGCCAAGGACCAGAAGCAGCGCTCCGGCGGTGGCCGCTGGGGGATCATCGACGGCCTGCCGGAGTCGATCACCAGCCAGGGCCCGGTCAGCATGAAGAACGGCTGGACCCCGCTGAACTACGACGGCAACTGGCACGTCAACTGCCTCGCGGTCACCGACCGGTGGAGCCTCGCCGTCATGCTCCGCTACCCGCAGAGGAGCGGCCTCGACTACGGCGCTGGGATCTGCGCCACCGTCACCGCCCAGCTCGTCACCCCGCAGCCCGGCGCCGCCCTCAAGGTGCCGCAGCAGCCGGTCGGGAAACTCTGATGGGGCGCGAGCGGCGCTCCAACCCGGCGATCAGGACGGTCGCCGTCGCGGCCATCCTGATCGGGCTCGTGCTCGTCTCCCTGCGTCTGCTGCCCGGTTCGCCGTTCGAGTCCGAGGCCGCGGCGCGCTGGGGCGAGCCGGCCGTTCCGGCGGGCCGGTCCACGGACGCGCCCACCGACCGCAGCATCCGCCCGGCACCGTCGCCCAGCCCGTCGCCCGAGCCGCTGCCCTTCGCGGCGAACGACCTGACCGACCTGGACATCGACGGCTGGTACGCGTGGAGCGTGCTGGACCGCCGCAGCGGCGAGATCATCGGCTCGGAGAACATGGCCGAGACCAACACCACCGCCTCGCTGATCAAGTCCTGGATCGTCGCCGACTACCTGCGTCGTACGGCGGAGGCGGGCAAGACGCCGAGCGACGCGAAGCTCGCCGACGCAACGAAGATCATCCGGGACAGCGACAACACCCGGACGCAGCAGTTCTACAACGGCCTCGGCGGCTCGGCGTCGATCAAGCGGCTGCTGTCGACGTGCGAGCTGACCGACAGCAGCGTCGCGGCCGACGGCGGCTGGAGCCGGACCAACCTCTCCCCGCGCGACACCGCCCGCCTCGGCCAGTGCATCGCCGACGGGCGCGCCGCCGGCCCGAAGTGGACGAAGTGGTTGCTGAACGAGATGCGCCTGGTCCGTGGCGCCGGAGACTTCGGCATCCGCAAGGCGTTCCCGGCGGCCGAGCGCAAGACCATCGCGATCAAGAACGGTTGGGTGGACCGCACCCGCGAGCAGGAGAACCACGTCAACTGCCTCGCGATCGGTGACACCTGGACGATGGGCGTGATGCTGCGCTACCCGATCGAAAAGGGTTACGAGTACGGCATGCAGAACTGCCAGAAGATCACCGAGGCCCTGCTGACCCGCCCGTAACCGTCGATCATGGAGTCGTGGTGCCCCACAAAAGGGAATAATCACGACTCATCGCCCACCACCACTCCATGATCGACGGGGGCGGGGGTGACGGGTCAGCCTTTGAAGAAGGTTGGGCCGGTGGTTGGTAGCGGGGGGACGGCGCCGGCTTTGGCGGCGCGGCGGGCGAACTCGCGCAGCCCGGCCACTTGGCGGTCGCCGAGACTGAAGTCGAGCGTGCGAAAGTACGTCGCCAGCGTCTCCGCGTCGAACGACTCCCAACGGGCGGCCGCCTCCGCCACCTGGTCCAGCTCCGCGAGGCACAGGTCGCGCGAGCGCAGGAACGCCTCGTGCACCTCCTTCACCAGGCCCGGGTGCGCGGCGGCGAAGTCCCGGCGTACCGCCCAGACCGCGAAGACCATCGGCAGGCCGCTCCACTCGCGCCAGGCCTGCCCGAGGTCGGTGACCGTGAGGCCACGTTGCGGCGCCTCGTAGAGGGCGCGCAGGGCCACGTCGCCGATGAGGACCCCGGCGTCGGCCTCCAGCAGCATCTGTGTGAGGTCCGGGGGGCAGCGGAAGTACTCGGGGTGCACGCCGTACCGGTCGGCGAGCAGTAGCTGCGCCAGCAGCACACCGGTCCGTGAGGTCGAACCGAGGGCGACCCGCCCGTGGGCCAGGTCGGCGAGCGGCCGGGTGGAGACGATGTTGACCGAGAGCACCGGGCCGTCGCTGCCCACCGCCAGGTCGGGCAGGAGCAGCAACTCGTCCGCGTGCTTCAGGTACTCCACCACGGTGATCGGACCGATGTCCAGGTCACCGGCGACCAGGGCGGCGCTCAGCCGGTCCGGTGAGTCCTTGTGCAGGTCGACGTCGATCAGGGCGCCCGAGCGCATCAGGCCCCAGTAGATCGGCAGGCAGTTCAGGAACTGGATGTGCCCGACCCGGGGGCGCGCGATGTGCTCGACCATGCCCCGACCGTATCCCCCTTGACCTGCGACGGCTCGGCGGGCCGGGTGGGAGTGGCCGACACCGCAGCCGCCGGTGGCCGGTCGGCGCCCGGCTCCGGCGGGACGCCCGCGCCGGCCGTATGCCGCCGGGCGGCGCGGGCCACGACGGGCACGAACGCCGCGACGACCAGCAGGCCTGTCACTCCGAGCCCGGCCATCACCGGGCGGGGCGGCGCCACGGCCAGCAGGACACCGCCGATCAGGTAGCCGGTCATCGAGCCGCCCTGCAGGACCGCTCCGTTGACCGCGTACGCCCGGGCGCGCGACGCCTCGGGCACCCGCCGCGCGGTGAGCACGTTGGCGAAGACGTTGTCGGCACCGTTGGCGGCACCACCGACGATCCAGAGCGGGATGAGCAGCGCCGCCGCCGGGACCGCGGCGGCCACCGCCACCACCAGCGCGCAACCGCCGAGGGTCAGCAGGACCCCGCGGACCAGCGCGGCGTCGTCGGTGAGCCGCATGGCCAGCCGCGCCGCCAGCCAGCTACCGGGCAGCAGGCCGGCCATCCAGGCGGCGCTGACCAAGCCAAACACGGTGGCCGAGCCGCCCAGGGTCTCCCGGATGAAGAACACCTCGACCACGCCCATGCCGCCGATCGCGGTGATCACCGCCGCGGTCGTCACCACCATGACCAGCAGCAACGGGTCCCGCCGCAGCCGCCATTCCGGCGCTGCGGCAGCCGCGCCGGTCGCGACGACCCCGGGCCGGCCACCCCGACGGGTACGCAGCAGCAGGCCCGCCGCGACCAGGGCGAGGTAGCAGACCGCGGTCAACAGCAGTGGTGCGCGGGTGCCGAACTGGCCCACCAGGAGACCGGCGAGCACGGGGCCGCCGAGCGCGCCGACGGAGACGGCGGTCTGCTGGATGGCGCTGGCCCGGGGCAGGTCCTCCCGGCGGACCATGGCCGGGAGGAGGGCGGCGAGGCAGGGTTGCGTCACCGCGAGTCCGCAGGCCAGCACACCGACCAGCGCGACGACCGCGCCGGGGTGCTCGGTGTGCGCCAGCACCAGGCAGACCAGGGACTGGGCGGTGCCGACGGTGACCAGCAGCACCCGGCTGTCCACCCGGTCGGCCAGCCGGCCGGTGAGCGGTGCCAGCGCCACCAGCGGGAGGGTCGCCGCGAGGAGCAGCCCGGAGACGGCCAGGCCGTCCGCCCCGCGGGCCTGGAGAGCCAGCGCCAGGGCGGTGGTGGCGAGGAACTCGCCACAGATGGTGGTGCCGCGGGCCGTGGTGGCGAGCCAGACGTCACGCCAGCGCGACGGACCAGTTGTGAAAGACATATTTCGAAAATAGGCCTTCACAACTGGTGGGGCAAGCCCCAGCGGCCCTACGCCAACGGCACGACCTTGTAGTGGACCGCGACCGCGCGGGCCCCGGCCGGCGGCTCCGGCCGGTTCCGTTTCCGGTACGGGTCGAGCAGCTCAAGCACCGCCCGGTTCAGCTCCGCCAACTCCTCGGCCGTCAGCACCAGGGTGCTGTCGCTGAACAGGGCTGCCTCGTACCACTCGATCGGCTCGTCACCCGCCCGCCGCAACCAGGTCCGGGTGCGCTCCAACTCCCGGACCGCGTACGCCTCGACGAGCGCCTGCTCGGCGGCCCGGGCCTCCGGACCGGCATCCCGCCCGGGGTCCACCATCACGCCCCGGCCCACGGCCCGCCAGACCCGTTCCCGCGCGTCACCCCGGCTCGGCGCCATCTCGACCAGGCCGAACTTCGCGAGCGCCCGCAGGTGGTAGCTCGTCGCGCTCGGCGACAACCCGACGATCTCCGCGCAGTCGGTTGCCGTCGCACCGCCCTCGTTGGTGCTCAGGTGCTCCAGGATCGCGATCCGGGCCGGGTGGGCCAGCGCCCGCATCACCTGCGGGTCGCTGATCGTCCGGTGCGCCTCGGTGTGCGGCTCGGTCATACCCACATGATCCCGCTGCCCGGTCCGCGCCGGCCAACCGCCTCGGCGTGCCGGCGCCCGGCGCTGGTCGCGGTGCTCGCCACCACCAGCGCCGGCACGCACACGCGCGGGCGGACCGGAAACCGGTGGAAGGGCGGAGGTCGCGGGCGTAGGCTGGCAGGCCGCTTGACGGCCGGGGTGAGTTCGCACCGCACCGGACGTCCCCGCGCCGGGCACCGGCCATCCGCACCCGGACACGCGAGCGATCAGCAGATGACCTCAAGGGGAAGTCAGCGTGACCGCAACCGACCTCACTCTCGACGACGACCTCGCCGCCGAACGCGAACACCTCGACGTGTCCCGGGCCGCCCTGCGGCGGATGCGCGAGCGCGCCGAGGCGCTCTTCGCCACCGGCGACACGGTGGCCGGGGACGCGTACACCGCCGAACAGCTCGGCCGGCACCTCGCCCGCCGGGTCGCCGAACTCGCCGACGACCCCACCACGCCGCTCTTCTTCGGCCGGCTCGACTTCGGCGACGGGGACCCGGACCACGCCGGGCGGCGCTACCACGTGGGGCGCCGCCACGTCACCGACGACCTGGGCGAGCCGCTGGTGCTGGACTGGCGGGCCCCGGTGTCCCGGTCGTTCTACCGGGCCAGCGGCCGGGACCCGCAGGGCGTCGCGGTACGGCGGCGCTTCGGCTTCAACAACGGGGTGCTGACCAGCTTCGAGGACGAGCACCTGGACCGGGGCGAGGAACTCGGTACGGCCAGCCGGATCCTCACCGCCGAGATCGAGCGGCCCCGCGTCGGGCCGATGCGGGACATCGTGGCCACCATCCAGCCGGAGCAGGACGAGCTGGTCCGGGCGGACCTCGCCGACTCGATCTGCGTACAGGGCGCACCGGGCACCGGGAAGACCGCCGTCGGCCTGCACCGCGCCGCGTACCTGCTCTACCTGCACCGGGAGCGGCTGCGCCGGGCCGGCGTGCTGATCGTCGGGCCCAACCGGGCCTTCCTGTCGTACATCGCGGCGGTCCTGCCGGCACTCGGCGAGGTCGAGGTCGAGCAGGCCACCGTGGAGGACCTGGTCGCCCGGGTGCCGGTACGCGCCGTCGACGAACCCGCCGTCGCGGCGGTCAAGCACGACGTCCGGATGGCCGGGGTGCTGCGCCGGGCCGCCGACGCGTACATCGGCGAGCCGGTCGAGCCCATCTCCGTCTCCGACGGGTCGTTCCGCTGGCGGATCGGGCTGGACCCGCTGCACCGGCTGGTCGAGGAGACCCGCCGGGAAGGGCTCCCGTACGCCGTCGGCCGGGAACGCGTCCGCGCGCGGGTGGTCGGCCTGCTGCAACGACAGGCGGAGGCCCGCCGGGCCGAGTCGCCGAGCGACGCCTGGCTGCGCCGGATGGCGAAGTCGAAGCCGGTCATCGGCTTCCTGGACGCGGTGTGGCCGGCGCTCACCCCGGAGGGGCTGGTCCACGCGCTGCTCACCGAGCCGCACCGGTTGGCCGACGCGGCAGACGGCCTGCTCACCCCGCAGGAGCAGGCCCTGCTCACCACCCCGGGCACCGGCACCAGGCCCGGCCGGACCCCGAAGGCGACCCGCTGGACCGCCGCCGACACGGTCCTCCTCGACGAGGCGGCCGGCCTGATCGAGCGGCCGGCCGGCTACGGGCACCTGGTGGTGGACGAGGCGCAGGACCTCTCCCCGATGCAGTGCCGGGCCATCGCGCGGCGCAGCGAACACGGCTCGATCACCCTGCTCGGCGACCTCGCACAGGGCACCGCGCCGTGGGCCGCCCGGGACTGGCGCGAGACGCTGCGCCACCTCGGCAAGCCGGACGCGGCGGTGGTGCCGCTGACCGTCGGCTTCCGGGTGCCGGCGGCGGTGGTCGCGTTCGCGAACCGGCTGCTGCCGTCGCTGGCCGTCGACGTGCCACCGGCGGAGTCGCTGCGCCGTGACGGCGCGCTGGACGTGCGTACCGTCTCCGATCCGGTGGCGGCGACGGTGACCGAGGTGCGGGCGGCCCTGGCGCACGACGGTTCGGTGGCCGTGATCGCCGCGGACACCGCGGTCGACCGGTTGCGGGCCGCTCTCGCCGCGGCGGGGATCGAGACCGCGACCGCCGACGACCCGGCCGCCGCGACGCGGGTCACGGTGGTGCCCGCCACGCTGGTGAAGGGCCTGGAGTACGACCATGTCGTCGTCGTCGAACCGGCGGACATCGTGGCGGCCGAGCCGCGCGGCCTGCACCGCCTCTACGTGGTGCTCACCCGGGCGGTCTCCCGGCTCGCGGTGCTGCACAGCGCGCCGCTGCCCGCTCCGCTGACCGGCCCCTCAGCCGGACTGAACTGAGGCGACCGTCCCCGACACCCGGCCGGCCGCCGTGACCGGCACGGCGAAGGCCAACGGCACGGAGCAGACGGTCTCGGTGCCGGCGGCCTCGGCGCTGCTCTCCTTCGTTCGCACCGGGGTGGTAGACCTGGAGACGCCCGACCGCCGCCACCTCGATGGGAGCACCGTGATCCTCGCCCGCGCCGACCAGGCGACCCGTCGTTACGGGGAAGTGCTCGCCCTCGACCGGGTCGACCTGGAGGTGCGCGCCGGCGAACTGGTCGGGCTGCTCGGCCCGAACGGCGCCGGGAAGAGCACCCTGCTCAACCTGCTGGTCGGGGTCCGCCGGCCGACGGCCGGCCGGGTCGAGCTGTTCGGGGGCGATCCACGCGACCCGGCGAGCCGGCGGCTGGTCGGCGTGACCCCGCAGGAGACCGGGGTCCCCCGCACGCTGCGGGTGGGCGAGGTGGTCGACTTCGTGTCCGCGCACTACCCCGATCCGGTCCCCCGCGACGAGCTGCTCGACCGGTTCGGCCTGGGCGACCTGGCGCGCCGGCAGACCGGCGGGCTCTCCGGCGGGCAACGGCGGCGGCTCGCCGTGGCACTCGCGTTCGCCGGCCGGCCCCGGCTGGTCCTGCTGGACGAGCCGACCACCGGTCTCGACGTGGCCGCCCGGCACACCCTGTGGGACGCCATCCGTGCCTTCCACGCTGACGGGGGCACGGTGCTGCTGAGCAGCCACTACCTGGAGGAGATCGAGGCGCTCGCGCAGCGGGTGGTGGTGATCGGCCAGGGCCGGGTGCTCGCGGACGACACGGTCGACGCGGTGCGGGGCATCGTCGGCGTACGCCGGGTCAGCCTCGTGGTCGACGGCGAGTTGCCCGCGCTGCCCGGCGTGACCCGCACCGAGCGGATCGACGCGCGCACGCACCTGTTCACCGCGGACGCCGACGAGCTGGTCCGGGAGCTGGTCCGGGCCGGTGTCGCGTTCCGTGGCCTGGAGGTGCGGCCGACCTCCCTGGAGGAGGCGTTCCTCGCCATCACCACGCCAGAGGACGGTCCGGCCCCCGCCACCCCGACCGGTACGGCGGCCGCCGCGCCCGTGAGCAGCTGAGAGGACACCGTGCAGCTCGCCCTGGTCCACACCCGCTACCAGTTGCTGGAGACGCTCCGGACCCCGGTGGCGGTGGTCGGCAGCGCGTTCTTCCCGGCCGCCGCGATGCTCTTCTTCGTCGTGCCGTTCGCCGGCGGGGATCCGGTCGCCGCGACCTTCGCCACCGCCTCGATGGTCACCTTCTCGGTGTTGAGCGCCAACATCTTCCAGTACGGGGTGGGTGTGGCGGAGGACCGCGACCAGCCCTGGGATCCGTACACGAGGACCCTGCCGGCGGGGCCCGCGCCGCGCTTCGCCGGCCGGATCCTGGCCGGCCTGGCGGTCACCTACCTGTCCCTGACGCCGGTGGTGCTGATAGCGGCGACGCTGACCGAGGCGCGGGTGAGCGCCGTGGCGTTCCTGCTGGCGGCCGCCACCGTCGCCGTGGTCTCGGTGCCGTTCACGCTGCTCGGGCTCACCATCGGCTACTCGCTGCCCAGCCGTGCCGCGATCGTGGTGGCGCAGGTGGTCTTCTTCCCGCTCGCCGTCGGCGGCGGCCTGCTCACCCCACCGGACGCCGCGCCCGGGTTCATCGAGGCGGTCGCGCCGTTCCTGCCCACCCGGGGCGCCGTCGAGCTGATGTGGGCGGCGGTCGGCGACTACCCGCCGAACCCCGTATCCATGATCATGCTGGGGGTGTGGGTCGTGGCGCTGGCCGCACTGGCCGGCTGGGCGTACCGGCGGGACGAGGGTCGCCGGTTCAGTTGACGTTTCCCCGGTTCGTACGCCGGACCGGGCTCCGGCGGTGCCACGATGCGGTGAGGGCCGGCCGCCACGGCGGTCCCTGACCGAGAGGGGTCCACGTGAGCACCGTCCCGCCGGGTACGCCCTGCTGGGCCGACCTGGCCACGCCGGACCTCGCCGACGCGCGGCGCTTCTACCCGGAGCTGTTCGGCTGGACGGGGCGGATCGCGCCGGAGCCGGAGGCCGGCGGGTACACCGTCTTCCTCCGGCAGGGCCGGGCGGTGGCCGGGGCCGGCCCGCCGGCCATTCCCGAGCAGGTGCCCATCTGGTCGGTGTACTTCGCCACCGACGACGCCGACCTGGTGGCGGGTCGCGTCGAACGGGCCGGTGGACAGGTCGTGGTGCCGCCCTTCGAGGTGTTCGACCGGGGCCGGATGGCGGTGTTCAGCGACCCGGCGGGCGCGGCCTTCAGCGTGTGGCAACCGCTGGCCATGCCGGGCGGCGAGGTCTTCGGGGTCCCGGGCGCGCTGAGCTGGACGGAGCTGGTCAGTCCGGACCCGGAGGGTGCGAAGGTGTTCTACGAGCTGGTCTTCGGCTGGCAGCCGGAGGACCAGCCGGCGGGTCCGGGCGTGCACAGCGGCTGGCGACTCGGCACCCAGATCGTCGCCGGGATGACCACTCCGATCGGCGACTTCCCGGCCGACACGCCCGCGTACTGGTCGGTGTACTTCGGCGCGGCCGACGTCGACGCGACCGCCGCCCGGGCCGCCGCGCTGGGCGGGGAGATCCTGGTGCCGCCCCGGACGATCCCGGCGGGCCGCTACGCCGCGCTCCGCGACCCCCAGGGCGCCCTCTTCAACACCCTGACC
>JAEYGD010000536.1 GCA_023402505.1 Actinomycetes bacterium
TTCCGCGGGCGGGGCGGGTGGGACCGGCTCGTACGCGGACGGGCGGGGCGGCTCGGGCGACGGCAGCGCCATCCGGGTGGCCCGGGGCAGCGACGGGGCGGGGAAGCGGGACGGGGAGGGCCCCGCCGGGGGCGGCGGACCGGGGCTGAGCACCGACAGGTCGGACCCGGGCTCCGGGTACTCCATGTATGCGTCCTCATCGGACTCGTACCGATACACCATGTCGCCCAGAGTAGGGGGCATTGTCCCTTTAGGGGGTAATAATGGGAAATTGTAGTGACGCGGGGTGTCGCCGTGCCGGCCAGCGCCCGGTGGGAGAATCAGCCGCGTGACCGGCGACCACTACTTCACCGCTGAACCCACGACCACTGCCCAACCGCGCGAGGTCCGGTTCTCCGTCGCCGGACACGACTACACCCTGGCCTCATCCGGAGGTGTCTTCTCGGCCGCCCGGCTCGACCCGGGCACCGCCGTGCTGCTGCGCAAGGCCGACCTGCCGGGGCCGGACGTCACCGGCGACCTGCTCGACCTCGGCTGCGGCTTCGGGCCGATCACCTGCGTCCTCGCCACCTCCGCGCCGTCGGCCACCGTCTGGGCCGTCGACGTCAACGAGCGCGCCCGCGACCTCACGGCGGCCAACGCCGCCCGGGTCGGAGCCGCCGGACGGGTACGCGTCGCCGCGCCGGACGGCGTACCCGGCGAGGTGACCTTCACCCAGATCTGGTCGAACCCGCCCATCCGCATCGGCAAGGACGAGCTGCACCAGTTGCTGCTGCACTGGCTGCCCCGGCTCGCCCCCGACGGGGTGGCCTGGCTCGTCGTCGCCCGGCACCTCGGCGGTGACTCGCTGCACCGCTGGCTGACCGAGCGGGGCTGGCAGGTGGGGCGGCACGCCAGCCAGAAGGGCTACCGGGTGCTGCGGGTCACCCGGTAAACCGATTGGCCCCGCCGGCCCCGGCCGGCAGGATGCCGGCGTGGGATACGTGGACGTGGCAGCCGTCGGGCACACCCTGCCCGACGGCCGGGAGCTCTTCGCCGATGTGTCGTTCCGGGTCGGCGAGGGCGCCAAGGTCGCGCTGGTCGGGCCGAACGGCGCCGGCAAGACGACGCTGCTGCGCATGGTCGCCGGTGACCTGCCGGTCCAGCACGGCGCGATCGCGCGTACCGGCGGGCTGGGCGTGATGCGCCAGTTCATCGGCATGATCGGCGACGAGTCGACCCTCGCCGACCTGGCCCTCTCGCTCGCCCCGCCCGCGCTGCGCGACGCCGGCCGCCGGCTCGCCGCGACCGAGACGGCCATGCGGGAGGCCGAGGTGCGCGGCAAGTACAGCACCGCCGCCGGCAAGGCCCAACTCGCGTACGCCGACGCGCTGGCGGCCTGGGGCGAGGCCGGCGGGTACGACGCCGAGGTGCTCTTCGACACCGTCGCCACGATCGTGCTCGACCTGCCCTGGGACACCGCCCGGGACCGTCCGGTCCGGACGCTCTCCGGCGGCCAGCAGAAACGCTTCGCCCTGGAACTGCTGCTCCGCGGCCCCGACGAGGTTCTGCTGCTCGACGAGCCGGACAACTTCCTCGACGTGCCCGGTAAGCGCTGGCTGGAGACCCGGCTGCGGGAATCCGGCAAGTCCGTCCTCTACGTCTCGCACGACCGGGAACTGCTCGCCCGCACCGCCGACCGGGTGGTCGCCGTCGAGGGCGGCGGCGCCTGGGTGCACCCCGGCGGCTTCGCGAGCTGGCACGAGGCCCGGGTCGCCCGGCACGACCGCCTCGACGAGCTGCGCAAGCGGTGGGACGAGGAACACGAGAAGCTGCGCGAGCTGATGCTGATGTACAAGCAGAAGGCGGCGTACAACTCGGGGATGGCCTCCCGCTACCAGGCCGCGCAGACCCGGCTGCGCAAGTTCGAGGAGGCCGGGCCGCCGCCCGTACCCCCGAAGGACCAGGACATCCGGATGCGCCTGACCGGCGGGCGGACCGGCAAACGCGCGGTCATCTGCGAACAGCTGGAACTCGACGGCCTGACCTACCCCTTCGACCTGGAGATCTGGTACGGCGACCGGGTGGCGGTGCTCGGCGCCAACGGGACCGGCAAGTCGCACTTCCTGCGGTTGCTCGCCCGCGGCGGCACCGACCCGGACCCGGCGAACGGGCCGGTGGACGGCGCCGAGGCGCTGGCGCCCGTCGCGCACGACGGGGTGGCCCGGCTCGGCGCCCGGGTCCGGCCCGGCCACTTCTCCCAGACCCACGACCGCCCCGAGCTCATGGCGAAGACGCTCGTCGACATCCTCTGGCGGGGCGACGAGCACCGGGCCGGCATGGACCGGCACGCGGCCATGGCGGCGCTGTCCCGCTACGAGCTGGCCGGGCAGGGCGACCAGCGCTTCGGCACGCTCTCCGGCGGGCAGCAGGCCCGCTTCCTGGTGCTGCTGCTGGAGCTGTCCGGGGCGACCCTGCTGCTGCTCGACGAGCCGACGGACAACCTAGACCTGGCCTCCGCCGAAGCGCTGGAGGCGGGGCTGGCCGCGTTCGAGGGCACCGTGGTGGCGGTGACCCACGACCGCTGGTTCACCCGCTCGTTCGACCGGTTCGTGCTGTTCCGCGGCGACGGTGAGGTGGTGGAGACGCCCGAACCGGTCTGGGATGTCGGGTGAACCGGGCCGGCATAGGGTGGATCTCGTGACTGAGATGACGTACCGCCGGTTGGGTGACTCCGGGCTCGTGGTGTCCGTGGTCGGGATCGGGTGCAACAACTTCGGCCGGAAGCTCGACCTCGACGGCACCCGGGCGGTCGTCGACGCCGCGCTCGACGCCGGGATCAACTTCTTCGACACCGCCGACATCTACGGCGAACCGCAGGGCGGCTCCGAGGAACTGCTCGGCCAGGCGTTGAAGGGCCGCCGGGACGACGTGGTGGTCGCCACCAAGTTCGGTATGGACATGCACGGCCTCAACGGGCCGGACCACGGCGCCCGCGGCGCCCGTCGCTACGTCATGCGGGCGGTGGAGGCGTCGCTGCGCCGGCTCGGCACCGACCACGTCGACCTCTACCAGATGCACGAACCGGACCCGGGCACCCCGATCGACGAGACCCTCGCCGCCCTGGACGACCTGGTGACCGCCGGCAAGGTGCGCTACCTGGGCAACTCCAACTTCGCCGGCTGGCAGATCGCCGACGCCGACTGGACCGCCACCTCCCAGGGGCGGACCCGGTTCGTCTCCGCGCAGAACCACTACTCGCTGCTGGAGCGCGGGGTGGAGGCGGAGGTCATCCCGGCGTGCGAGCGCTTCGGGCTCGGCATGCTGCCGTTCTTCCCACTCGCCAACGGCCTGCTCACCGGCAAGTACAAGCGCGGTGAGGCACCACCGGCCGGCAGCCGTCTCGCCGGCGGTGGCCGGTACGCGCAACGCCTCGCCGCCGCCAAGTGGGACACGATCGAGGCGATCGAGGCGTACGCCGCCGAACGGGGGCTGACGATGCTCCAGGTGGCCATCGGCGGGCTCGCCGCCCAACCGGCGGTGACCTCGGTGATCGCCGGAGCCACCACCGCCGAGCAGGTACGCGCCAACGCGGAGGCGGGCGCCTGGCAGCCGAGCGACGAGGACCTGGCCGCCCTGCGTGAGGTGCTCGACCGCTGAGAATCCCGGTCGACGCCCCAGCACGGTCGCTTTGCGGGCGTCGACCGGGACCGGTCCGGCGTCCCGCCGCGGACCCGCGGGACGCCGGCCGTGGTGCGAGCGAGCGGGCCTACGGCCGGCCCCGCCGCCTCAGCAGCGGAGCGGCCAGCGCCCCGACGACCAGCACGGCGACGCCGACCGCGACCGGCTGCCACCACCCGGGAGCACCGTCCCGGCCGGACCGTGTCGCCCCCGGTGACGGCACGTCCCGGGCGACCGGAGCCAGCGACGGTGTCTGCGCCGCTCGCGCCGTCACCTTGGCGGTGGCGGTGCCGGAGTGCGGTGCGGGCACCGTGACCCGCACCGTCCAGGTGCCGGGGGACAGGACCGGTCCGCTGGTGTAGAAGCCCTGCCCCTCGGCCGCCGGTTCCACTTGCAGCGGGCCGACCGTCCGGCCGCCGGAACCGGCGGCGGTGAGGGTCAACCGGATCGGTTTGTCCAGGCGGTGGCCGTCGGCGTACGTCGCCTGGATCGTGACGCCACCGGCGCCGTCACCGGCCACCGTCAGCTTGAGCTTCCCGCTGTGCGCCGTGGCCGGAACCGCGGCGAGGAACGCCAGGGCCAGGCCGGTGAACGCGGCGGCGACCGCCGTCCGGATACGCATTCCAGATGCCTCCCCACTCGGGCTGCGGGCCCCGCCCGGCCGGTGCCGGACGGGGCCCGTCGGTCACAGGCGACGGCCGGGAGCGATCCGGGTGGGATCGCCGCCGAGCCGGCCGGTGCCGGTCACCGGCTCACCGTCGTTGGCGCGTACGCCGGCCGTGCTGGCCGACCCGCCGAGCCGGACGATCATGGCGTCGGCGTCGCGGACCAGCACGTCGCGTACCTCCGCCTCGGCCACCAGCGAGGCGTCGGCGGCCAGCGTCCGGAACGCGACCAGCTGCTTGACCGCCCGGTCGTCCTTGCCGGCCGCCTCCGCCTTGCGGGCGTCGGAGAGCTTGGCGGACAACTGCTTGTGCGCGTCGGCCGGGAGCCGCCCGGTCGCCTTGAACCGGTCCAGCAGGTTCTGCATGTCCCGGAACGAGGTGGTGACGAAGAACCGGACCGACGCGGTGGTGGCGTTGCCCGCCCGGTCGGTCGCCGTGACGGTCAACTCGTGCAGGCCCAGCGGCAGCTCGTACATCGCCTGGAGCGTGCCGCTGGCGTACGGCCGGCCGTCCAGCGCACCGACCACGGCGGCGAGACCCGAGGTCGGGTCCACCGCCTGCCAGGACACCCGGACGTCCTGGCTGTCGCCGTAGAGCTGGCCGTCGGCGATCCCGGAGACCAGCAGCGTCGGCTTGGTGCCGTCGATCCGCACCACCGCCGACTTCAACGTCTCGGCGTTGCCGGCCGTGTCCGTCGCCCGGTAGAGCAGTTCGTGCGGACCGTCGCCGGTGATCCCGACCGGCCCGGTGTACGCGGCCCACTCGCCGCCGTCCAGCGACCACTCCAGCAGCCGCACCCCGGAACCGGCGTCGGTCGAGGTGAGCACCACCGGAACGGTGCCGTCGTGCCAGCCCTCGTCGTTCGCCGGGGCGAACGACGCGGTGCTGACCGGTGCGGTGGCGTCGATCCGGACGGTGACCGCCTTCGGCTCCTCGACGTTGCCGGCCCCGTCGACCGACCGGAACCGCAGCTCGTGCACGCCGTCCCCGGTGACCTGCACCGGCGCGGTGTACGCGGTCCAGGCGGTGGCGGCGTCGAGCTGGTACTCGGTGCGGGCCACCCCGCTGCCGCCGTCCTCGTCGACGGCGGTGAGCGCGACGGTGACCGGCCCGGTGTGCCACCCCTCGACCGGCGCGCCGGACACGTCGGCGGTGGTCACCGGTGCGGTGTCGTCGGCCGCCTCGGCGGTGAGCCGGAAGTAGTCGAACGACGCCGCCTTCGAGGCGGTCTGGTTGCCGCCGAGGGTGAACAGGCCCACCTTCGGGGTCGCGCCGACCGCCGCGTTGGTCAGCTCCGTCAGCGCGGTCCAGGTGGTCCCGTCGGCGGAGTACGACGCGGTGAACACGTCGCCGCTGCGAGCCAGCCGCAGGTGCCACACCGAGGCGGTCAGGTCCGCCGCCTGCGGCTGCGGGTCCCGCACCGTACCGCCGATCTCGCTGCGGAACTCGATCCGCCGGGTCACCGGCTGGCCGGGCTGGTTGTCCACGATGTAGTCGAACTTCAGGTAGTTGTCGTCGTCGGCGTGCACGATCAGGCCGGCCTGCTGGTACTGCTCGTCCAGCAGGCTGCCGTCGACCTTCGTCTCCAGGGTCCAGTCACCGGACGGCGCGGTCTGGAGGATGAAGTTCGTCGGCCCCGAGTTGCCGGAGCCGTAGATGTCACCGTTGGGGACGTCGACGTGGAGCGCCCCGCCGGTGACCCGGTAGCCGTTCGGGTCCTCCCGCAGGATCGCGTTCCACCGGCACCGGTCCAGCGCGTCGCCGGTGAACTCGTCCGACGGGTCGACCGGCCCGGCCGGGGCGTCCGGCGAGACCTGGAACCAGTCGAACGCGGCCTCCACCACCGGTGCGTCGGTGCCTCCGTTGAGCGCGAACAGGCCGACCCGCGGGTTGTCGATGCCGGCCAGCGCGGCCGGCCGACCGACCGGGGTGAAGGTCTGCCCGTCGGTGGAGACGGCGGCGGTCAGGTTCGTCCCGTCGCTGGTCAGCCGCAGGTGCAGGGTGTCACCGGCCGGCGCGGTGATGCTGTCGGCGGCCTCGTTGCGGGGCGCGCCGGCGGTCTCCCGGATGAACTCCACCCGCCGGCCGCCGCCGTACAGCAGGTCCAGCTTGGCGTAGTTCTCGTCGTCGCCGTACACCAGCAGGCCGGCCTGCTGGTAGTCGGCCGTCACGGCGACGGTGAGCCGGGTGGTCGCCTGCCAGGCGCCGGACGGAGCCGGCTGGAGCACCAGGTTGGTGGCGTCGTTGCGGGTGCCGTACAGGTCACCGACCGCGGTCGGCAGGCGCAGCGCGCCGCCCGACACCGACAGGAGCTGGTTCTCGCGCACCACGCCGCTCCACCGGTCCCGGTCCAGCGCGGTGCCGGTGAAGTCGTCCGAGCGGGGTCCGGCGCAGGACGTGTTCGGCGCGTCGACCCGGACCGGAACCGACGTGTACGAGCGGGCGCCCCGGCTGTCGGTCACCGTCAGCGTGGCGGTGAACGTGCCGGGTGTCGTGTAGGTGTGGGTGGCGTCGAGGGTCGTCGCCGTCCCGCCGTCACCGAAGTCCCACGCGTACGTCAGCGGGGTGTCCCCCTCCGCGTCGGTGGCCGTGCCGTCGAAGGCGACGGTGACCGGCGCGGTGCCGGTGGCCGGCGCGGCGGTGGCGGTGACGACCGGCGGCGCGTTCTCGGTGACACCCCGACCGACGAAGTCCGCCCAGTTGACGTTGAACAGCGCTCCGGAGCCGCCGGCGGGATCGCGGGCCACGAAGTAGAGCGCCCCGCTCGCGGCGCCGGTCACCGGCGCGGTCACGTCCGTGTAGGTCTGCCAGGCCCCGGTGGCCGGCACGGTGGCCGTGGCGACCACCGGCCCGTCGACCGCCCCGGCCCGGACCTCGATGACACCGCCGCCGGCGCCCGAGGCGACCCGGAACCGGATCGAGGTGATGCCGGTCAGGTCGGCCGGTACGAGCGACCACCAGTCGCCGTCCTCGACGAAGCCGATGTTCTCACCGCCACCGGCGGTGTCGCCGGTGGTCTCCTTCTGCACGCCGGGGTCGCCCCCGCCGGTGCTGTCCGGCGTCCGCCCGGTGGCCGTGTAGTACTCGGCCTGCTTGCGCTTGGGCTGAAGCTGCTCGATGTCCCGCCCGGTCAGCGGGGCCGCCCCGCCGGTGCCGCCGTCGTCGGTGTACGTGGCCTCGAAGACGGTGAACACGTTCGCCTCGGCGCCGTGCCCGGAGGCGAGCGACGTCTGGACGGTGCCGGAGCAGCCGGTGTGCTGCTCCAGCGGGTGGGCGTGCTCGTCGTGACCGAGCAGGACCTGGAGCCGGACCCGGGAGCAGTCGATCGTGCCGTCCTCCGGGTCGGTGACCGTGACCGTGTAGCGGACCTGGTCACCCCAGTCGAAGAAGCCGCCGTCCGGCGGGAACGCGATCTGGACCGTCGGCGCGGTGTTGCCCACCGTGACCGGCACGTTCGCCACCGCCGTCCGTCCCTTCGGGTTCGTGACGGTGAGCTGGGCGGTGTAGTTGCCGGCGGTCGCGTACGTGTGGGTGGGGTTCGCCTCGGTGGACGTCGTGCCGTCGCCGAACGCCCACGCGTACGTCAGCGTGCCGCCGTCCGGGTCACGTGACCCGGCGCTGGAGAACGCCACGGTCAGCGGCGCCGGGCCGGAGGTCGGTTCGGCGGCGGCCACCGCGATCGGGGCCCGGTGGCCGGCGATGTAGTCGATCCGGTAGACGCCGGAGTTGTCGTTGTTGCCGCCGAAGCCGCTGCCCCACTCGATCAGGTAGAGCGCGCCGTCCGGCCCGAACTCGAAGTCCATCGGCCGGACGAAGCTCATCCCGGTGAGCAGTTGGTTGATGTCGACCAGTGACCTGCCGTCCGCGGTGACCTGCAGCGCGTACATCTTCGACTGGTTCCACTCGCCGAACATCGCCTTGCCGTCGTAGTACGCCGGCCACTTGCGGTCCGAGTCCAGGTCGGGGTCGTACCGGTAGACCGGGCCGCCCATCGGCGCGCCGCCGCCACCGATCTCGGGGTAGCGCGGGTCACCGCCGTAGCCGTAGTCGACGGTGGCCGGGACGGCCGGCGGCAGTTCGGTCAGGCCGGTGTTGTTCGGCGAGTCGTTCACCGGGGCGGCGCAGTCGAACTTCGCCCCGCTCGGGCCGGACGGGAACTGGTAGTCGTTGTACGCCTCGTTGGTCCCGGCACAGTACGGCCAGCCGTAGTTGCCGGGGGCGGCGACGATGTTCCACTCGACCAGGCCCTCGGGGCCGCGGTTGGGGTTGTCCGAGGCCGCGTCCGGCCCGTAGTCGGCCACGTAGAGGGTGTCGGTGCCCGGGTCGATGCCGATCCGGAACGGGTTGCGGAAGCCCATCGCGTAGATCTCCGGGCGGGTCTTCGCCGTTCCGGGCGGGAAGAGGTTGCCGGCCGGGACGGTGTACGTCCCGTCGTCCTCCGGGTGGATCCGGATCACCTTGCCGCGCAGGTCGTTGGTGTTGCCGGAGGTGCGCTGCGCGTCGTAGTCGGCGCGCCCCGGGCGTTCGTCGATCGGCGTGTACGCGTCGGAGGAGAACGGGTTGGTGTTGTCCCCGGTGGCGAGGTAGAGGTTGCCGGCGGAGTCGAAGGTCATGCTGCCGCCGGCGTGGCAGCAGGTGTTGCGCTGGGTGTCGACCCGCAGCACCTGCTTCTCGCTGGCCGGGTCGATCGTGTCGCCGGTCACGGTGAACCGGGACAGCAGGTTGCGGGCCACGCCGTCGTCGGGCGCGTAGTAGAGGTAGACCCACCCGTTGGTGGCGAAGTCCGGGTCGAGGCGGAGGCCGATCAGGCCGTCCTCGTTGCCGGTGAAGACGTCGAGGTCGAGGGCGGTGACCGTGTTGCCGGTGTCCGGCTTGACGATCTGCACCCGGCCGTCGCGCTCGACGTAGAAGACCCGGCCGTCGGGGGCGACGTCCAGCTCCATCGGGTTGCTGGTGTTGCTGTCCAGCGTCACCTTCTCGAAGCTTCCGGTCAGCGAGGCGCCGCAGTCGGCGTCCTGCACCCCGGCGGCGGTGCGGATGCCGCCGAGCAGGTGGGCGAGGAACTCCGGCTCGGCGTACGACTCGCGGGTGTGCCCGCCGCCGGTGTACCAGGCGCGCCCGCCGTCGAAGTCCTGACACCAGGCGATGGGGTGGTCGTGGCCCATGGCGCCCGCGCCGGGTGCGTAGCTGGTCTCGTCGAGGGTGGCCAGGACGTGCACGTCGCCGCGCGGGTTGGACCGGTAGTTGTACCACTCGTCGAAACGGGACCAGCGTTCCGGC
Source organism: Actinomycetes bacterium (assembly GCA_023402505.1). Taxonomy (GTDB): domain Bacteria; phylum Actinomycetota; class Actinomycetes; order Mycobacteriales; family Micromonosporaceae; genus Micromonospora. The sequence continues at coordinate 9,606 of JAEYGD010000536.1, forward strand.
AGGCCGGCCGTCGACGGGTGCGCCGGGTCCTCCACCTTGACCGTGGCCTGCTGGTTGGCGGGGTGGCTGGCGAAGTAGGCGCCGACCAGGTCCCCGTACCAGGCCCAGCTGTACTCGGTGTCGGAGGCGGCGTGGACGCCGGCGTATCCGCCGCCGGCCCGGATGTAGCGCTCGAACGCCGCCTGCTGGTCGGGGTTCAGGACGTCACCGGTGGTGGAGAGCCAGATGACCGCCCGGTACCGGGCGAGGTTCTCGTCGGTGAAGGCGGCGCCGTCCTCGGTGGTGTCGACGGTGAAGCCGTTCTCGGCGCCGAGCTGCTGGATCGCGGCGATCCCGGTGGGGATGGAGTCGTGCCGGAAGCCGGCGGTCTTCGAGAAGACCAGGACCGGGAACGGCTCGTCGGCGGCGGCCCCGGGTGCGGGGGCCGCGGCGGGCGCGGCCTGGGCC
>JAEYGD010000552.1 GCA_023402505.1 Actinomycetes bacterium
GACCAGCTCGGAGCCGCACCGCTGGCCGCACAGGCGGCGACCCTGGCCCGCCGGGTGGGGCTGCGCGGCGCGACCCGGGGCCGCCCGGGCGCGGACCTGCTCACCGAGCGGGAGCGGGAGGTGCTGCGGCTGGTCGCGGAGGGGCACAGCAACAGCCGCATCGCCGAGGAGCTGTTCATCTCGCCGAAGACGGCGAGCGTCCACGTCTCACGCATCATCGCCAAGCTGGACGTACGCAACCGGGTCGAGGCCGCCGCCCTCGCCCACCGCCTGGGCCTCTTGACCGACCCGCTGCCCCGCTGACCCCGCCGACCCCGCCGAGTTCCGCGTCGATCATGGAGTCGTGGTGGGCGTGATGTCCCTGTCGATGCTGGTTTGTCGGCCACCACAACTCCATGATCGACGGTGGGAGGGTCAGGGGGACGGGAGGTAGAGGCGCCAGCCGGGGACGGTGTACACGGTCAACCGGCCGGTGCGCAGGTCGGTGTCCAGGCGAGCTGCCAGAGGGGAGTCCGCCGGGGCCAGCCAGGCGGCGTCCGGGGCGGCGTGGACCGCGCGGCGGTACGGCGGGTAGCGGTCGTGACCGGGCCTTAGGTCGTCGTCGACGACGGCGCACACCACGTCCTCGGCGCTGGCGAAGACGAGCCGGTTGCAGGTCCAGTAACCGCCGTACACGTGCCGCACCCCCCGCTCCCGCAGGGCCGCCACCAGGTCGGCGTGCCGGGCCGCTTCGGCACGGTGGGCGGGCGCGGCGGCGACCGTACCGGCCGTGGCGACCGCGACACTGCCCACGGTCGCGGCGAGCACCGCGACGGCGACGGCCCGCCGTGGACCGGCCTGCCACCGGCGTCCGGGCCGCCCGGGAACGGGCCCGTCCGGCGGTGGCCCCGACGGCACGGGCCGCGACCGGCCGGAACGCGGACGGTCCGCCGGCAGCCGCCGGGCCGCGGCCCACACCGGCCACAACAACACGGGTACGGAGATCAGCAGGCCGGACAGGTACCGGGCGCTCTCGACCGGCGTACGGCCGGCGGCGCTGCTGAGCGCGTACACGGCCAGCGTCACGGCGGCTGCCCCGACCAGGGCGAGCGTCAACGCCGCCCGGACCCGCCCCGCGGCGGGCTCGGCGGATCCCGGACACCTGCCGTTCGGGCCCGCCGCCGACCGTCCAGGGTCGGACGGGACGCGCAGTCGCCGCCACGCCGCCACCGCGGCGGCGAGCAGCAGCAGCGGCAGGGCCGCCGACCACCAGAGCTGCCAGCCGGCGCACCGGCCGGGCGAACAGAAACCGGTGCCCAGCGCCGGCCCGAGCACCAGCGCCCCGTGCAGCCGCTCGGCCCAGCCCGCCGGCTGCCCGGCCCCACCGGCGGCGAGCACGGCGGACAGCGGGTTGCGGTCCGACAGGACGCTGTCGACCAGCAGCGGGGCGGCACCGACCAGCGCGCCGGCACCGAGCAGCGCACCGGCCCGGCCGCGCAGTTCACGCCACCGGAACGCCAGCAGCACCGCCCCGGCGGCGGCCACGTACGGCAGGACCAGCGGATCCACCCAGACCATCAGCCCGGCGAGGAACCCCCATCCCGCCCAGCGGGGCAGCCGACGCCCGGGCCGGCCGGCCGCCAGGTCGTACGCGAGCAGGGCCAGGGCCACCCCGGCGGCGTTCATCTCCGGGTAGCCGCCACCGGCGATCAGCTGGTTCTTGACGATCCGGTCCGAGCCGGCCGCGAGCAGCGCGGCGACCAGCAGCGCGTACCACCGGTCCCCGGTGAGGCGCACCGCCAGCCGCCAGGCCAGCAGCGAGAACACCGCGTACAGGGCGAGGGTGGGCACGCGCAGCGCCAGCGTCGACGGCCCGGCGAGCGCGACCAGTGGGGCGGCCAGGTACGCCTCCAGCGTGCCCATGTACGCCTGGCCGTAGAACCAGACCGGGAACTCCCGCCCCTGCGCGATGTGCAGCGCGGCGAGGCCCATCGTCGCCTCGTCGCTGTTGGTGGGGGGCGTGTCGTGCAGCAGCAGGACGAGGCGGTACGCCACTCCGGCGGCGAGGACCGTGAGGGCCAGCACGTCGGGCAGCGGGGGCCGCCGGACGGCCGGCAGCGCGCGCGGCGCGGCGCGGTGCCCCTGGCGTACCCCGACGGTCATGGGCCGATCATGGCACCCGGCCGGCGGCCCGTGCGGCGCGGTGCCGCACGCGGCGGCCGGGTGTCGTCAGCCGACGGCGACCGTGCGGGCCGCCAGAGCCTGCTGGTAGAGCCGGCCTGCGCGGTACGACGAGCGCACCAGCGGGCCGCTCATGACACCCGCGAAGCCGATCTCCTCGGCCTCGTCGCGCAGCTCGACGAACTCCTCCGGCTTGACCCAGCGCTCGACCGGGTGGTGCCGGGGCGAGGGGCGCAGGTACTGCGTGATGGTGACCAGCTCGCAGCCCGCCTCGTGCAGGTCGCGCAGGGCCTGCGAGATCTCGGCGCGTTCCTCGCCCATCCCCAGGATCAGGTTGCTCTTGGTGACCAGGCCGGCGGCGCGGGCCTGGCGAATCACGTCGAGGGAGCGCTCGTAGCGGAACGCCGGCCGGATCCGCTTGAAGATCCGCGGCACCGTCTCGACGTTGTGCGCGAGCACCTCGGGCCGCGACCCGAACACCTCGGCGAGCTGGTCGGGGACCGCGTTGAAGTCGGGGATCAGCAGCTCGACGCCGCAGCCCGGCTGGAGCGCGTGGATCTGCCGGACGGTCTCGGCGTAGAGCCAGGCCCCGCCGTCGGGCAGGTCGTCGCGGGCGACGCCGGTGATGGTGGCGTAACGCAGGCCCATCGAGACCACCGACTCGGCGACCCGGCGCGGCTCGTCGGCGTCGAACTCGGCCGGCTTGCCGGTGTCGATCTGGCAGAAGTCGCAGCGGCGGGTGCACTGGTCGCCGCCGATGAGGAAGGTGGCCACCCGGTCCTCCCAGCACTCGTAGATGTTGGGACAGCCGGCCTCCTGGCAGACGGTGTGCAGCCCCTCGCGCGAGACGAGCCCGCGCAGCTGGGTGTACTCCGGGCCCATCTTGGCCTTGACCTTGATCCACGGTGGCTTGCGCTCGATCGGCGTCTCGGCGTTGCGCGCCTCGATCCGCAGGAGGCGCCGCCCCTCGGGGGCGGGCGTCGCGGAGCGCGCTTCCTGGCCGGTCGTCGGCGCGGAGTGCTCGATCGTCACAACGCCGAGCGTACGCCCGTCGGCGGCGGTCGATGCACGTCGGGCGACGGCCGTCACGCCCGAAACGTTGTGACGCCGGACACGAGGGCGCAAAAAACCCCGTCACATTCCCGCCGGGGCGGTGCTAGCGTGCGCCGCAGAGCTGAGACGGAGCCGAGTAGCGCCCGACCCGCCAGTCGAAGAGAGCCGCCGTTCGCTGCGAGGCGGTCTGGCGCCGGGCCGTGAAGACCCTCCCGAGCTGCGGGAAGAACGGCGTCCGCGCCAAGTAGAGCCCGCCCGGCTGGCCCCGGTGAAAAGGCGACGAACGAGGCTCCCGCCGCGGCGGGAGCGAAGGTGTGGTGGCACCGCGAGGTTCCCGCTCGCCCACACCTCCCGGGGCCGAAGCGACGCTTCGCCACCCGAGGTGGCCGGCGTCGCGAGCGACCGAGGAGACAGTCACCGTGCAACGCGTCCTCTCCACCCAACTCCCCGCCCACGTCGGCGCGACCGTGCCGGTCGCCGGCTGGGTCCACCGCCGCCGGCTGCTCAAGTCGGTGGCCTTCCTGATCGTCCGGGACGCCGCCGGCCTGGCCCAGGTGGTCGTCACCGACCCGCTCGTGCGCGCCGGGCTGGAGCAGCTCACCGAGGAGACGGTCGTCGAGGTCACCGGCACGGTGGTCGCGAACCGGGCGGCGCCCGCCGGGGTCGAGCTGACCGGCCCGGCGGTACGACCGCTCGGCCCGGCCGCCGTCGCGCCGCCGTTCGACCTCTACCGGCCGGCGCTGGCCGCCACCCTGCCCACCCAGCTCGACAACGCGTCGACCGCGCTGCGCCACCCGACCCGCTCGGCGGCACTGCGCGTCTCCGCGGCGGCGGTGGCGGGCTTCCGGTCCGCGCTCGACGACCGGGGCTTCGTGGAGATCCACACCCCGAAGGTGGTCGCCTCCGCCACCGAGAGCGGGGCGAACGTCTTCGCGCTGGACTGGTTCGGCCGGCCCGCGTACCTGGCGCAGTCGCCGCAGTTCTACAAGCAGCTCATGGTGGGCGTCTTCGAGCGGGTGTACGAGGTCGGCCCGGTGTTCCGCGCCGAGCCGCACGACACCGCCCGGCACCTGGCGCAGTACACCTCGCTCGACGCCGAACTCGGCTTCGTCGCCGACCACCGGGACGTGATGGCGGTGCTGCGGGACACCCTGGCCGGGATGCTCGACGCGGTCGGCGACCGGGCCGCCGCCGCGCTGGCCACCCTCGGCGTGACCGCGCCGCGGGTGCCCGCCGAGATCCCCGCGGTCCACTTCACCGAGGCGCTGCGGATCGCCGGGGCGCCGGCCGACGAACCGGACCTCGCACCGGCCCACGAGCGCGCGTTGGGCGAGTGGGCGCGGCGGGAGCACGGCTCGGAGTTCGTCTTCGTGACCGGGTACCCGATGGCGAAGCGCCCCTTCTACACCCACCCCGACCCGGAGCGGCCGGCGTACGCCAACGGTTTCGACCTGCTGTTCCGGGGCCTGGAGCTGGTCACCGGCGGGCAGCGGCTGCACCGGTACGCCGACTACCTGGCGGCGCTCGCGGCGCGCGGCGAGCCGGTCGAGGCGTACGCGCCCTACGTCGACGCGTTCCGGCACGGGATGCCGCCGCACGGCGGCTTCGCCATCGGGCTGGAACGGTTCGTGGCGCGGCTGACCGGCGCGGCCAACGTACGGGAGGTGACCGCCTTCCCGCGCGACCTGCACCGGCTGACGCCCTGACCCTGCCCGGGCAGGAGGGGTGCCGGCCGGGGTCAGGCCGCGACGACGGTGCGCAGGTGCCGCTCGACCACCGGGAGCACGTCGGCGACGGTGACCGGGCGGCCCAGCTCGGCGGTGAGCGAGGTGACTCCGGCGTCGCGGATGCCGCAGGGCACGATCCGGTCGAAGTACGCCAGGTCGCAGTCGCAGTTGATCGAGAAGCCGTGCAGGGTGACGCCGCGGGCGACCCGGATGCCGATGGCGGCGACCTTGCGGGCCGGACCCCGGTCGTCCTCGGGGACCCAGACGCCGCTGCGCCCCTCGACCCGGCCGGCGGTCAGCCCGAACTCGGCGCACACGTCGATCAGCATCTGCTCGACGCGCCGCACGTACGCGACCACGTCGACCGGGTCGGGCAGGCGCACGATGGGGTACCCGACGAGCTGCCCCGGACCGTGCCAGGTGATCTTGCCGCCGCGGTCGACGTCGACGACCGGGGTGCCGTCCACCGGCCGGTCCCACGGCTCGGTGCGCTTGCCGGCGGTGTAGACGCTCGGGTGCTCCAGCAGCAGCACGGTGTCGCCGCGCTCGCCGGCCGCCACCGACTCGTGCAGCCGGCGCTGCTCCTCCCAGGCGGCCTGGTAGTCGAGGACGCCGGCACGGACGGCCGTGAGGCCGGAGGTCGTCGCGGTCACGGCCCCAGCGTAGTCCCGTACCCGCCGGTCACCCCCGCGCGTGAGCCGGCTCACCGGCCCCGGGGCGGTCCGGTCAACTCCGCGGGATCCGCCAGACCCAGACGTCCTCGACGCGTTCCGGCTCGCCGAACAGGGCGGTGGCGGCACGACGGACGGCGTCCTCGTCGACGTCCCACTTGGCGCCGTGCACCCGGTCCGGGAGGACCACCGTCTCGATCCGCCAGTGCCGCAGGTCGGCCTGCACGTCCTTCCTGGTCCCCTCGGTGACGATCGGCACCGCCCCGTACCGCGCGGCCTGGTCCATCAGGGCGCTCAACGGGCGCGGCGGCGGGCCGATCCGGCCCCGGCCCTCCGGCCCGCCGGGCCCGAGGAAGAACCCGGACGGGATCGCGAACTCGCCCTGCCGGTGGGAGAGGGCGTACGCCTGCCAGCGCTGTCCGTCCGGGTACACGTCGAGGGCCAGCGGCACGGGCGTGAGCACCCCGCCCGGCGAGACGTACTCCCGCCAGACGCCGGAGGTGAAGAAACGCGGGATCGGCTCCCGCTCGACGGTCAGCAGGGGGGTCGGCACCAACGGCACCAGGGCCACGGCGAACGCGGCGACCCAGGCGAACCGGGCCGGTCGGGAGCGGGGCGGGTCGGCCCGCAGCGTGTCCACCGCGTACGCGAGCAGCACGCCGATCACCGGCGCCACCACCAGCGCCAGCCGGGCCGGCAGCGCCGCGTTCACCACCGGCAGGTGGCCCAGCAGGTCGAAGGGCATCGGCAGGTCGAACCGGCGGCCGTCGACCTTGGCCTCCGGCCCGAACGACAGCACCGCGAAGACCACCGCCACGACACCGAGCGCCCAGAGGGTGGCCCGGCGGGGCAGCCCGCCGGCCCGCGCCGGGTCCCCGGTGCGGCGCCACAGCAGGGCGAACGCGGCCCCGGCGAGCAGCAGCAGCGGCAGCCCGAAGAACGAGTTCTCCTCGGTGGGGTTCGGGGCGAGACTGGTCCGCAGCCCGGCCTCGCCGGCGAGCGACCGCCGGGGGTACGCGACGTACGAGACGACGTCCTCGGAGTGGATCACCGCGTCGAAGCCGGTGCCGTGGAAGCGCTGCGGACCGGCGAAGTGCAGCCACAGGGGGTACGCCAGCAGCACCCCGGCGACCAGCGCGGTCACGGCGAGCCCGCCGAGGAACCCGGGCAGCGCCTCGCGCGCCTCGGCCCGGCTGGCCGGGTGCAGCGCCCAGACGGCGACGAACAGGCCGAGGGCGAGCGCGGTGAAGAAGAGGCCCTCGGCCGCGATGGAGAACGCCACCGCGACCAGCACGCCGAGGACCACGCCGTCGCGGATCCGGTGCCCGGAGCGGCGCAGCGCGAACGTCCGCCAGATCAGCAGCGGCACCAGCCAGCCGGCGGTCCAGTTCAGGTGCGCGTTGGCGTGCGAGACGAGGCCGGGGGAGAACCCGATGAACAGCCCGCCCAGCGCGGCGGCGAGCGGGCCGCGGCCGAACTGGCGGTTGAGCAGCAGGTACCAGGCGAAGGCGGTGGCGGCGAGGTTGAGCGTGAGGATCACCAGGAAGGTCGCCGGCGGCCCGATCAGGTACGTCAGCGGCGCGAAGACGGCCGCGTACACCGTGATCGAGGTGTTGACCGCGAGGTTCACCCCGTCCGGGACGTTGATGAGGTAGGTGAAGAGCGGGTCCTGGCCGTGGGTGAGCGCGTGCCCGCCGAACGCCAGCAGCCACTCGAACAGCGCCTGGTCGCTGGAGTTGACCGTGATCGTGCGGCCGTCCGGGTCCCGCCACAGCCCGCTGGTCACCCACACGGCCAGGGCGAGCGCGACGAGCGCCACGACCAGATCGGCCCGGCGGTCACGGTGGACGCGGGACGGTGTGGCCGGCGCGGGCGCCACGGACGGGGAGGTCGGCACGCAGCGGACGTTACCAACCGGATCTGGACACGCCGGTCAGACCTGCGAGGAAGAGCCCCGGTCGGCATCTCGCGAAGGGGCCGGTGCTGCTCCCGGTCTCCGGCACCCGCACCCCACACGTCCACAGTGGTGAATGTGTGACGCCGGACCATGTCACAACTCGGACACCCGGGCGTAACGTCGCGGCAATTCGCGGGTGACCCAGTTCACATTCCCCCTCAGGAGGCTCCCGTGCGCCGCAACCCGTCCCTCCTCGCCCGGCTCGCCGGCGTCGCCGCCGCGCTGGTCCTGGCCGCCGGCGTGGCCGCCGTCGCCGCCACCCCCGCCCAGGCCGCCAGCCTCCAGCAGGTCACCGGCTTCGGCTCCAACCCCGGCAACCTCGCCATGTACGCGTACCGCCCGGACAACCTGCCGGCGGGCGCGCCGGCCGTGGTGCTGCTGCACGGCTGCACCCAGAACGCCACCGGCTACTTCGCCAACTCCGGCTGGCAGAAGTACGCCGACCAGTGGAGATTCGCGCTGATCGTGCCCGAGCAGCGGTCGGCCAACAACTCCAACACCTGCTTCAACTGGTTCGAGACCGGGGACACCGCCCGGGGCCAGGGTGAGGCGCTGTCCATCAAGCAGATGGTCGACCACGCCAGGACCAGCTACGGCACCGCGGCCGACCGGGTCTACGTCAGCGGGCTGTCCGCCGGCGGGGCGATGAGCGCCGTCATGCTGGCGGCGTACCCGGACGTCTTCGCCGGCGGCTCGGTCATCGCCGGCATCCCGTACCGCTGCGCCACCGGCACGGTCAACGCGTTCTCGTGCATGAGCCCGGGCGTCGACAAGACCCCGGCGCAGTGGGGTGACCTGGTCCGCAACGCCTACTCCGGCTACTCGGGACCGCGCCCGAAGGTGGCCGTCTGGCACGGCACCAGCGACTACACGGTGGCGGTGGCGAACGCGACCGAGTCCCGCGACCAGTGGACCAACGTCCTCGGCGTGAACCAGACCCCGACCAGCACGTCCTCGCTGCCCGCCGGCACGAGCCTCGAGGTCTACGGCGCCGACCGGGTCCGCGTCTACCGCGTCTCCGGCATGGGCCACGGCACGCCCGTCGACCCGGGCTCCGGGGCGGACCAGTGCGGCACCGCCGGCGCGTACTTCCTCGACACCATCTGCTCGACCTACCGGGACGCCGTCTTCTTCGGCCTGAACGGCGGCGTCGGGCCCAGCCCGACCACCAGCCCGACCGCGTCGCCCACGCCCGGCCCGACCGCGTCGCCCAGCCCGACGCCGACGGCCAGCCCGACGTGCGTCACCGCGAGCAACTACGCGCACGTCACCGCCGGTCGTGCCTACCACTCCGGCGGGTACGCCTACGCCAACGGCTCCAACCAGCGGATGGGCCTCTACAACACCTTCTACACCAGCACTTTGAAGCAGACCGCCCCGAACCACTGGGTAATCGGCTGCTGACCCATCCGCCCCGCCCCACCCTCACCGGCGTTGATCATGAAGTTGGCGGGCGCGACACGCGCGCAAGCCGCCAACTTCATGATCGTCGGGGTGGGGCGGGAGGGGGTGGGGTTAGTCGTGGAGGGCTGCTCGCAGGGCGGTGGGTAGGTCCGGGTGGTGGTATGCGAAGCCGGCCCTGGTCAGCACGCCGGGCAGGACGCGGCTGCTGCTCAGCGCCTCGATCGAGAAGCCGCCCAGGACGATCTTCAGCGCCAGCGCCGGGATCGGCATGATCGCCGGCCGGCGCAGCTGCCGGGCCAGTTCCCGGGTGAACTCCGCGTTGGTCACCGGCGCCGGGCCCACCAGGTTGACCGGGCCGGCGATCTCGTCGGAGTCGAGCAGGAAGCGGGTCGCGCGCAGCCAGTCCTCCAGCGAGATCCACGGCCACCACTGCCGTCCGCCACCCAGCGGGCCGGAGACGCCGAGCCGCATCGGCAGCAACTGGGGTTTGAGCATCCCGCCGTCGCGGTGCAGGGGGAGGCCGATCCGCATGCGCACCACGCGTACCCCGGCGTCCTCGGCCGGGCGCGTCGCGGCCTCCCACACCCGGCAGACGTCGGCGAGGAAACCCTCGCCGGCCGGCGCGTCCTCCTCCACGGTCCGGTCGCCGGTGTCGCCGTACCAGCCCACGGCCGAGGAGTTCAGCAGCACCCGGGGCCGGTCGGCGGCGGCCAGCCCGGCCATCGTGATCGCCAGCGTCGTGGTGGTGTCCACCCGACTGGACCGGATGACCCGCCGGTACTCGTCGGTCCACCGGCGGTCGCCCACCCCGGCGCCGGCCAGGTTGACCACGGCGTCGGCGTGCGCCACGACCGCCGGATCGAGCTGGGCGGCGGACGGGTTCCACTCCCGCTCGTCGGCGCCGCGCGGGGTCCGACGGACCAGCCGGGTCACCTCGTGCCCGTCGGCGGTCAGCAGGTCGGCCAGCCGGGTGCCGAGGAAGCCGGACGCGCCGGCCATGAGGATCCGCATGCTCATATCTTCGGGTACGCGGGCCGATCCGGATGCGTTGAGCGGGTCACACCCCGCTGGGCGCGTGGCGCAGGTCGGCGAGGAGGAGCTCCACCTCGGCGTACGCGTCGGCCGGAAGCGGACCGAGGGCCAGCGTGCCCAGGTTCTCCTCGGCCTGGGCGACAGTCCGGCAACCCGGGATGGGGACGGTCCTCGGGCTGCGGGCGAGCAGCCAACCCAGCGCGCCCTGGGCCAGGGTGCGGCCGTCCGCGGTGAGCGCCGCCCGGATCCGCGCCACCCGCTGCGCCCACTGCGGGGTGGGCCGCCCGTCGGTGAACCAGGCCAGCCACTGCGGCGCCCGCCCGCGTACGTCGTCGGCGCCGACCGCCCGCGTCGAGCCGGTGAGCAGGCCCATCGCCAGTGGGCCACGGTCGACGCTGGCCAGGTCGTACGCCTCGCAGACCGCGAGCATCGCGGCGTTGTCGGCCAGTACCGACTGGTCGTGCTGGATGGTCGCGCAGTGCGGACCGGCCGCCGCGAACGCCGCCACCGACTCCGGGTCGTCGGTGCTCCAGCCGTACGCCCGGATCTTGCCCTGGGCGACCAAAGCCTCCAGGGTGTCGACCAGGTCGAGCGCGGCGGGCACCGGCAGGTCGTTGATGTGCAGCTGGTACAGGTCGACGTGGTCGGTGCCGAGCCGGCGCAGCGACTCCTCCAGGCTCGCCACCGCGTACGCCGGGCTGTGGTCGGTGCCGGTCCACCGGCGGGTCGCCTCGTCGGAGCGGTTGCCGAACTTGGTGGCGATCACCGCCCGGTCGCGGCGGCCGGCGAGCGCCCGGCCGAGGATCCGTTCGCTGTGCCCGGCGCCGTAGTTGCTGGCCGTGTCGAAGAGCGTCGCGCCGAGGTCCAGCGCGGCGTGGATGGTACGCACCGACTCGTCGTCGTCGACCCCGCCCCAGCCGAACGGCTGCCCGCCGTCGCCCCACAGTGGCCCGCCGATCGCCCAGCAGCCCATGCCGATCGCGCCCACCTCGATACCGCTGCGGCCCAGTGTCCGTGTCATCGTCATGTGGACAGCTTTCAACCTGGAGTGCGCTCCAGGTCAAGCGGTAGGGTGCCGGTCATGTACGCACCCTCCGAGGCGGCCCGCCGCAGCGGCTTCAGCCTGGACACGCTGCGGTACTACGAGAAGCTCGGCCTGCTCAGCGTCGGCCGCACGGCGGGCGGACGGCGGGTCTTCACCGACGACGACCTGGGCTGGCTGGAGCTGTTCCGCTGCCTGCGCGACACCGGCATGCCGATCGCGCAGATGTGCCGGTACGCCGAACTGGCCCGCGCGGGCGACCACACCGTGCGCGAGCGGCAGGGCCTGCTGGAGCGCCACGCCGAGCGGGTCGAGGAGCAGATGCGCCTGCTCCAACGGCAGTACGACCACCTCCGCGGGAAGATCCGTTACTACCAGGGGCTGCCCGAGGCGCGGTAGGGGAGCCGGCGGACCTACTGCCCTTCGGTGCGAGGTGGCGGGTCCGGGTTGGCGATCGGTGGCGCCGGGGCCGGGCCCGGGACCGGCGGCGACTCCTCGCCGAGCAGCCAGCGCCGCCAGCCGGGGGTGGCCCGGCCGGCGCTCATCGACCGGATGTGCACGTCGCCCATCAGGGCGTACACCTTGACGCGGATCAGCGGGGTGCCGGGTATCCGGGGCACCGGCGCCAGCCGCAGCTCCCGGTCGCCGAGCAGGTCGAACCCGCCCAGTTCGACCTCCACCCCGTCCGGCACCGTGATGTGGATGTCACCCATCAGGTTCCAGGCGCTGATCTCGACCACGTCCTCGGCCCAGACCACCGTGCACAGGTCGAGGCGGACGTCGCCGAGCAGGCTGAACGTGCGCAACCGGCCGGGCAGCCGCCACCGGCCCGCGCGTCGTTGGTCACCGAGGAACGCGACCACGGTCGAGACCTCGCGGGTGCCGCCGACCGGCGGCGCGGCCACCACTCCGGCGACCGCCCGCTCCAACTCGTCGCTGCGCTCGGCTGCCCAGACCGCCCCGACCCGGTCGCTGAACTCCGCCAGCGTCAGCCGGCCGTCGCCGACCGCTTCGCGCAGGGCCTCCGCGGCAGCCTCCTGCTCGGCCTCGCTGGGTTTCCGGATGGGCTGATCGCTCCGCCGCTCGATCTCCACCGGTCGAGCCTATCGTCGGCCGATCCCATCGACACACGACGGTGCGGTGATCAGATGATGGGGAGCCGGTCCTGGCGGGGCGCGTCGACCGGCACGCCATCATCCGTTCGCCGGCGCGGCCGGCACGGCTGCGGAGTCGGCGGCGAGGCGGGCGAGGACCGGGGCGAGCGGGTCGAGCGCGTCGTGGCGTACCACGAACCGGGTGACGCCCCAGCGGCGCCGGTGCCCGGCGACCGCCGCGACGATCTCGTCCTCGGTACCGATGAGCACGAACGGCGTGGCCAGCAGCTCGGGGACGGTCAGGCCGACCTCGGCCGCCGTGGGCGCGGCGGCGGCTTCCGCGTCGTCGGTGACCACGACCCGCTGCACCAGCGCCTCCAGCTCCGGTGGCGTGTCCCGTCCCGCCGCGCCGGCCGCGACCTGCGCCAGTTGCGCCTCGATGTCGGCCTCGCGCCAGCGCACCTCGTGCGCGTAGCCGTCCGGCAGGGTACGGCCCAGCCCGGCGAGACCCACCACGTCGGCGTGCGCGCCCGCCCAGCGCAGCAGCCGGGAGTTGGCGGTGCCGACGGTGAGCGGGATCCGGGCCTGCACCGGTCGGGGCTCCGCCAGCCGGGCCGACCGGACGACCAGGTCGGGCGTGTCGACGTCGACCTCCTCGCCGTCGAGCAGCGCGCGGACCGCCTCGGCGACCGCCACGCAGCGACGGACCCGGCCCGCCACATCCGGGCGTTCACGGCCCACGGC
>JAEYGD010000012.1 GCA_023402505.1 Actinomycetes bacterium
GTGCCCGCCTCGACCCGGCGGTTCATGGCCCGTGCCCGCCAGCGGCGGATGCGCGCGGCCCTGCCGTGGGCGGTCGCCGGCGGCGTGCTCGCGCTGGCCGGGCTGGTCGCGTGGACGGTCCTCGGCACCGGGCTGTTCGGGGTGCGCGAGGTGCGGGTGGAGGGCGCGGAGCTGGTCACGCCGGTCCAGGTGCGCGACGCGGCCCGGGTGCCCGACGGTACGCCGCTGGCGCGGGTGGACCTGGCCGGCACCGCCCGGCGGATCGGTTCGCTGCCGGCGGTCGAGCGGGCGGAGGTGACCCGGGACTGGCCGGACGCGCTGGTGGTCCGGGTGACCGAGCGCACCGGCGTGGCGGTGGTGCCGCAGGGCGGGCAGTTCGCCGTCGTGGACGGCGCCGGGGTGGTCTTCCGGACGCTGCCGGAGCGTCCCGGTGGGCTGCCGTTGGTCCGGCTGGCCGCCCCCGGGGCGGGGGACCCGGACACCCGGGCCGCCCTGGAGGTGCTGGCGGCGCTCACCCCGGAGCTGAACGAGCAGCTGGTGGACGTCTCCGTCGAGGGGCTGGCGCGGATCACGCTCAACCTGCGTGGTGACCGGCGCGTGGTGTGGGGCGACTCGACCCGTGGCGGGGACAAGGCCCGGGTGGCCACCGCGCTGCTGGACCGTGAGGCGGACACGATCGACGTGAGTGCTCCGGACGTGGTGACCTTCCGGTGAGTGTGACGCGTACCGGGCGGCGACACGCCGCCGCGGTTGCTTGGCTCCTGGGGCGGGGGCGCTTACGTTGCCCCGAAGAGGATCAGTGGTTGACATAACTGTAACCCTCTAGTAGAGGGTGAGGGTTTACACCCGAGCCCCGCTGGGTGACAGCCGCCGTCGACCGCTGACCTGTGGCGAAGCCGTGTGGGGCGGCCCATGCCAATCTCGAGGGGGAAAGGACCTTCAGATGACACCTCCGCACAACTACCTGGCGGTCATCAAGGTCGTCGGCATCGGTGGCGGCGGCGTGAACGCCGTCAACCGAATGATCGAGGTTGGGCTCAAGGGCGTCGAGTTCATCGCGATCAACACCGATGCGCAGGCGCTGCTGATGAGTGACGCCGACGTCAAGCTCGACGTCGGCCGGGAGCTGACCCGTGGCCTGGGTGCCGGCGCCAACCCGGACGTCGGCAAGAACGCCGCCGAGGACCACCGTGACGAGATCGAGGAGGTCCTGAAGGGCGCCGACATGGTCTTCGTGACCTGCGGCGAGGGCGGCGGCACCGGCACCGGCGGTGCGCCGGTGGTGGCGAACATCGCCCGCAAGCTCGGCGCGCTCACCATCGGCGTGGTCACCCGGCCGTTCTCCTTCGAGGGCAAGCGCCGCCAGGTGCAGGCCGAGTCCGGCATCGACGAGCTGCGCAACCAGTGCGACACGCTGATCGTGATCCCGAACGACCGGCTGCTCGCGCTCGGCGACCGCAACATCTCCATGATGGACGCCTTCCGCACCGCGGACCAGGTGCTGCTCTCCGGTGTCCAGGGCATCACCGACCTGATCACCACCCCGGGCCTGATCAACCTGGACTTCGCCGACGTCAAGAGCGTCATGAGCGGTGCCGGGAGCGCCCTGATGGGCATCGGCAGCGCACGAGGCGAGAACCGCGCGGTGGAGGCGGCCGAGGCCGCCATCTCCAGCCCGCTGCTCGAGCAGAGCATGGACGGTGCGCGCGGCGTGCTGCTCTCCATCGCCGGCGGCTCCGACCTGGGGCTCTTCGAGATCAACGACGCCGCGCAGCTGGTCACCGACGCGGCGCACCCGGACGCGAACATCATCTTCGGCGCGGTCATCGACGACGCTCTCGGCGACGAGGTGCGGGTCACCGTCATCGCGGCGGGCTTCGACGGGGGCGCTCCGGCGTACAAGGCGGCCGAGCCGGCCCGCAAGACCAACCAGAACCAGCCGGCGCCGGTCACCCCCGCGGTGACGCCGCAGACCACCGTGCCGGCTCCGCAGCAGTCGCCGCGCCGGGTGCTCTTCGACGACGTCGACGTCCCGGACTTCCTCAAGAACGGTTCCTGAGCCCTGCCGATGACCGACAGTCCCGCTGCGGTGCGCCCCGACCGGCGGGCCGACCTCGCCGCCAACCTCGCCCACGTCCGGTCCCGCATCGCCGACGCCTGCGCGGCGGCGGGCCGGGACCGCGGCGAGGTGACCATGATCGCGGTGACCAAGACGTACCCGGCGGGCGACGTCGTCGCCCTCGCCGGGCTCGGGGTGACCGACGTGGGGGAGAACCGCGACCAGGAGGCGGCGCCGAAGGCCGCCGAGGTGGCCGCCGCCGGGGTGACGCCCCGGTGGCACTTCATCGGCCAGTTGCAGCGCAACAAGGCGAAGTCGGTGGTCCGGTACGCCGACGTGGTGCAGTCGGTCGACAGTGGCCGGCTGGCGCGGGCGCTGGACGGAGCGTCGGCCCGGGTCCGGGACCGGCCGCTGGACGTCCTCGTCCAGGTCAGCATCGACGGCGACGCGGCGCGCGGCGGTGCGGTTCCCGGTTCGGCGGACCCGGACGTGGGGCTGGATCCGGTGGCCGAGGCGGTGGCCGGCGCGGACGGCCTGCGGCTGGCCGGGCTGATGGCGGTGGCGCCGCTGGGCTGGGAGCCGGAGCGGGCGTTCGCCCGGCTGGCCGAGGTGGTGGCCGGGTTCCGGGCCCGGCATCCGGAGGCGACGCTGCTGTCGGCGGGCATGAGTGGGGACCTGGAAATCGCGATCCGGCACGGCGCGACACATGTCCGGGTGGGAAGCGCGTTGCTCGGAATGCGTCCCACGCTGCGGTAGCCTGACGCCAGGAGAGCAAATTACATCGGTGTTGTTTTGGTGGGAGCGGCATTCCCCGGAACGGGGGTCATGGCGCGCGACGCGAATCGCGTGTCGGGGGATTGCCGATCCGGTCCGGTGGGCAGAGATGATCCACTCGCGACAAGCGACATGGCACGGGGGCGCGTGCCGCACGGCGGACGGGAAGGGCGCGGGATGGGTGCGCTGCGCAAGGCGGGGGTCTGGCTCGGGCTGGTCGAGGAGGACGACGAGCGGGGCTACGACGACGGTGGCTACGACAAGGGCGGCTACCGCGAGTCGCGGTACCGGTCGAGCCGGTACTCCGAGGAATTCGCGGACGAGGACGAGGACGACGCCGAGGACGCGCCGTCGCCACGGCCGCGCCTCGGCGACCGGGGTCGGCTGGAGCGGGCCGCCGGGCGGTCCGACCTCGAGCGGGTGGACGGCGAGCGGCCGGAGCGGGTCGAGCGGTCCAGCGTCCGGTCGATCACCCGGTCGTCCGCCACGGAGCCGTCCGGCGCGCTGACCTACCACACCCGGGACAACCTGGCCCTGGCGCCGCAGGCGCCGCCCCGCGAGCGGGCCGTGACGGTGGACGAGGAGCAGCGTTACCAGATCACCACGCTGCACCCCACCACCTACCGGGAGGCGCGGACCATCGGCGAGCACTTCCGCGACGGCGTGCCGGTGATCATCAACCTCACCGAGATGGACGAGGCGGACGCCCGTCGACTGGTCGACTTCGCGGCCGGTCTCGCCTTCGGTCTGCGCGGTACGATCGAGCGCGTGACCAATCGGGTGTTCCTGCTCTCACCGGCCAACGTCCAGGTCACCGCCGAGGACAAGGCCAAGATCGCTGAGGGCGGCTTTTTCAGTCTCAGTTGACCCCGCCCGAGCGCAAGGGACGTCTCCTGTCGTGTTGTCGATCGTGCTCCAGGTTGTCTACCTGATCCTGTACGTCTTCCTCCTGCTCCTGTTGTCCCGGTTCGTGTTGAGCGCCGTTCTGCAGTACGGCCGGCGGTGGCAACCGGGGCGTGGGGCATCGGCGGGACTGGAAACCGTGTGGAGCGTCACTGATCCCCCTCTCCACGCGTTGAGGCGAGTGATCCCTCCGCTGCGAATTGGTACCGTGAGCATCGACCTGGCCTCGCTTGTGCTCCTGGTTATCCTGTTCGTGCTGATGGAGTTCGTGTTAGGGCCGTCGATCGTCAGGACCGCCTGATGACCGACGCGCTTTCGCGGCCGCAACTGACCCGAGGAGTTTCGATGCCGCTGACCCCGGCCGACGTCCACAACGTCGCCTTCAAAAAGCCGCCGATCGGCAAGCGGGGGTATGACGAGGAGGAGGTCGACGCCT
>JAEYGD010000013.1 GCA_023402505.1 Actinomycetes bacterium
CCGCCGGCGCGCGAAGACCCACGGCTTCCGGCTGCGCATGCGCACCCGGGCCGGCCGCGCCATCATCTCTACCCGTCGCGCCAAGGGTCGCACCCGCCTGTCGGCCTGAGGCCGGCCGGGTCCGATCCGCAGGACGTGGGCAGTCGTGCTGGCCGCCGCGCAGCGACTGCGGCGCAGCACTGACTTCGCCGCAGCGGTCCGCGGTGGCCGGCGTGCCGGACGTGGCGCCGTCGTGGTCCACCTGAGCCTGCCGGGCATCCCCAGCACGGCATCGTCGCCGGAGCCGGCGCGGAGTGCCGGTGCGGAGGAAACTCCCGCACCAGCCCGCGCCGGCTTCGTCGTGTCCAAGGCGGTCGGCAACGCCGTCGTACGCAACCGCGTCCGCCGCCGGCTGCGGCACCTGGTCCGCGACCGCCTCGGCGGACTGCCGGCCGGGAGCACCCTGGTGGTCCGTGCCCTGCCCCCGGCGGCCGGTGCCTCGTACCAGAAGCTCGGAGCCGATCTCGACGCCGCTGTCGCGGCCGCGCGGGCCTCCCGGGGACGGCGGTCCCGGTGAGTCAGGGCCACGAGCCGCCCAAGCCGACGACAACCGGTGCCCGGATGCTGGCCGGCCCCATCATCGCGTACCGTCGGTGGATAAGTCCGGCACTGCCGGCCCGCTGTCGGTTCTACCCGTCGTGCAGCGCGTACGCCCTCGAGGCGGTGGCTCGCCACGGCGCGTTCCGGGGAGCCGGCCTGACGGTCCGGCGGTTGTTGCGCTGCCATCCTTTCCACCCTGGTGGATTCGACCCGGTGCCGGAGCCGGGCGGTCGCCGCCGTGCCGACGTGACTGGAGCCTGAGAATTGAGTCTCGACTGGATCTACCACGCGATCTCGTGGATCCTTCTGGTCTGGCACCGGGCCTGGGACGCGATCGGGGTGCCGGA
Organism: Actinomycetes bacterium; assembly: GCA_023402505.1. Taxonomy (GTDB): domain Bacteria; phylum Actinomycetota; class Actinomycetes; order Mycobacteriales; family Micromonosporaceae; genus Micromonospora. The sequence continues at coordinate 927 of JAEYGD010000013.1, forward strand.
CGGTGCGGTGCTCGGCACCAACTGGGCCTGGATCCTGGCCATCATCTTCCTCGTGGTCACCGTCCGGGTGATCCTGTTCCCGATCTTCGTCAAGCAGATCAAGTCGCAGCGGGCCATGCAGGCGCTGCAGCCGCAGGTCAAGGCTCTGCAGGAGAAGCACAAGGGTGACCGGGAGACGCTCCAGAAGGAGATGATGGAGCTCTACCGGAAGGAAAAGGCCAACCCGCTCATGGGCTGCCTTCCGATGTTCCTCCAGATCCCGGTCTTCCTCGGCCTCTTCCACGTGCTCCGCCGGCTCGACCCGGGCAAGAGCGAGACCGGCAAGACCCTCTACGGCTGGACGGTCGGCCAGTTCGAGAGCGCGTCGGCGGCCAAGCTGTTCACCGCGCCGATCGCCGGCAAGTTCGGTTCCACCGCCGAGGAACTGGCCGCGCTCCAGGCCAACGGCACCACCGTCAAGATCATGGCCGGCATCCTGGTGCTGGTGATGATGGGCACCACCTACCTGACCAGCCGTCAGATGATCCTCAAGACCGGCTGGGCCGAGGACCCGCAGCAGCGGATGATCCAGAAGCTGATGCTCTACGGCATCCCGCTGTCGCTGCTCATCTCCGGCGCGATCTTCCCGATCGGTGTGATCATCTACTGGGTCACCAACAACCTCTTCACGCTGGCCCAGCAGCAGTGGGTGCTGCGCAAGTTCCCGCCGCCGCCCAGCATGACGACCAAGTCGACCACCTCCGGCGGCCGCAACCCGGTGCAGCCGGCGAAGACCGGCGGGCTGTTCGGTCGCAAGGCCGCCGCCCCGCCGGCACCCGCCAAGCCGGCCGCGCCGAAGGTCGCCGGCCCGAAGCCGGGTGCCAAGCCGGCCAACCCCAAGAAGGGCAAGCCCGCCAAGCGGCGCTGAACCGTCCGGGCCGCCGCCGGGTCACCGGCGGCGGCCCGTCCCGCACCGTGCCGCCGCCGTACGGCTGGCGCCGGAGCGCAAAGGGCCGCGCGCGACGCGGTCACGGGGTGACACTGCCCCTGCAGACGTGCCCGTGGGCACCGGCGACCTCCCGCCGGCCCCGGGAGACCAGCGGACCCGACGGTCCGGCCGAGCGAGTACGGAGATGAGACCGTGACCGACACCAGCATCCCCAGCGCCGACGAGTCCCTGGACGCCGAGGGGACCGAGCCGACCGCGACCAACGACAGCGACGGGGCCGAGGAGACCGGCGGCACGGAGAAGAAGCCCGCCGCCGAGAGCGACCTGTTCCGGCAGAGCGAGATCGCCGCGGACTACGTGGAGGGACTGCTCGACATCCTCGACTACGACGGGGACATCGACGAGTTGGTCTCCGGCGGGCGCCCGGTGGTGGAGGTCGTCGGCGGTCGCCTGCAGAACCTCGTCGGGCAGCGCGGCGCCACCCTGGAGGCTCTCCAGGAACTGGCCCGGCTCGCGGTGTTCCGGCAGACCGGCACGCCGAGCCGGCTGCTGCTCGACGTCGGTGGCTACCGGGCGAGCCGGCGCAAGGAACTCGCGGCCGTCGCCAAGAACGCTGTCGAGAAGGTCAAGGAGTACGGCGAGCCGGTCCGCCTGGAGCCGATGTCCGCCTTCGAGCGCAAGTGCGTCCACGACGTGGTCAACGCGATCAGTGGCGTGGAGAGCGAGTCCGAGGGCGTCGAGCCGAACCGGCGTATCGTCGTGCGGCCGGCGGACTGACCGGGTGACCAACGACGACACCGCGGCGACGGCGGCGTCCGGCCCGGGTGGTACGCCACCGGGGCGGTCGCCTGTCGACCGGCGTTCGGCACCCGATCCGGCCGACGCGACGCTACCGCCGGAGTTGGCCGGCGCCGCCCGTACGCTCTTCGCCGACCGGCTCGACCTGGCGGCCGCGTACGCCGAGCTGCTGGTGACCGACGGGGTGGTCCGCGGCCTCATCGGGCCGCGGGAGGCGCCCCGGATCTGGGACCGGCACCTGCTCAACTGTGCAGCGTTGGCGGAGCGGATTCCGTCCGGCGCGAAGGTCCTCGACGTCGGATCCGGCGCGGGCCTGCCCGGCCTGGTGCTCGCCATCGCACGGCCGGACCTCGAGGTGACGCTGATCGAGCCGCTCGCCCGCCGTACCACGTTCCTCGTCGAGGCGGTGGAGAAGCTCGGCCTGGACTCCTCGGTCCGGGTCGTCCGGGGCCGGGCGGAGGAGGTCGCGACCGGAGCGGCGGGGGTGGAGCCGTTCGCCGGTGACGTGGTGACCGCGCGGGCCGTCGCCCCGCTCGACCGCCTCGCCGCGTGGTGCCTGCCGCTGGCCGTTCCCGGCGGTCGGCTGCTCGCCCTCAAGGGTGCCTCGGTCGCCGAGGAGATCACGCAGCACGCGGCGACGGTGAGCCGACTCGGTGGTGGCGCCCCGGAGGTCCACCATTGCGGCGAGGGCGTCATCGAGCCGCCCACGACCGTGGTCGAGATCGTCCGCGAGCGGGTGGTCGGGCCGGCGCGGCCGAAGTCCCCGAAGCGTTCACGCGGGGGCCGGCGGCGCTGATCGCCGCGCTCGCACTCTACGCCTCCTTTTCCTGCCTGCCGGTCCCGTGCCGGGCAGGTCTCCCGGCGAGCGGTGTCGATCGGCGGTTCCCCCTTTCCTCCATGGCTTCTGCGTCGTTGGACCCGTGCGGGTGCGCAGGATCAGAACCCGACGTGGACCGGCTGCGCCCGAGCGCCGTAGGCTGGCCGCGCGTCGATAATGTGGAGCGGGCGGCGACGGGCGACACCGGAGTCCCGACCGCTTCCGCCGGGCCGCACGCTCCGGGCGTGAGCGTAGGTGCGACCCGTTGACGGGATGCGGACCGACCATCCGAAGCGGGCAGGGATGACAGGTGCATGACGACGGCAGGTACGACGATCCACACGCGACCGGGTCGGCGGGCGACCCCGTTTCACGTGAAACCGACTACCCGGGCTGGGCGGCGCACGGCCCGTCCGCGAGCCGGTCGCCCCGACCGCCGGAGTGCGAACCGGTCGTCCGGCGTGAGCCGTCGGCGAATCCGGTGCCGCCGGATCTGCCGGCGGCACGGAACACTCCGGAGGGGCCCCGGGTCGCTAACGCGTCCGCCGGCGAACGGGTCGCGCCCGCTCGCGGGAACGCCGCCGCGCCGACCCGATTCGAGGCCGTCGTCCCGCAGCAACCCGGCCCGGCGGCGGAGTCCGGTCGGGTGACCGACACGACGGCGATTCCGGACGTGCCGTACGGGCGTGCCGAGGCCGAGGAGACGTACGTTTCACGTGAAACCCCGACGCGCGAAGAGGATGACCCACCGTTGGCGATGGAAGCGATGCGAGCCGTGCAGATCCTGAATCCGAGCGGTGAGGTCATGATGCCTCGCCCGGACCGGACCCGGGTCATGTGCGTCGCGAACCAGAAGGGCGGCGTGGGCAAGACCACCACGACAGTGAACCTTGCGGTGGCGCTCGCCCTGCACGGCAACCGGGTGCTGGTGGTCGACCTCGATCCGCAGGGCAACGCCTCGACAGGCCTGAACGTGCCGCACCACACCGGGGTGCCGGACGTGTACGACTGCCTCATCAACGGGATGCCGCTGGAGGACGTCGCCCAGGCGGTCGAGGGCATCCCCAACCTGTGGTGCGTACCGGCCACCATCGACCTGGCCGGCGCCGAGATCGAACTCGTCTCCGTGGTCGCCCGGGAGTCGCGGCTGTCCAGGGCGATCACCGGATACCCCGGCCACTTCGACTACATCTTCATCGACTGTCCGCCGTCGCTCGGTCTGCTGACGGTCAACGCGCTCGTGGCCGCCCAGGAGGTGCTCATCCCGATCCAGTGCGAGTACTACGCGCTGGAAGGGCTGAACCAGCTCATCAACAACATCAACCTGGTCCGGCAGCACCTCAACCCCCGGCTGGACGTCTCCACCATCCTGCTCACCATGTACGACCGGCGTACCCGGCTGGCGGACGCCGTGGAGCAGGACGTCCGGAACCACTTCGGCGACAAGGTCCTCCAGGCGGTGATCCCCCGCAACGTGCGGGTCTCCGAGGCACCCAGCTACGGGCAGTCGGTGATGACCTACGATCCCGGATCGCGGGGGGCGACGAGTTACTTCGAGGCCGCCCAGGAGATCGCAGAGCGGGGCGTCAAGACGCCGGTGAGCCGCAATGCGTAATGCCGACGAGTCGCGGGGAGGCAGGGCATGAAGAACCGTCCCAAGGGCGGTCTGGGTCGAGGGTTGGGTGCGCTCATCCCCACCGGACCGGCGGCGACCGGCGCGCCCGACCCGGCCGCCGGCACCCCGGCGACGGTGTCGGCCAACCTGCCGTCGTCCCGGATCGCGGCACCTCAGGACGTCGAGCCGCTGAGCCCGGTGCCCGGCGCCCGCTTCGCCGAGATCCCGGTCGACGCGATCGTTCCGAACCCGAAGCAGCCGCGCCAGGTCTTCGACGAGGACGCGCTGGAGGAGCTGAAGGTCTCCATCCAGGAGGTCGGCTTCCTCCAGCCGATCGTCGTCCGCCAACTCGACGGTGAGAAGTTCGAACTCGTCATGGGCGAGCGGCGTTGGCGCGCCGCCCAGGCCGTCGGCCGGGACAGCATCCCGGCGATCGTGCGGGACACCCGTGACGACGCCATGCTCCGGGACGCCCTGCTGGAGAACATCCACCGGGCCAACCTGAACCCGCTGGAGGAGGCGGCCGCGTACCAGCAACTGCTGGACGAGTTCGGGGCCACCCACGAGGAGTTGGCCCGGCGGATCGGCCGCAGTCGGCCGCAGATCTCCAACACCATCCGGCTGCTGAACCTCCCCGCGCAGGTGCAGCGACGCGTCGCCGCCGGGGTGCTCTCCGCGGGTCACGCCCGGGCGCTGCTGAGCCTCGACGAGGCGGAGGCACAGGAACAGCTCGCGCTCCGGATCGTCGCGGAGGGCCTGTCCGTCCGCGCGACGGAGGAGATCGTCGCGCTGTCGCTCACCGAGAGCAGCGGCCGGAAGGAGTCGCCGAAGCGCCGTGCCAAGCCGCACGCGCCGGCCCTGTCGGACCTCGCGGACCGGCTGTCGGACCGCTTCGACACCCGCGTGAAGGTCGACATCGGCCGGAGCAAGGGCAAGATCACGATCGAGTTCGCGACGGTGGACGATCTCGAACGGATCGTCGGCATCATCGGGGTCGAGCAGGAGGAGCCCGAGTCCTGAGCCGAGACGGGGCCGGTCGGCCGCGTGCGTCCATCCCGGGCCACGCGGCCGAGTCGTCTCCGGACGGCGACGGAGGATCTGCCCGCTGCCCGCTGAGTAGGAACCTCGCCACCACCGGTTGCGCGCGGAGCAGTTTCGGGGAAAGTGCTGCCTCGGCGGTGCTGGTGGGGGCACTTTCCCCGAAAGTGTTCCCCCTGGCCGCGGATCGCGGCGCTTGGACGGCTCCGTGGGCGAGGCGGCACAGCTCGACCGACCTCCGGTCGTGCGCGCTCGCGGAGGCCGGCGGTGCGGCTGAGTTACGCAGCGCGGCACATCTGTCGGTGTGGACCAGTTGTGCGAGCCGTGGAACGGACGAGGTTTCACGTGAAACGAAGGCGCAGCCATTGCCTCTGTCGACCACCTGTTGACCCGAGCACGGGGATCGTGGAGTTGGGCACCGACATCCACTCCGGCGCCGACCGGGCCTGGTGCCGCTCCAGCGTCCTCCTGACCGCCATGGTGCACCGCCCTGGGGCGAGGGAGCCGGAGCTGACGAGAGTCCGGCTCCGTGCGGCTCAGCCGGCTTCCGACGCCCAGCCAGCGCAGCGGCGGGTCCACGGAAGCGGCGGTCGACCCGGACGTGCTCCAGCAGCAGACCCGCCAGCCACACATGCGTCAACCGCGCACGCGGACAGGCGGCTGACCGGCTCCCCGAACCGGGTCCGAGTAGTCGCCAGGACGTTCGGCCGTCGTGTGCTCCGTCGACGCCACCGTCCGACCCTCACCGTTGGACGTCGAACCGTCGGCCCTCATCGCCGGCTCCCCTGAAACCATCGGTGCGCCCGGTCCGGATCCCGGACGTCCGCCGGCCGCTCGGCTGACGACGGGGACGGCGACTGGGCTGCACCGGCCAGCACCGACTGCGCGCCCGGTGCCGGCCCAACGCGACTGGACTGCCCTCGATCGGAGAACTAGCCGAAGGTCGGCTCGCCGTCGGGCTCGTCGAGGGCCGGCTGCACCTGTCGCGGCAGTCCGTCGCTGTGGCCCTCCACACCCTCCCGGCGCACCAGCTCCCGTGATCCACCCGCACCCCTCCGGGGCCCAAAGGTTATCCACAGCGGTTGTCCACAGGGCGTCGCTGTTTCACGTGAAACAGCGCTTGGATTCCCTTGCTGACCTGTGGATGACGGCGTGTGGTCGGCGCTTGACCGGCCTGTGGATATCTCTGGGGACAGTCGGGGACGGCGGCGGCCGGCGTCCGGCACCGACGACGAAACGGGTAGGGACAGCGGTGCCGGAAACGGCTAGGGTCAGCCTCGTGCACGACACCCCTCCCTCACCTCCGGACTTCACCCAGTGGCCGTCCTTCCCCTTCGAAGGCGAGCTGCGCGTCAAGGATCTCGACGAGCCGGTCCCGATCGAGCCGCCCCGCAGGGGCGAAGGGCACCGGGAGTGCACTGCCTGTGGCGCTCCTGACGAGGCGTACATCTGGGTGGGTGAGCGCTGGCGCGTACGCGCTATGGACCGGCCCACCGGCCTGCCGATGGTGCTGATCCTCGAATCCCGCTCACATCTGGATCTGGGCGACCTGCCGAACCTGCTCGCCGCCGAGCTCGGGGTGATGACGGTCCGGCTGGAACGCGCCATCCGGTCCCTCGACGGGGTGGCCCGGGTGCACGTCAACCGCTGGGGTGACGGCTCCGCGCACCTGCACCTGTGGTTCCTCGCCCGGCCGCACGGCCAGCTCCAGCTCCGCGGGACGTTCCTCCCGCTGTGGGACTCGATCCTGCCTCCGATCCCCGAGTCGACCTGGCGCGGGAACCTGGCGATGGTCGCCGCGTGGCTCGCGGAGTTCGGTGGGCGTCCGCTCGCCGAACCGCCCCGGATCCAGTGGCAGGCCCCGGCCAGTTTCAGCGAGTCGGTGGCCGCGACGCCCCCCGAGGAAGAGGCCGCCTCGGCCTCGGTGATCGCCTCCATCGAGGAGATCCCAGCGGACGACGAGACCCCAGCGGACGACGGGGAGATCGCGGCGCACAACGAAGAGGTTCCAGCGGACGACGGGAAGATCGCGGCGCACGACGAGAAGCCGACACGCGAAACAGCGACCGGCGATCGGACACGTGCGGGAACGGCGGCCGACGAGGCGACGGCGCGAGGCGCCGGAGTCGCCACGGGGCAAGGCGCAGCGGAGGCCGCGAGCACGGAGGCCGGGAGCACGGAGGCCGCCGCCGGAACGGGATCGGCCGCCGGATTCGACGCTCACGGGGGCGCGGCAACCGCGAGCACCAGCCCGGCCGTGGACGCCATGAGGACCAGCCCGGATGTGGAGGCCGCGAGCACCAGCCCGGCCCCGGGGGCCGACAGCACACCGCCCGCCCGGGTCGGCGCGGACTCCCCACCGGCGACGGTAACCGGATCGCCGGAACCCGGCGAGGCCGATCCGGCCGGCGGGCCCGGTGACCGCCAGGCGGGCCCTGGCGCGCCGGAAGGTCCGGCCGGCTCGGGAAGCCCGACCGGCGGTGGCCAGGCCGTCAGGGACGCGGACGACGCCCGAGAAGGGGTCCGCTGAGTCGACCCCGCCGTCACAACGACCAGGACTGGTTCCTAGCAACCGCTTGGACGCTGCTCACCGCGAAGAGCATGTCAGCAGATCCTCCGGGATCGGAGCGGACCCTCCGGCACGACGGCAGTCCAGGAGGCACGCCGCCTCGACGCGGGAGATCGCCGAACTGCGGAGCCCGCCGGAGGCGGTGCGCGGCGGCGGCCAGTGCGACGAACGCCGGCGCAGACGGGACGGAGAGCCGGGAGCCGCCGGGATCGGCGCAGCGTCAGTTGCCGCGGGCGGCGGCCCGGGCCACCAGGGTGCCCAGCACCCGCCCGAAGTCGAGGCCGGCGGCCTGGACGGCGAGCGGCAGCAGCGAGGTCTCGGTCATGCCCGGCGAGACGTTCACTTCGAGCACGTGCGGTCGGCCGTCCGCGTCGACGATCAGGTCCACCCGGCTGAGGTCACGCAGCCCCAGGGCCCGGTGCGCGGCGATGGCCACCTCGGCGACCGCCCGGGCGACGTCGGACGTCAGCCGGGCCGGGGTGTGCCACGTGGTGCGGCCGGCGGTGTACCGGGCGGCGTAGTCGTAGACGCCGTTGCGGGGCACGATCTCCACCGCCGGCAGGGCCTGCGGTCCCTCACCCAGGTCGAGCACCGACACGGCCACGTCCATGCCGGGGACGTAGCGCTCGACGAGCGCCGTCGAGTCGTACGCGAAACAACCCACCATCGCCGCCGGCAGGGCCGCGTCGTCCCGGACCACGGCGGCGCCCAGGCCCGAGCCGCCCTGCGCCGGCTTCACCATGAGCGGGAGGCCCAGCCGGTCGACGATGCGGTCCAGCACCGCCACCGCGCCCAACTCGGAGAACCGGTCGTGGGGCAGCGCCACCCAGTCCGGGGTGGGGATGCCGGCCTCGCGGAGCACCGCCTTGGCCGACGGCTTGTCCCAGGCGAGGCGGGACGCGCGGGCGTCGCAGCCGACGTACGGGACGTCACACAGGTCCAGCACGCCCCGCAGCGAGCCGTCCTCGCCCGTGGCGCCGTGCAGCGCGATGACGACCGCGTCCGGCGGGTCCGCGGTGAGCGACGGCAGCAGGGCCACGTCGGCGTCGCGCTGCTCCGCGTCCACGCCGACCGCGCGCAGCGCGTCGAGCACGCGGCGGCCGGACCGGAGCGAGACGTCCCGTTCGTAGGAGAGGCCGCCGGCGAGCACCAGCACGCGCAGGTCGGTCAGGACGGAAGGATCGGCAGCGGTCGTACAACGCATGCCGGAATCATGCCAAGTCAGGTCCCGGCGCGTCCGAACCGGCCTGCCCGCGCCGCGATCCGGGACGGCGCACGTCGCCGAACACCCGACGCATCGCGATGTCCTGCTCCATGACACCGGCCAACCGCCGGACGCCCTCCCGGATCCGCTCCGGGGCCGGGAAGGAGAAGTTGAGCCGCATGTGGGCGGAGCCCGTGCCGTCGGCGTAGAAGCCGGTGCCGGGCACGTACGCGACCCGGGCAGCGACGGCGCGGGGCATCATCGCCTTCGAGTCCAGCCCGTCGGGCAGCGTGGCCCAGACGAACAGACCGCCCTCCGGGCGGGTCCACGTCGTGCCGGCCGGCATCAGGTCGGCCAGGGCGTCGAGCATCGCGTCCCGCCGTTCGCGGTAGACCTCCCGGTAGACCTTGAGCTGCTCCCGCCACGGCATCGTGCCGAGGTAGGTCGACACGGCCGCCTGCGCGTAGCCGCTGGGGCAGAGGATCTGCGCCTCGCTGGCGATCACCAGCTTGTCCCGCACGGCGTGGGGCGCGAGGATCCAGCCCACCCGGAGACCGGGGGCGAAGGTCTTGGAGAAGGTGCTCAGGTAGAAGACGCCGTCCCGGCGGCGGGCGCGCAGCGGCGCCGGCGCCTCACCCGAGAAGCCCAGCTGACCGTACGGGTCGTCCTCCACCACGAGCAGGCCCGCGCGTTCGCAGATGTCGAGCACCCGCTCCCGCCGCTCCTCGGTCAGTGTCACGCCGGTCGGGTTCTGGTAGGTGGGGATCGTGTAGAGGAACTTCACCCGGCGCCCGGCGCGCGCCTGCTCGGCGATCGCCGTCTCCAGCGCCTCGGGGATCAGCCCGTCGTCGTCCATCGGCACGTGCACGACCTGCGCCTGGGCGGCCTGGAACACCCCGAGCGCCCCGACGTACGTCGGGCCCTCGGCGAGCACGACGTCGCCCGGGTCGAGGAAGAGACGCGCGACCAGGTCCAGCGCCTGCTGCCCGCCGACGGTGACCACCACGTCGTCGGGGGACGCGCCGCAGGCGGCGTCGATGCCGGAGAGCGACATCACCTCGCAGATCCGCTCCCGCAGCTCCAGCGTGCCCTGCCCGATGCCGTACTGGAGGGTGGTGACGCCGTGCTCGGTGCCGAGCCGGCCGAGCATGTCGCCGACCGCGTCGAGGGGCAGGGCGGCGATGTACGGTGCGCCACCGGCGAGCGAGACCACCTCCGGACGGCTGGCCACCGCGAACAGCGCCCGGATCTCCGAGGCCGTCATGCCCCGGACCCGACGGGCGTACCGGTCGGTGTAGTCGTCGAGCGTCGTGCCGGTCATGACATCACCTCGATGCGTGCTCGGGTGCCTCCCCCGCCCGGGCGTACCCCGGGACACCGGCGACCATGGCGGCTCGGGGCGCCGGATGTCGATCCTAGTCGCCCCTCACCAGGATCGTCGCCCGCCGGACGGCCGGTCCACATCCCGGACCGTCCGGTCACCCACACGGTGCCCGTTCGCGCGTCCCCTCCCGCGGCGTCCGTACGCGGCGTACGATCGCTCGTCGGGGGCAGGGAAGGCGGCGGGGCCGCTCCGTGCCGGTCTCACCTCCGAGCCTAATGTGGGGATGCGCCAATGTCGCGACGTCTGGTCAGCTTGACCCTCGACACCCTGGAGGACCTGCCCCGTTCCTGCCGCCAGTGCGTCTACTGGGAGCTCGACCCGGTCTCGGCCGACCGGGCCTGCGCCGCCGGTGACCCGGGGTTGGAGAAGGAGGCGTGGGTCTCGCAGACCCTGCTGGAGTGGGGGTCCTGCGGCAAGCTGGTGTACGTCGACGGCATGCCGGCCGGCTTCGTGATGTACGCCCCACCGGCGTACGTGCCCCGCTCGATGGCCTTCCCCACCTCGCCGGTCTCGCCCGACGCGGCGCTGCTGATGACGGCGCAGGTGGTGCCCTCGTTCGCCGGGGGCGGGCTCGGCCGGATGCTCGTGCAGGGCGTCGCCCGGGACCTCACCAAGCGCGGGATCAAGGCCATCGAGGCGTTCGGCGACGCCAAGTTCGGCGACGCCGACGACCCGACCCGGGCCTGCGTGGCGCCGGCCGACTTCTTCCTCTCGGTGGGCTTCAAGACGGTCCGCCCGCACCCGCGCTTCCCGCGCCTGCGGTTGGAGCTGCGTACGGCGCTGAGCTGGAAGTCCGACGTCGAGTACGCGCTGGAGAAGCTGCTCGGCTCGATGAGCCCGGAGACGCTGCTGCGGCCGGTCCGGCCGGCGCCGGCCACGAGGTCGACGACCAGCTGAGTCAGTCGACCACCGTCCCGGCGGCCACCACCGCCCGCAGCTCGCTCACGTCGATCGACCCGGTCGGGACGTCCCGCTCGACCGGGTAGTACATCCGCTGGACCGCGGCGACGATGGCCTCCACCACCCGGTCCCGGAAGCGTGGGTCCACCAGCCGCGCACGGTCCCCCGGCGAGGTCAGGTAGCCCACCTCGACGCGGACGGCCGGCATCCGGGTGAGCCGCAGGAGGTCCCACGCCTTCGCGTGGGTACGGCAGTCCCGCAGCCCGGTCCGCGCGACGATCTCCCGCTGCACGAGGCCGGCCAGCCGTTCCCCGGTGGCGGAGGTGACGCCGTTGTCGGTCCCGTAGTGATAGGTCGCCACCCCCTCCGCCGACGGGTTGGCGTGCCCGTCGAGGTGCAGGGAGATGAACACGTCGGCGCCGAGCGAGTTGGCCAGGTCGGCCCGGTCGACGTCGGGCAGGCACTCCCGCTGCGCCGGCCCGCGGGTGAGCTGGACGCGTACCCCGGCTGCCGCCAGCCGCCCTTCGAGCCGGCTGGCGAGGTCGTGGACGAGGTCGGCCTCGGTCCAGCGCAGGGCGCCGTCGGGCACCACCATCCCGGGGTCGGTGCCGCCGTGCCCCGGGTCGACGACCACGGTCCGCCCGACCAGGGTGGGCCCGGACTGCCGGATGGCGTCGGATTCGCGTAGCCACTGCGGGCGCCCGCCGACGACCTTGCGGCCCAGCCGCCGCAGCGCGTTCATGGTGTGGGGACCGCAGGTGCCGTCCGGGGTCAGGCCGACCTCCCGCTGGAACTGGGCGACCGCCCGGGAGGTCCGTACGCCGTAGATGGCGTCCGCCCGGCCCACGTCGTACCCCATCTCCAGCAGTCGCTCCTGGAGCGACCGGACGTCCTCGCCGGTGAGGGGCTCGGGGACCGCGTGGTAGAGGGTGCGGGCGCCGAGCCGCCAGCGGGCCGCGTCGAGCGCCCGCCAGGTCTCCGCGCCCACCCGGCCGTCGACGCTCAGCCCCCGGGACTGCTGGAACGCCCGGACGGCCCGTTCGGTGTGGGTGTCGAACTCGTCGGCGTCCGGTGCGGACGGGGCGAGCAGGTCGAGGCCGGCCAGGACCGTACGGATCTCGGTGACCGCCGGTCCACGGTCACCGGGTCGGATCGGACGCACGCTCGACCCCCTCTGCACGGACGCTGGCTGGCCGGGCGGCCCGGAGAGGCTGGCGTGACCCGTGTCGGCTGCCGCTCGCACGGCGTCACCCGACGGCCCTCTCGATGTTGAGGTTATGCGCTCGCCGGGCCGGAGGTGCGGTGCGCCGGGAAAAAGACGCGACCCCGCACCCGGTGGCGCCGGATGCGGGGTCGGACGGTGTACGCGCTGGTCAGAGCGCCGACTGGATGAGCTTGACCAGCTCGCCCTTGGGCTTGGCGCCGGCGATGGACTGCACCGGTTCGCCGTTGACGAACACGGTGAGGGTCGGCACCGACATGACCCGGTAGGTGCGGGCGGTCTCCGGGTTCTCGTCGATGTTGAGCTTGACGATGGTCACCTGGTCACCCATCTCGCCGGCGATCTCCTCCAGCAGCGGCGACACCTTGCGGCACGGGCCGCACCACTCGGCCCAGAAGTCCACCAGAACCGGCTTGTCGGACTTGAGCACGTCTGTGGCGAAGCTGGCGTCGGTAACCGACTTGGTTGCTCCCACTACGACCCTCCTCGGGATGTGTTTCGGTTGTTCAGCCCTGGATGGTGGCGATGAACCGCTCGGCGTCCAGAGCGGCGGCGCAGCCCGTGCCGGCGGCGGTGATCGCCTGCCGGTAGGTGTGGTCGACCAGGTCACCGGCGGCGAACACGCCCGGGATGTTGGTCCGGGTGCTCGGCGCCTCGACCTTCACGTACCCCTCGTCGTCCATCTCCACCTGGCCGCGGAAGAGCTCGCTGCGGGGGTCGTGACCGATGGCCACGAAGACGCCAGTCACGTCGAGCACCTTGCTCTCGCCGGTGTGCACGTTACGGACGCGGGCGCCGGAGACCTTGCCGTCGCTGCCGAGGATCTCCTCGATCACCGTGTTCCACTCGACCTTGATCTTGTCGTTGCCCAGCGCCCGGGCGGCCATGATCTTGCTGGCCCGGAAGGTGTCGCGGCGGTGGATGATCGTGACCGACTCGGCGAACCGGGTCAGGAAGCTGGCCTCCTCCATCGCCGAGTCACCACCGCCGACCACGACGATGTGCTGGTTGCGGAAGAAGAAGCCGTCGCAGGTGGCGCAGGACGAGACACCGTGGCCCAGGTACTCCTGCTCGCCCGGCACGCCCAGCGGGCGCCACGCCGAGCCGGTGGCGAGGATGACGGCCTTGGCCCGGTACGCGGTCTCCCCGACCCAGACGGTGCTCACCGCGTCCGACCCGATCTCGCCGGTGTCCTTGAGCTCGACCCGGGTGACGTCGTCGGTCAGGAACTCGGCACCGAAGCGCTCGGCCTGCTTGCGCATGTTGTCCATCAACTCGGGGCCGAGGATGCCGTCGGCGAACCCCGGGAAGTTCTCCACCTCGGTGGTGGTCATCAGGGCACCGCCGGACTGCACGCCCTCGATGACCAACGGGTTTAGGCTGGCCCGCGCGGCGTAGACCGCCGCCGTGTACCCGGCCGGCCCGGAGCCGATGATGATCAGGTTGCGGACCTCGTCCACTGCCGTCTCCCGATTGTGTGTGTTCGCCATCGGCGCGCGCACCGATGCCGATCCGGCGCCGGCTCCGTCCGCCGGTACCGGCAGCTGATCTGCAGAACGTCATCGTACGAACCGGGGATTCCCGAGCCGGTCATCCGGTGGGTCACGTCACGTCGCCGGACACCGCCCCGACGACCGTGGTCTCACCCTACCCGCGTCCGGTAGCGGGCGTCCGAGCCGGACCCGGGGACACCGCATTCGGGACCGCTCACCCAGAACCAGCGGGCTCCGGCGGCGTCGGTGAAGCGCACCACCAGCGCCGGCCGGCCCTGGAAGCGGGCGTAGTCGACCACGTCGACCACCAGCGGGCCGCCGCCGTGCTCGGCGCCGATCTCGGCGAGGCAACCGGTGAGAGCGCCGGCCTCCTCGAGCCGGTCGAGCCCGGTCACCAAGGCCCGCGACCCGCCGTCGCTCGACGAGGCCAGCGGCCCGCCCTCCGCGAAGGTCCGCGCCGACTTGGACGCGTCGGCGAACGCCTCCGGCGTGTAGTCCCGACCGGTGCGCAGCGGCGGGGCGGCGGTGCGTACCGCCTGCTCGGCGGCCGGCGCCGCCACCTCGTGGGCCGCGTCGTCACCGGCCTGCCGACCGCCGAGCTGGTCC
>JAEYGD010000056.1 GCA_023402505.1 Actinomycetes bacterium
CGGTCACGCGGTCCGCCCCGGCCGGGTCGGCCGGTGCCGGCGGCGTCGCCCGGTCCGGGCCGGTCGGGTCGCCGTTCACCTCGCGGATCAGGTGCAGCAGGTCCGCGCAGTAGGCGGACGGGTTGTCGAAGCCGGTGCCGGTGCGGAAGCGGTGGGCGAACAGCCCGCCCCCGCACTGCCGGACCACCGGGCAGGACCGGCACGTCGCGCACAGGCCGGTTAGGCCCGCCTGCCGGAGGGCGATCATCGGGTGGGCGGCGACCGCGTCCACCGGATGCGCGAAGACGTCCAGTCCGGTGGCGGGCGCGCCGTCGTACGCCGACTTGAGCGAGTCGACCTGCTCGTAACTGCCGTCTGTCTCGATGACCGCGAGGTCGGCGGCGGCCAGCCCGACGGCTTCGGTGCGGGTCGCGCCCCCGGCCGCGGTGGCGAGCAGCGAGTCCAGCAGGCGGATCGGCACCGGCCGCCCGTCGGCCGTCCAGGCCCGGTGCACCGCGAGCAGCCAGTCCGCGTACGGGGTGGCGACTCCGGGCGGACGCGGCGGCGGTCGGTCCCAGTTGGCGTGCGGCAGCAGGAAGTCGATGTGCGGGGGCTCCTCGGCGAGCAGCGCCCGGTAGACCGTCACGGGATCGTTGGCGAGGTCGACGGTGCACAGCAGCCCGGCGTAGCTCGGCCGGTACTCGGGGCGGCGCAGCAGTGCGAGCGCCCGAAGCACCTTGTCGTGGCTGCCCGCGCCGTTGGCGTAGCGGCGGTGCCGGTCGTTGGCCGCCCGGTCGCCGTCGAGGGAGACGCCGACCGCGACGCCGTGGGCGACCAGCACCTCGGCGATCTCCTCGGTGAGGAGCACGCCGTTGGACTGCATGCGCAGGTCCAGCCGGGTCACCGGGTCGAGCTGGCGGCGCAGCTCGCCCGCGATCGCCGCGAGCCCGGCCGCCCCGGCCAGCAGTGGTTCGCCGCCGTGCAGCACCACCCGCACGACGTCGAGCCGGTGCGCGGTGGCGTGCTCCGCGATGCGCCGGGCGGCTGCCGCCACCGTCCGGGGCGACATCGTGTGCGGTTGCCGCCGCCACGACTGGTCCGGGTGCTCGTAGACGTAGCAGTGGTCGCAGGACAGGTCGCACCGGCTGACGATCTTGAGGATGTGCTGGCTCAGGGCGCCGGCCGGCGCTGACCTCCCGGGCGTCGCGGGCTCACCGGCGTCAGATCGAAGAGCCGAAGGCTGCGACATCGACGCGGGCCGGCTGGTCCACGGTGCGGGTGTCGGACATCGCCACGGTGCGGGCGCGGGAGAGCGGAATCTTGCCGAGCGGAGTGTGCCGGAGATCGGCCAGCGGAGCGGTGGTCGTCGGCCGGCCTGCGTTGCGATCCACGTGAGTCCCCCCATCGGACTTGTGGGTCAGCGGGGGCCACCCGGGATGGCGGCCCTGACAACTGTCGATGAGTCTACCGCACTCGGAGTAGCCTCAGCGGTGCGCTGAGCCATCTTCTTCGAGCGTCCTGGCCATCCAGGCCTCATTGGACAGTGCGATGAGCCGCTCCGCCTCCGCCACGAACGCGTCGTCGTCGGTCCATCCCTGCCCGTCCCTGCGCGCCCGGTGCAACCGGCTGAGCTGGTCGGCGGTACGGGCGTACTCGATCTGGTGCCGCTCGTACTGCTGTGCCGCGCCGTAACCCACCACCGCCGTGGTCACGGTGGCCACGACACCGACCCAGGCGGCCAGGCCGAGCCCGTCGCCGAGCACCCCGACCACCGCCGAGACAACCGCGCCGGCCGCCGTCAGCGCGTTGGTCACCAACCGGACCCGGCGGGCGGCGGCGGCCATCCGGCGCGCCTGCGGCCGGTAGTAGCTCTCGACCTGGCCGGCCACCCGCCGCGCCAGGTACGAGGGGACGTCGGAGACCGCCGGCAGCGGGCGGGACGGCGGCGCGACGTCGACGGTGTGACCGACCAGGTCCCCGGCCTCGTCGAGGAGCGCGTCGACCCGGGACAGCAGCACCGCGTCCCGGTCCGGCCCCCGGTACGGCGACACACCGGCGAGGTGGCGGTGCACCTCGGCCTTCAGCGACTCGGCGACCGCCCGCAACCGGGTCCAGACCTGCACCGGCTCCCGGCCGGTCGCCCGCGCGGCCAGCGGCACGAGGCCCAGTGCCGCGGCGGCGACGATCGCCAGCACCCGGCTCACCGGCCGGTGCACCACGTCGAGCTGGGCCGCGGCGGAGCCGGCGACGGCGGCGAGCACCGTGAGACCGGCGACCAGCCGGCGCCCCCGGGCGATGCGGCGGCGCGCCGCGTCCGCCGCGCGGGACCAGGTTTCCTGCTGCTGCCAGACCGCGTCGAGCACGGCCGGCGGATCGACGGTCGCCACGCCCGCATGGTAGGTCACCCGGTCCCGCGCGGGCACGACCAGCACGACCGGTGGCGCGGCACCGCGACCCGCCGGCCCCGGAGCCCTGCCGGGTCGCCGGCCGGCCGACGCCGGTGCCACCCGCAGGCCCGCGCGCGGGTACGGTCTGCCGCATGGTTGCTGATCGCTCCCTCGGCCGCCCCTTCTGGACGTTCTGGACGGCAGCCGCCCTGGCCAACCTGGGCGACGGCATCCGCGTCGCGGCGTTTCCCCTGCTGGCCGCCGCGCTGAGCGACGACCCGGTCGCCGTGGCGGCGGTCGCCGCCGCGCAGTTCCTCCCCTGGCTGGTCACCGGGCTGCTCGCCGGTGTGCTGGCCGACCGCCGCGGCGCCCGCGCGGTCATCGCCGCCGCCGACGCCGGCCGCGTCCTGGTGCTGGCCACGCTGGCCGTGGCCGTCGCGACCGGCTGGGCGGGCATCGCGCTGGTGGTGGCCGCCGCGTTCCTGCTCGGGGTGGGCGAGACGCTGCGCGACACCGCCGCCCAGACCGCCGTGCCGCGCCTGGTCGCCGACGAGCACCTCGAGCGGGCCAACGGGCGCCTGGTCGCCGGTGAGATCGTCGGCAACGAGTTCGTCGGCCCGCCGGTCGGGTCGCTGCTGTTCGTCGTCGGCGCGGCGCTCCCGTTCGCCGTCAACGGCGCCTCGCTGGCGCTGGCGGTGATGCTCGTACTGTCGCTGCCGCTGAGCCTGGCGCGGCGGCCGGCGGAGACGGGCGGCGACCGGCCCGTCGGCGGGGTCCTGGCCGGGCTGCGGTGGCTCGTCCGGCAGCCGGTGCTGCGTACGCTGGTGATCGTCGGCGCGGCGATCGCGGCCGCCGACACCGCCTGGTTCGCGATCTTCGTGCTGTACGCGCGGGAGAGCCTCGGCCTCGGCGCGCTCGGCTTCGGCCTGCTCCTCGCCACCGGTGCCGCCGGTGGCCTGGTCGGCTCCCTCCTCGCCGACCGGGTGCTGCGGCGGTTCCGGCACCGCGACGTGCTCGCCGTGACCCTCGCGCTGACCGGCGGCGTACCCGTCCTGCTGGCCGTCGTCCCGAACCGGGCCGCGGCCGTCGTCGTCGTGGTCACGACCAGCGCCTCGTTCGCCGTACTGAACGTCGCCGCGCTGTCGTTGCGGCACCGGCTCGTACCCGAGGGCCTGCTCGGCCGGGTGGTGGCCGCCTCCCGCACGCTCACCTACAGCTGCACGGCGCTGGGCGCCCTGGCCGGCGGCGCGCTCGCCGCCCAGGCGGGGCTGGTCG
>JAEYGD010000093.1 GCA_023402505.1 Actinomycetes bacterium
CGCCGCCCCCCCCCCCCCCGCCCCCCGGCGCCCGCCCCCCCGCCCCCGGCGGGCGGGCGGGCACAGTTTCGGGGAAAGAGGCCCCTCGCGGCTGGCTGAGGCAGCACTTTCCCCGAAGTTGCCGCCCTCGCCGTGCGGGCTGCCCCCCGGGTGGACAGGGAGAGCCGGTCAGAGTCGGAAGCCGGCGGCGCGGGCCGCCGCCCGTTCGCGGCGACGCTCGGCGCGGCGACGGACGAACCAGACGACGAAGAACACCAGGCCCAGCAGGAACGCCAGCACCAGGACCGGCAGCAGGATCGCGACCACCGACATCACCACGCTGGTGGCGTCCTCGGCCGTACTCGCCACGGGCGCGCCGACCCCCGCCGTGGCCGCGTTGACGACCGGCCGGGCCGCCGACTTGAGCAGGTGCACGCCCAGCGCGATCAGCACGCCGGTCACCACGGGGACCCACTGGTTCGAGGAGAAGAAGCTCTCCGGGTCGCTCACCGTGACCGTCTCGGACGTCGCGCCGGCACCGAAGGCGAGACCGCCCGCGGTCGGCCGCACCACGGTCTGCACCACGTCGTTGACGTGGTCGACGACGGGGACCTTGTCGGCGACCATCTCCACGGCGAGCAGCACGGCGAGGATTGCCAGCACCCAGCCGTTGCCGAGCCACTGCCAGCCGGACGGCAGGTCGATCACGTCGGTGTAGCGGGCGAGCAGGCCCATGGTGAGCAGCGGGATGTACGCGTTCAGGCCCGCCGAGGCGGCGAGGCCCGTACCGGTGAGCACTTCGAGCACCGTCTCAGCATCGCACCGGCGCGCCAGTGGCGCTCGGTGGCGTGGGGCCGCCCCTCGGCTACCCTCGTCGGGTGCGGTTGGTGATTGCGAAGTGCTCGGTGGACTACGTCGGACGGCTCTCGGCCCACCTGCCGCTGGCCACGCGGCTGCTCATGGTCAAGGCGGACGGATCGGTGTCGATCCACGCGGACGACCGGGCGTACAAGCCGCTCAACTGGATGAGCCCGCCCTGCCGGCTGGAGGAGGCCCCGGGCGTCTGGCGGGTGGTCAACAAGGCCGGCGAGGAGCTGCGGATCACCCTGGAGGAGATCTTCCAGGACACGTCGTACGACCTGGGTGTCGACCCGGGGCTGCGCAAGGACGGGGTGGAGGCGCATCTCCAGGAGCTGCTGGCGGCCAACCCGGAGACGCTGGGCGAGGGTTTCACGCTGGTGCGCCGGGAGTACATGACGGCGATCGGCCCGGTCGACCTGCTCTGCCGGGACGCGAACAACGGGGCGGTCGCCGTCGAGGTGAAGCGGCGTGGCGAGATCGACGGCGTGGAGCAGCTGACCCGCTACCTGGAGCTGATGAACCGGGATCCGCTGCTCGCCCCGGTCAGCGGCGTCTTCGCCGCGCAGGAGATCAAGCCGCAGGCGCGCGTACTCGCCACGGACCGGGGGATCCGCTGCGTGGTGGTCGACTACGACAAGCTGCGCGGCATCGAGCGCGACGAGCTGACCCTGTTCTGACCGGGCGGCCCGCTCTGACCGGCCGGCCCGATCTGACCGGGCGGCCCGCTCTGACCGGGCGGCCGGCGAGGCAGGTGCCCGGGCACGGGTTCAGCGGCCGTACATCATCTTGACGACCTTGACCAGCCGGGCGACGTCGGCCTGGGTGCGGTCGAAGGTCATCGCCGGCAGCAACGACCGGGCCCGGCGGCGGGTGATGGCCTTGGCGTGGGCGAACTCGCGCAGCCCGTCCTCGCCGTGGATGCGCCCGAAGCCGGACTCGCCGACACCGCCGAACGGCAGGGTGGACATGCCGGCGAAGGTCAGGGTCGAGTTCACCGAGGCCATGCCGGAGCGCAGCCGCGCCGCGACCGCCACGGCCCGGCTCCGGCCGAAGACCGAACCACCCAGGCCGTACGGCAGGGCGTTGGCCCGGGCGACCGCCTCGTCGGCGTCACGGACCCGGTTGATGGTCAGGGTGGGGCCGAAGGTCTCCTCGCGGACGGCGATCGAGTCCTCCGGGACGTCCACCAGCACGGTCGGGTGCACGTACGGCGGCTGGACCGCGTCCGGGCCGCCGAGCACCGCACGGCCGCCACGGGCCAGCGCGTCGTCGATGTGCCGGCGGATCACGTCGACCTGGCTCGGCATGGTGATCGGGCCGATGTCCGTGCCGTCGGCGCCGACGGTGAGCCGGCCGGCGCGCTGGACCACCTTGTCGACGAAGGCGTCGAAGACCGGTTCGACGGCGTAGACCCGTTCGATGCCGATGCAGGTCTGACCGGCGTTGGTGAGCCCGCCCCAGACGGCCGCGCCGGCGGCGGCGTCCAGGTCGGCGTCGGCGTCCACGATCATCGCGTCCTTGCCGCCGGCCTCGATGAGGACCGGGGTCAGCGACTCGGAGCAGGCGGCCATCACCCTCTTGGCGGTGGCCGTGGAGCCGGTGAAGGCGACCTTGTCGACGCCGGAGCGGCAGAGCGCCGCGCCGACGTCGCCGAAGCCGTGCACCGCGCTGAACACCGGCTGCTCACCGACGACCTCGGCGAACGTGTCGACCAGCCACTGCCCGACGACGGGCGTGTACTCGCTGGGCTTCAGGACCACGGTGTTGCCGGCGGCCAGGGCGTACGCGGTGGAGCCGATCGGGGTGAAGACGGGGTAGTTCCACGGGCCGATCACGCCGACCACCCCGTACGGCTGGTATTGCAGGTGGGCGGAGAACTCCGCCAGCACGAGGCGGGAGCGGACCCGGCGCGGGCCGAGCACCCGCCGGGCGTTGCGGGCGGCCCAGTCGACGTGCTCGACGGCGGTGACCACCTCGACGATGGCGTCGGCGACCGGCTTACCGCCCTCGACGTGCACCAGCTCGGCGAGCTCCTCGATGCGCTTCGCCAGCAGGGCCCGCCAGCGCAGCAGCCGCTCCCGCCGGCCGCCGAAGCCGAGGCCGGCCCACCAGGAGGT
>JAEYGD010000097.1 GCA_023402505.1 Actinomycetes bacterium
ACCAGCGCCTTGATCTTGTTGTCGAGCAGGTCCTGCTCGGCGGCGCGGCGGTCCGCGTCCTCCGCCTGCCCGGTGTACGAGGCCACGGCGTAGCCCCGGGAACGCAGGAACTCGGCGGTCTCCCCCGCCGCCGCGACGGTCAGCGTGTAGACGATGCCGGAACCCGGCAACTCGTCGAGGTGGTCGGCGAGCCAGGCCAGCCGGTACGCCGGACCGGGCAGGTCGACCACGCCGAGCCGCAGCGACTCCCGGTCCAGACTGCCCCTCAGCACCAGGGCGTCACCGAGCTGCTCGGCGACGTCCTGGGTGACCCGGGCGTTGGCGGTGGCCGTGGTGGCGAGCACCGGCGTTCCTGCCGGCAGGTTGCCGAGGAACGTCCGCAGGCGGCGGTAGTCCGGCCGGAAGTCGTGGCCCCAGTCGGAGACGCAGTGCGCCTCGTCGACCACGAGCAGCCCGGTGGTGGCGGCGAGCTTCGGCAGCACCGTGTCCCGGAAGTCGGGGTTGTTGAGCCGCTCGGGGCTGATCAGGAGCACGTCCACCGCACCGGCGTGGATCTCACCGGTGATCTCGTCCCACTCGTCGAGGTTCGCCGAGTTGATGGTCCGGGCCCGGATGCCGGCCCGGGCGGCGGAGTCGACCTGGTTGCGCATCAACGCGAGCAGCGGCGACACGATGACCGTCGGGCCGTGCCCACCGGCCGCCCGCAGCAGCGCGGTCGCCACGAAGTAGACCGCGGACTTGCCCCAGCCGGTGCGTTGCACACACAGCACCCGCCGCCGGTCCACGACCAGCGCCTCGATGGCCCGCCACTGGTCGTCGCGGAGCCGGGCGTGCTCCCCGGCCAACCGCCGCAGCACCGCCTCGGCCCGCTCCCGCACCGCCGCCCGATCCTCGCCCATCCGGCATTTCTACCAGCGCCGCGACGCCGCCCGCCGCCTCCGGTCGGTTCCGTGTCAGGATCGGCTACGGCATCACCTGGTTCGAGAGAGGCATGAGCGCATGACGCAGCGACCCGGCACCGCCGCACTCGTCCGGCGCGTCGCCACCGGCTCGGCCGCCCTGCTGGCCGCCGGCACCCTGCTCACCGGGTGCACCGGAACCGACGACGACCCGGCCCCGTCGAAGCCCGACCCGAAGGCCGCCCTCCTCGCCTCGGTGCCGGACGAGAAGGATCCGGCGTTCCTCTTCACCGGCACCGACGCGAGCGGCACGGTCACCGGCTCGGTCGACCCCGCCAGCAAGGGCCTGGAGCTGAACGTCGTCCAGAAGGACGCCCAGGCCGGCTTCACCATGAAGATGTCCTTCCGGGTGGTCGACCAGCGGTCCTGGATGAAGGTGGACTTCGACGGCGCGGAGCAGCTGAGCACGCTGCTCAAGCTGCCCAAGCGGTGGATGGAGCTGGACCGGAGCAAGCTGACCGACCCGGCGGGGGTGCCCGCGTACGAGGGCGCCGACCCGGGCAACACCGGCGTGATCCTGGGTACGGCCGGCGGGGTCCAGCAGCAGCCCGACGGGTCGTACACCGGCACGGTCGACCTGACCAGCGGCCCGGAGATCGCCGACGCGGTGGACGGCGTCGACGTGGCGGCGCTGGGTGACGCGGCCAAGGCCGTGCCGTTCGCGGCGGTGGTCGGCCCGGACGGCAACCTCACCACGCTGACCGTCGACATCCCCGCCGCCGGCAAGCAGAAGGCCGCCAAGTACGTCGTGCGGTACTCCGACTTCGGCACCACCCCGGCGGTCGCCGCGCCGACCGGCGACGACGTGGAGGCGGCGCCGGCGTCGGCGTACGAGCTGCTGAACAGCTGACCGGTGGTGTGCGGGCCGGGCGCCCCGGCTCGTGTCGCCGGCCGGTCGCGCTCGTGCCGCCGGGCGGGGCCCGCCCCGCCGCGAGCCGTCAGCGGCCGAGGACCGACCCGCCGTTGACGCCGATGACCTGCCCGGTCACGTAGCCGGCGGCCGGGCCGGTCAGGTAGCGGACCGCCGCCGCGATGTCGTCCGGGGTGCCGGCCCGCCCGACCAGGGTCGCCGCCACCCGCTTGGCGTGCCCCTCGGGCGTCATCCGGTCACCGAAGAACTCGGTGTCCGCGACGTAGCCGGGGCTGACCACGTTGACCGTGATCTGCTCCGGGCCGAGCTGCGCCGCCAGGTCGTACGCCCAGCCGTGCAGCGCCGCCTTCGCGGCCGAGTACGGCCCGCCGCCGCCACGCTGCGCGGCGATCGAGCTGACCAGGACCACCCGCCCGCCGGGCCGGCGCAGCCGCGGCCGGA
Organism: Actinomycetes bacterium; assembly: GCA_023402505.1. GTDB lineage: Bacteria > Actinomycetota > Actinomycetes > Mycobacteriales > Micromonosporaceae > Micromonospora. The sequence continues at coordinate 2,272 of JAEYGD010000097.1, forward strand.
GCGCCTCGGTGAGCAGTACGGCGGTGAGCACGTTCGCGTCGAGGTTGGCCCGCCACTGCGCGGCGACCCCGGCGAGCGTGCCGCCGTCCCCGCCGAGGTAGCCCCCGGCGTTGTTGACCACCGCGTCCACCGGCCGGTCCCCGACCGCCTCGACCACCCGGGACACCTGCTCCGGGTCGGTCAGGTCGGCGACGACCGGCCGCACCGCGCCGGGTCGCGCGAGGTCCCACGAGATCCGGTCGGCCGCGGCCCGCAGCACCTCCTCCCGCCGCCCGACGACGAGCACGTCGAACCCGTCGGCGGCGAGCGCCCGGGCGACGGCCGCCCCGATCCCGGTCCCGCCACCACTGACCACGGCCAGCTGCTCGCCCATGCGCCGTCCTCCCTCGTCGTCGAAACCCCGCCGATCATGAAGTTGTCGCTGCCGTACACGGCGTGTCGCGACTATAACTTCATGATCGACGGGGTGGTCCCGCGTGCGGGACGGGTGGTCAGGGACGGAGGCGGAGGGAGCGGCGGAGCAGGGCCAGGCGGGGGGCCAGGCTGGCGATCCCGCCGGGGAAGAAGTAGACCGCCAGGATGAACACCGTGCCCAGCACGAACAGCGGCTGGGACAGCGGACGGCTCAGGAACGCCGGCAGGGCGTCCACCGCGTCGCTGGCGCCGAAGGCGACCAGCCGGTGGTCCAGGTACATGTAGAGGATGCCGCCGAGCACCGGCCCCCACCGGGTACCCGGCCCGCCGAGCACCACCATGACCAGCAACGACAGGGTCAGCTCGCTGGACGTGATGTGCGGGGACGCGCCGCCGACGATCAGGCAGTAGACCGCGCCGCCGGCCGCCGCGAGCCCGCCGGCCAGGGTGAACGCCACCAGCTTGAAACGGTACGGGTCGAGCCCGAGCACCCCGACGCGACGCTCGTCGTCGCGCAGGCCGGCGAGGACCCGCCCGGTCGGCGAGCCGCTCACCCGGTGCACCACGAACACCACCACGACCAGGTACGCGAGCGCCAGCCAGTACAGGTTGACCGTGTTCGTCACCCCGACCAGTGCCGGCGGCAACCCGGAGACGTCCAGCGGCAGGCCCTCCTCGCCACCGGTCAACCCGCCGAAGTCGCGGGCCACGAGGATCGCGCCGACCTGGGCGAACGCCAGCGTCACCATGGCGAAGGCGATCCCGACGGTACGCAGCGCCACCGCACCCAGCAGCGCGGCGAGGGTCGTCCCGCCGATGACGGTGAACAGCGCGGCCTGCCACAGTGGCAGCCCGGCCTTGGTGACGAGGATGTCGGTGCCGTACACACCGGCGGCGAAGTAGAGGGCGTGCCCGAAGGAGAGCATTCCGGTACGCCCGAAGAGCAGGTCGTACCCGGCGGCGAGCCCGCCGAAGACCAGGCAGACGGCGAGCAGTTGCAGGGTGCCCGGCGAGTTCAGCGCGCCCTCGAAGACGCCCGGCAGGTGCAGCGTCGAGTACGGCAGCATCAGCGCCACGGCCAGCGCGACCAGCGGCAGGAACGGGTGTACCCGGTCCCAGCGACCGCCGTCCGGTGCCAGCTCCGACGGCACCGCGGCCGGGGGCGCGGGAACCTCGGGACTCTTGACCTCGGTCATGCCGTTGCCACCTTTCCGGCGATGCCCTGCGGGCGCAGCAGCAGCACCACGGCGAGCAGCCCGACCACGCAGATGTCGCCCAGCCCGGAGGTGCCGTAGTAGTTGACGAACTGTTGCAGCAGCCCCACCGCGACGGCCGCGTACGCGGACCCGACGACCGAGCCCATGCCGCCGATCACCACCACGATGAACGCGAAGATCAGCAGCGACCCGCCCTGGCCGGGCGAGACCGTGCCGAAGTAGACGCTCCCGAGCGCTCCGGCCAGCGCCGCCGCCGCCCCGCCGATCGCGAAGACCAGCGTGAACGCCTTGCGCACGTCGATGCCGAGGGCGGTGACCATCTCCCGGTTCTCCACCCCGGCGCGGATCACCAGTCCGTAGCGGGTCCACCTGAGGAAGGCCAGGATCGCGCCGAGCACCAGCACCGCCGCGATGATCAGCAGCAGGCCGCCGTTGGGCACGTTGGCGCCGAGAATGTTGGTCACCTGCCGCGTCCACTCCGGGCGCGGGAAGGTACGCGGGTCGGCGCCCCAGGTCGCCTGGAGCAGCGCCACGCCGGCCAGGGAGAGCCCGACGGTGACCAGGACCTGCTCGATGGTGCGCGAGTAGAGCGGCCGGATCAGGACCAGCTCGACCAGGACCGCCACCAGCGTACCGGCGAGGACGCCGAACGCCACGGCGATCACGAAGCCGAAGCCGTCCCCGCCGGCACCGGGCAGGTTGCCGGCCGCCCACCAGGTCGCGTACGCGCCGACGCCGAGGAACAGGCCGTGCGCGAAGTTGAGCACGTCGGCGAGGCCGAAGACCAGGGACAGGCCGGAGGCGACCAGGAAGTAGAGCGCCGCCAGGCCGAGCCCGGTCAGCGTCAGCAGGATGATCGTGTCCATCAGCGCTCGTCCTTCCTCGCGAGCGCGGGGCTCGCAAGCTCGCTCCTCGCGCCCGGGTGCGACTCCGCGGAACCCACGCCGAGCAGGGACTTCGTGAGCGCGGTCTCCAGCAGCAGTTCCTGCGCGTCGCCGGTCCAGGCGACCCGGCCGGCGGCGAGCACCACCGCGTCCCGGGCCAGCCGCCGGACCACGGCCAGGTTCTGCTCGACCAGCAGCACCGGCACCGATTCGGCGACCCGTTCCAGCACCTCGGCCACCTCGGTGACCACCTTCGGCGCGAGACCCTTGGTCGGTTCGTCGACCAGCAGCAGGCGGTTGTCGTTGAGCAGCACCCGGCCGATCGCGAGCATCTGCTGCTGCCCGCCGGAGAGCGAGCCGGCCCGCTGCCGGCTCCGCCGTTCCAGTTCGGGGAAGAGCGCGTACACCCGGTCGTACGCCGGGGTGGTGCCCCGCCGCTCGGCGAGCCGCAGGTTCTCGGCGACGGTGAGGCCGGCGAAGACGCAGCGGTCCTCGGGTACGTAGCCGAGCCCGCCCCGGACCAGCCGGTGGGTGGGCTGGGCCAGGAGGCTCTGCGCGCCCATCCGGATCGTGCCGCGGACCTCCCCGGCGCGCGGGGTGAGCCCGACGACGGCGCGCAGCGTGGTGGTCTTGCCGACGCCGTTGCGCCCGAGCAGCACGGTGACGCCGGTCGGGGCGACCGTGAACGACACCCCTTGGAGGATGTGCAGCCCGGAGATCCGGACGGACAGGTCCTCGACGCTGAGTACCGGTTCACTCACAGTACCGCCTCCGTTCGCGACTGCGGGGCTCGCAGAACCGGCTCGCTCCTCGCGCTCACAGCACCGCCTCCGTTCGCGACTGCGGGGCTCGCAGAACCGGCTCGCTCCTCGCGCTCACAGCGACTCCCCCAGGTACGCCTCCTGCACGGTCGGGTTCGCCATGACCGTCTCCGGGGTGTCGCAGGCGAGCAGCGCGCCGTGGTGCATCACGGCGATCCGGTCGGCCAGCTCCAGGATGACGTCCATGTGGTGCTCGACCATCAGCACCGACCGGCCGCTGTCGCCGGTCAGGGAACGGATCACCCGAACCAGCTCGGGTACGTCCTCGGCGCTGACCCCGGCCATCGGCTCGTCGAGCAGCATGACGCGGGGCTCCCCGGCGAGCAGCAGGGCGATCTCCAGCTTGCGCTTCTCGCCGTGGGCCAGGGTGCCGGCGAGCGCCGTACCCCGGTGGGTGAGGCCGACACGCTCCAGCGCCGCGTCGGCGGCGGCGACGACCTCCCGGGCGGCCGCCGCCCGCCGCCACAGCTTCATCGAGCCCCCGCGGTACGCCTGCACGGCGAGCCGGACGTTCTCCCGCACGCTGAGCGAGCCGAAGACCGAGGACGCCTGGAAGGTACGGCCGAGCCCGAGGCGGGCCCGCCGGTGCGGCGGGAGGGCGCTGATGTCCTGCCCGTCGAGGGTGATCCGACCTTCCGTGGCCCGGCGCAGGCCGGTGATCAGGTTGAACAGTGAGGTCTTGCCGGCGCCGTTGGGCCCGATGACTCCGAGGAACTCCCCGGGTGCCAGGTCGAGGTAGACGCTGTCGACGATGGCGACCTCACCGATCCGCCAGGTCAGACCGCGGGTGGCGAGCATTCCCGTCAGCCCTTCATCGCCACGACCGGCGGCGCGCTCTCGTCACCGGTGAGTGCCTTCTGAGCGGTCGCGGTGAACGCCTGGCCGCTGCCCTCGAGCTTGGCCTGGAACATCGGCTGGAGCAGGGCGTGGTCCTCCTTGCGGATGGTCATCTGGCCCTTCACGCCCTCGAAGCTCCACCCCTCCAGGGCGGTGACCATCTTCTCGACGTCGTCGCCACCCTCTTCGATGGCCCGGACGACCATCTGCGCGGCGTGGAACCCGTCCGGGTGGAACAGGTCGAGGGTGCCGCCGGGGACCTTCGCCTTGGCGGCCTTGGTCGCCTCGTTGTCGGTGGCGCCGTCGAAGTAGTGCGACAGGAACGAGATCTTGGTGCCGGCCGCGCCGAAGGTCGGCCAGGAGGCGCGGATGTCGAGGCCGGTGACGACCGTGGTGGAGGTCAGTACGCCCTGCTGGTCGAGGGTCTGCCACATGGCGGGGGCGGTGGTGCCGGCCCAGGCGACGAAGAGCAGGTCCGGCTTGGCCGCCTTGATCTGGCTGGCGAACGGGGTGAACTCGGTCGCGCTGGCCGGGGCCCGGACGCTGCTGACGGTCGCGCCGGCGCCGCCGATGACGGCCTTGACGGCCGCCTCGTTGGCGTCGCCGAAGGCGCCGTCCTGGGCGAAGACGACGACCTTCTTGCCGGTCGCGTCGCCGATGAACGACTTGGCGGTCACCACGTCCTGGTACGACTGCCGGCCAGAGCGGAACGTGTACTTGTTCGCGCCGGTGACGCCGTCGGTGGCGGCCGGCCCGGAGATGAACAGCACCTTGTTCTGCGCGGCGATGGGGGCGACCTGGAGGGCCACGCCGGACGCCGTCGACCCGGCAATGATCTTGTGCCCCTTGCCGATCAGGTCCTTCGCCGCGGAGACCGCCTTGGCCGGGTCACCGGCGTCGTCGACCTCGGTCAGCTCGACCGCCCGGTCACCGACCTTGTTGGTGCCCTTGGTGGCGAAGTCGAGGCCGGCCTTGAACCCCTCGATGTACTGCTTTCCGTAGCTGGCCAGCGCTCCCGACTGGGAGTACACCAGGCCAACCTTGACCGGCGCGGCGCTGTCGCCGCCGCCGGAGGCGGTTTCCTGCGGGCTGCCACAGGCCGTGGCGGCGAGCGCCGCGGCCATGATCGTGGCGGCGGAGAGGAACGCCCGCCGCGTCGTCCGGACCGTCATTGCGACTCCACGTGAGGACTCGGAGGTGGGGGAACTCATATGACGGCTCACGCTAGGAGTGACGTCACCCACGGGCTATGTGGCCGAAACACACAAGTAACAACAGGTGGGTGGCCGTACCGTACAACGCCGCCGGCCGGGCGGTGCCGGCCGGTCGGGGCGAGGGCCAGGACCGACATGACGTGGCCCGCCCGTGTGTCGCGCCCCGCCACCCGCACCCACCGAAAGCCGTACGTCTCCGCCCGTCCCGGCACAACGGCCCACCCGACCGGACGACCCTGACGGCCGCGCCGGTTCGAGAGCCGTTTCGCCTCCGGTCAGCGACCGAAAACGGAAGATTGTCTGGTGCGTTGGCTGATGGCGCGGCCCGTCCGACTGGTGCCGATCGGGTTCGCCGTGGCGATCCTGATCGGCACCGTCGTGCTCATGCTGCCCTGGGCGACGAACCAGCAGCGGTACACGCCGTTCATGATCGCGTTCTTCACCGCGACGTCGGCCGTCTCGGTGACCGGCATGGCCGTGGTGGACACCCCGAACTACTGGACCGAGTTCGGCCTCGCGATGATCACCGTGCTCACCCAGATCGGCGGGCTGGGCATCCTCAGCGGCGCCACCCTGGTCATCCTGGCGGTGGCCCACCGCCTCGGCCTGCGCAACCGGCTGCTCGTACAGGCGGAGACCGCCGAGTTCGGCCTCGGCGACGTCCGGCGCCTGCTGTTACGGATCGCCGCCACCTCGCTGGCCTGCGAACTGGCCATCACCGCGGTCCTGACCCTGCGGCTGTGGGTTCGCTACGACTACCCGATCGGCCGGGCACTCTGGAGCAGCGTCTTCCACGCCGTCCAGTCCTTCAACAACGGTGGCTTCGCCCTCTACACCGACAACCTCATCGGCTTCTCCCGGGACCCGTGGCTGACCCTGCCCCTCGCGTTCGGGACGATCGTCGGCGGTCTCGGTTTCCCGGCCCTCTTCGAGGCCGTACGCGAGTGGCGGCGCCCGGCCGGCTGGGCGGTCGCCACCAAGCTCACCGTCTGGGGCAGCGGCGCCCTGCTACTGCTCGGCTTCCTGGGCCTGCTGGCCGCCGAGTGGTCCAACCCGTGGACGCTCGGCATCCACTCCTGGCCGGAGAAGATGCTCATCGCGTTCACCCAGAACGCCTTCATCCGCACCGGCGGCTTCAACGTCGTCGACGTCGACGCGCTCGAGGAGGAGAGCGTACCGATGATCATCGCTCTGATGTTCATCGGCGGAGGCAGCGCCAGCACCGCCGGCGGCATCAAGGTCAGCACGTTCTTCCTGCTCGCCTTCGTCATCTGGGCCGAGGTGCGCGGCGAACCGGACGTGACGATCGGGCACCGCCGGGTGGCCACCGCGAGCCAGCGTCAGGCGATCACGGTGGCGCTGCTCGGGGTGGCACTGGTCGTCGCCGGCACGGTGGTGCTGATCCTGCTGACCGAGGGCGTCCCCTACCACGCGGCCCTGTTCGAGGTGACCTCCGCGTTCACCACCACCGGGCTGAGCCTCGGCGTCGCGGCCGACCTGCCCGACGGCGCGCAGTTGGCGCTCATCGCCCTCATGTACATCGGCCGCGTCGGGCCGCTGACCCTCGGGTCCGCGCTCGCCCTGAACACCCGGCGACGGCTCTACCGATACCCGGAGGAGCAACCCATTGTCGGCTAGGAGCGAGGAACGCAGCGGCATCGTCGTGATCGGGCTGGGCCGGTTCGGATCCCACCTGGCCGGCTCGCTGATCCGGCAGAACCACCAGGTGCTGGCGATCGACCGGGACGCGGCTCCGGTGCAGCGCTGGTCGGCCCAGCTCGACCGGGTCGTCCAGGCAGACGCCACCCAGGAGGGCGTCCTGCAACAGTTGGGCGTCACCGACACCGAGCGGGCGGTGGTGGCGATCGGCGACTCGGTGGAGGCCAGCGTGCTCACCGTCCTGGCCCTGGTCGAGATGGGTGTGCCGCAGATCTGGGCCCGGGCGACGTCGAGCCGACACGCCAAGATCCTGTCGTCGGTCGGCGCCCATCACGTGATCTTCCCCGAACGCGAGGCCGGCGAGCGGGTGGCCCACCTGATCGTCAGCAAGATGCTCGACTTCATCGAGTTCGGCGACGACTTCGCGATCGCCAAGGTGCTCGCACCGCAGGCCATGACCGGGCGACCGCTCGCCGAGCTGCGACCGACGGACCGCTACGGCGTGCGGGTGGTCGGGGTCCGGCTCCCGGACGAACGGTTCCGGTACGCCACCGACGACACCGTGGCGGTGCCGGGAAGCATGCTGATCGTGGAGGGCAGCATCGACAAGGTGCAGCGGTTCGCCGCGCTCAGCTGAACACCCCGCGCTCAGTCGTCATCGTCGTCGTCATCGTCCCCGCCCCTTGCCTCGGCTTTTTTCCACCACCCTTGCCCTTCCCCTTGCCGTTGTCGTCCTTCTTGGCCTTCGGCGCGGGGCCGGCGCCACCGGCCGGGCCGGCCTTCTTCGGCGGGGTCTTCGCGGCGGGGGCCTTCGTCGGCGCGGTGGTCGGCGCGGTCCCGGCCACCCCGCTCACCTCCACCCCGCACCGCTCGTCGGCCACCCGGAACTCCACCGGCAGCGGGTTGCCCCCGGTGTACCGGCCGTTCAGCGTGAACGTCTCGGTCCCCCCGGGCGCCAGCGCGGCCCGCTCGGGCACCGGCTGCACGCGTACCGTCCGGCCCTCCTGGCGGGCCGGCACCGGGGTCGCCTTCGTCACCGCCTGCTGGCCCGGGAACGCGAAGGTGAGCTGCCAGTCGCGCAGCTCCCGGCGGCCCGTGTTGGTGAGCTTCACCTCGGCCGTGAAGTCCTTGCCCGAGTCGCTGCGCAGCGCGTACGCGACCGTGCAGGAGACCCGCTCCTCCGCGCCCATCCGCGCCTCGGTCGGCTGGTCGACGCCGCCGCTGGCCGGGGTGCGAGCGGTCACCCCCCACAGCGCGGCCGTCACCGCGACCAGTCCGGCGGCGGCCACCCCGGCCTCCACCCGACGACGCCGGGCCAGCGCCCGCCGGTTGCGGGTCCGCGAGAAGGGCAGCGCGTCCGTCGCCGCCGACCAGGGCAGGATCGTGGTGCCCAGGTTCGCCACCGTCGCCGGGTCGTCGCCGTCACCCGATGCGGGCGACACCGCCACCGGCGGGATCATCCCGGCGGCCGTGGCGAGCGTACGCGCGACCTCCGTGGTGGTCGGCCGGTCGCCCGGGCGCTTCGCGAGGCAGCGGCGCACCAGGTCGGCGACATCCCCGGGAAGGCCCGGAACCGGCGGCATCGGGGCCGGGTCGTTGTACATGTGCGCGCGCAGCATCTGGGTGGTGGTGTCGGCCTGCCACGGCAGCCGCCCGGTGAGCATCCGGTAGAGGAGCAGCCCCACCGCGTACACGTCGGTGGCCGGGGAGACGTCGCCGTTGTCCAGCCGCTCCGGGGCCAGGTACGCGGGCGTGCCGAGCAGCGCGCCGTCCGGGCCCTTCTCCTTCTCCCCCACCAGCGCCGAGATGCCGAAGTCGACAACCTTCACCCCGGTCGCGGTCAACATGATGTTGCCGGGCGTGACGTCGCGGTGCACCACGCCCCGCGAGTGCGCGGTGGCCAGCGCCGAGGCGACCTCCGCGCCGATCGTCACCGCCTCCCGCCACGGCACCTGGCCGCGCCGCAGCCGCCCGGTCAGCGACTCGCCGTCGATCAGCTCCATCACCACGTACGGCACGGTGAGCCCGACCTGCTCGGATTCGCCGTAGTCGTACACGTTGGTGATGTTGGGGTGGCAGAGCCGGGCCGCGGCCTGGGCCTCGACGCGGATCCGGTGCCGGAACGCCCGGTCGCTGGCGAGCCGGGAGGCGAGGACCTTCACCGCCACCTGGCGGCCCAGCACCTCGTCGTAGCCCCGCCAGACCACCGACATGCCGCCCGCACCGAGCTGTTCGATCAGCCGGTACCGGTCACCGAGCAGTTGCGCGCCGTCGCGGACCCCTCCACCCATGGGGTTCGTTGTTGCCCCGGACCGCCCGGGCTACACCTTTCGAATCGGATTCGGCTCGCGATGTCACCCGATCAGGCGGTCGCGAGCAACTGGTCCGTCGGGGCGTAGTCGTCGGTCAGCACCAGCGCGTCGCCGACGAACCTGGCCAGCGCGTCGCCGCTGAGCAGCGTCACCCCCCGGTCCACCTGGTCGAGCCGGCCGCGGACGGCGTCCAGCGGCAGCGGCGCGTCCGAGGCGACGATCACGAAGTTGGAGCCCTGCTCGCCGGCGAGCGCGGCGGGCGGTGCGACCAGGGCGACGTGCCGGAACTCGGCGGCCACCGTGGCCACCTCGCTGCGGATGAAGCGCATCGGCGGGTAGTCGATGACGTTCTGCACGTACACGCCGCCGGGGCGGGTGACCCGGCGGATCTCCGCGGCCATCTCCCGCGTCGCCAGGTGCCACGGCACCACGAGGTGCCCGAACGCGTCACCCACCACCAGGTCGCGGCTGTCCGTGACCTCGTCGGCGACCAGCATCCGGGCGTCACCCACCACGGCCCGCAGGTCCGGCCCCTGGCGTACGCCGAGCTTCTCCTCGCCGAGCTCGACCAGCCCACCGTCGATCTCGAACACCACGTTGTCGGTGCCCGGACGGGTGGCGGTCAGGTACCGGGGGACGGTGAACCCGCCTCCGCCGAGGTGCAGCGCGTCCACCGGCCGGCCGGCCGGCGCCGCCACGTCGGCGACCGCACCGATCCACTTCGTGTACGCGTACTCGAGGTGGGTCGGGTCGGCCAGGTCCACGTACGAGTGCTCCGCCGAGTTGAGCAGCAGCGTGCGCCCGCTCTCCCGGCCGGGGTCGGTCTCGACGCTGGCGCAGTGGTAGGCGGTCTCCACGTCGCACGGGTTCGGCGCGACGGTGGTCAGCCCGGCGCCGAGCAGCCCGAGCACGGCCAGGGTCGCGCTGACCCGGGCCGGGCCGGTCAACTGGGAGCCGGCGCTGCGGCGCAGCCACACGCCGAGGGCCAGCCCGGCGACACCGAGGGCCACCGCCAGGCCGAGCAGGATCACCGTGCTGGGCAGCGAGGCGACCAGCACGAACCCGGTGACCAGGGTGGCCGTGACCGCGCCCAGCGTGCCGATCGAGGAGAGCCGGCCCACCACCTGCCCGGTCCGGCGCAGGTCGGCGAGTTGCAGCTTGACCACCATCGGGGTGACCGCCGACAGCAGCATCGCCGGCACGAACACCGCCAGCGCGACGAGCAGCAGGATCGCGCTGGCCGCCCCGCCGCGCAGCACCTCACCGGCGTACCGGACGGCGGGCAGGGTCACCGCCGTGGCGATGCCGGCCAGCACCAGCGCCGGGGCCAGCAGGGTACGCGGGTCCCGCCGGTCGGCCAGCCACCCGCCGGCCCACGCCCCGTACGCGATGGCGGCCAGCGCGATGCCGATGACCGAACTGGTCACCTGGAGGGTCACCCCGACGTACGGGCCGACCAGGCGCAGCGCGGCGGTCTCCAGCACCAGGACCGCGCCGCTGGAGAAGAAGACGAGGAACGCGGCGAGCCCGTTGGGCAGGGCCCGGCCGGACGCCGCAACGGGCCGGGCCGGTGGGACCGTGACGTCGGACGATGCAGGGTTCACCCGCGCGATGGTACGCAGGGAAGCTGACCGCCCGGGTCAGTACATCGAAACGTGAACATGGTTTGTGTGGTCGGCGGCGGGACTGCCACCACCGCTGTACGCCCGCCAGCCGGTGTTCGGCATCCAGATCTGCCGATACCAGATCACGTACATCACGCCCAGCCGGCTCGCGTTGCTCTTGAGGTACGCCGCGAGCTTGTCGCCGTACGCCTTGTCCCCGCCGGTGGCCGAGACGTTCTCGAACCCGCCCGGCGCGGCCGAGAAGTCGCACGCCTTCCCCTTCGGGTGCTCGCCGTCACCGCCGCTGCGGAAGCAGGAGACGTGCCGTTTGTAACCGGCGGCCTGGGACTGCTTGAGCATGTGCAGCGTGCGCGGTGTGATGCAGCCCGAGGTGGTCGGGTCGTCCACCGAGCAGGACTCCGACGGCCAGGAGCCGTCCGAGTTGCGCGGGGCGGGCTTGGCGCTGGCCGCCAGGTTGCCGAACCCGGAGCCGCCGCCGGAGCTGACCGAGGCGAGCGCCGCCTCGGCGGCCTTCTTGTTCTTCGCCAGCACGGCCGCCTGTTTCGTCTGCTCCCGCACCTCGGCGTCGACGGCGATCTTCGCCTCGTTGGCCGCCTGCCGGGCCTCGGTCAGCTCCCGGACCTTCCGGCCGTCCCGCTGGGCCATCGTGTCGAGGCTCGCCACCCGCTCCAGGAACACGTCCGGCGACTTGCTCTCCAGCAGCATCGCCGCCGAGGAGAGCCGGCCCAGCCGGTACGACTGCGCGGCCACCTCGCCCACCTGCGCGCTCAGGTCGACCATCCGGACCTCGATGGCCTTCAGCTCCGCCGTCAGCGCCTTCTGCCGGCGCTTGGAGTTGTCCAGCTTGGCGGTCGCCTCGATGTGCGCCTTGGCGGCGGCCGTCAGGGCGTCCCGCAGCTTCTTGGTGCCGCCCTCGTTGGGCTCCGCGTGCGCGGGCACGGCGCTGAGCAGCACCGCCAGGGCGGCGAGGAGGGCGATCAGCGGGCCGCGACGCCCGCGGGGCAGGGTCGTACGCACGGTGCATCCTTCCGTCATCCGCCGGCCCCCGGTGGTTGCCACTGCGCGGCGGCGGTCCCACCGGCGCCGGGCGGCGGCCTGCTGGCGGAGACCGCCGGACACGATACCGGACCGGCCGCCCCTGACCAGGCCCCCGACCCGGCGAACCATCGAACATCGACGCTCCGTCGCGATGGTCGTCACGCTCCGCCGAGCAACACGTCGCGGACCTCCGTCCAGACCCGCTCGTTCGCGGCGACGAGCAGGCCCTCACCCTCGTCGGCCGGGTGGTAGTCGGTGCCGTCGAACCGGCGGGCGACACCGCCGGCCGCGCGCACCAGGAGGGTGCCGGGCGCGTGGTCCCAGGGCAGGGTGCGCCAGAAGAGCACGAACTGCTGCTCGCCGGTGAGCACGTCCAGGTATTCCCGCCCGGCGCAGTGCTGCCCGGGGAGCAGCTCACCGAGCCGCTCGCCGCCGGTCTCCACCCGCCGCCGGGCCGACGGCGGCAGGAAGCGGGACATCGCCGCGCCGCGCAGCCCACCGGGCGCCGCGGACACGCCGGTCGTCCGCACCGGGCGCCCGTCGAGGTACGTCCCCTCGCCGGCCCGCGCGACGGCGATGGTGTCGGCCAGCGGGTCGAGCACCCACGCGGCGGCCGGCTGCCCGTCGGTCAGCAGGGCGACCATCAGAGCGAACGGACGGCGGCCGGCGGCGAAGTTGGCGGTGCCGTCGACCGGGTCAACCAGCCAGACGTCGCCCGACCGGCGCAGGTGCCGCAGCAGTCCCGGGTCGTCGGCGACCGCCTCCTCGCCGACCACCACCGAGCGGGGCCGCAGGCGGCGCAGGCCCGCCGAGATCAGCTCCTCGGCCTGCCGGTCGGCGACGGTGACGAGGTCGCCGGGGGCCTTCTCCGCCACGTCGTCGTCGTCGAGCTTGCGGAACAGCGGCAGCACGGCCTCGTCGGCCACCTCGCGCAGGAGCACACCGACGTCGTGGAGCAGGGTGTCAGCCACGCGGCGGGAGCTTGACCACGCTGACGAAGAACTCGTCGATCTGCCGCACCACGGAGATGAACCGGTCGAAGTCCACCGGCTTGGTCACGTACGCGTTGGCGTGGAGCTGGTAGCTGCGCAGGATGTCCTCGTCGGCCTGCGAGGTGGTGAGGACCACGACCGGGATCCGGCAGAGCTCCTCGTCCTTCTTGATCTCGGCGAGCACCTCCCGCCCGTCCCGGCGGGGAAGGTTCAGGTCGAGCAGGATCAGGTCCGGCACCACCGCGTCGGCGTACGGGCCCTCGCGCCGCAGGTACGCCAGGGCCTCGGCGCCATCGGACACCACGGTCAGGCGGTTGCGGAGCTTGTGCTCCTCGAACGCCTCCTGGGTCATCAGCACGTCGCCCGGGTCGTCCTCGACCAGCAGCACCTCGATCGGGCTGTTGCCGTCCGCCGGCACGGTCATCCCACCGCCTCCCTCATGTCACCCGTTCTACCGCCTCCGGGCGCCCCGGCGGGGCCGTCCGGTCCATCCGTCCGGCCGTCGTCGCCCGGCCCGCCGCCCGCGTCGGCGGACGTCTCCGGACCGGAAGCCGCGTCCTGCACCGGCGCGGCGGTGCCGCCGTCCGTGGCACCGTCCTCGGCGCCGTCCTCGCCCGCCTCGACGTCCTCGGGCAGCGCGGGCAGCGTGAAGCGGATCGCCGTCCCCTCGGGGACGCTGGTGTCCACCCAGACCCGGCCGCCGTGGTACTCGACGATCTTCTTGACGATCGCCAGCCCGATGCCGGTGCCCGGGTACGCGTCCTTCGCATGCAGCCGCTGGAAGATGACGAAGATCTTGTCGGCGAACTCCGGCTCGATCCCGATGCCGTTGTCCTGGCAGCTGATCTCCCACTCGTCGCCGACCAGGCGCGCCGACACGTGCACCTTCGGTGGTACGTCCGGCCGGCGGAACTTGATCGAGTTGCTGACCAGGTTGGCGAGCAGGTTCGTCAGCAGCGGCTCCTCACCCCGGATCACCGGCAGCTCGCCCCAGGTCAGCTCCGCGTCGGCGTACTGGCGGGCGGCCTCGGTCTGCCCCGCCACGTCGCCCATCACCTTGTTGAGGTCGACCTCGGTGAAGCCGGCGGTGAGCCGGCCGATCCGGGAGAAGGCCAGCAGGTCGTTGATGAGGCGCTGCATCCGCTGCGCCCCGTCCACCGCGAAGGCGATGTACTGGTCGGCCCGCTCGTCGAGCTGGCCGGCGTACCGCCGCTGGAGCAGCTGGCAGAAGCTCGCCACCTTGCGCAGCGGCTCCTGCAGGTCGTGCGACGCGACGTACGCGAACTGCTCCAGGTCGCGGTTGGATCGGGTCAGCTCCTCGGCTTGCTTCTGGAGCTGGCTGTTGACCCACTCGATCCGCTCGCGGGCCTCGCGTACCTCGTCGAGGTCCCGGGCGATCTTCTGCCGCATGGCGTCCACGTCGTGGGCGAGCCCCACGAACTCCGGGGGACCGGAGCCCGCGATGCGGTGCCGGTAGTCGCCCTCGGCGACCTCCCGGACCTGCCCAGCGACGTCGGTCAACGGCCGGACCACGATCCGGTCCAGCGAGACCAGCAGCACCGCTCCGGCGACCATCACCACCAGCGCCGCCACGATCAGCAGCACGACCAGCATGGTGCTGGTGCGGTAGATGTTGTCGGCGCCGATCTCGCGTTCGGCCAGGATGCCCTCCTGGAGGGCGGCGACCGAGGAGCGGATCCCGTCGAAGCGTTGCCGGGTCTGGTCACCGATCAGTGCCTGGCCGGCCGCTGTCCCGTCAGCGCGGGTGGCCTCGATGACCGGCTCGGCGACCGCCCCGCGCCAGTCGGCGGCCCGTGCCTCGACCTCGTCCAGCTGCCGCGCCAGCGCCGGGTACGGGTCGAGCAGCGACCGCATGTTCCGGTAGAGGTCCTGCTCCCGTTCCAGGCTCGCGCCGTACGGCGTGAGGTTCTCCGGGTCGGCGGTGACGGCGTACCCGCGGACCGCGGTCTCCTGGTTGACCAGGACCGCGAGCAGTTCCTGGGACTGGGCGCGCGCCGGACCCCAACGGTCCAGCACCTCGTGGGTGTACTGGCGGTTCTGCGCCGCCACCGCGATGACGGCGGCGACCAGGATGCCCAGCAGCACGCCGACCACGGCGAGCAGCGCCACCACCCGCTGGCGCAGGGTCCAGCCGCGGATCCCCGCCTTCACCGGTCACCGCCACGGCTCACCAGCAGCATGGCGACGTCGTCGGCGAGCGGACCGCCGTTGAGCTGCTCGGCGCTGCCCACCAGCCAGGCCGGCAGCTCGGGCAGGGACACCCCCGTGGTGGCCGGGTCGGCGAGCAGGCCCACCAGGCCGTCCACGTCCAGCCGTTCGTCGCCCTCGCCCACGCGCCCCTCGATCAGGCCGTCGGTGTACATCAACAGGGACCAGTCCTCGGTGTCGAACTCCAGGTCGTACGCGACGGGCCGGCGCGGCCGTACGCCGAGCAGCAGCCCGCCCGGCGCCGGGACGGGTGCGACGCGCCCCCCGGCGAGCAGCAGCGGCGGCGGATGGCCGGCCAGCCGGACGGTGGCCCGGTTGGCGGCCAGGTGCAGCCGGGTGGTGGCGACCGTCGCGAAGATCTCCTGGAGCCGTCGTTCGCTCATCAGCACCTGCTCCAGGGCCGGCAGGACCTCGTCGTCCGGCACCCCGGCCAGGATCAGCGCCCGCCAGGCGACCCGCAGCTCGACGCCGAGCGCGGCCTCGTCCACCCCGTGCCCGCACACGTCGCCGACGATCAGGTCGACCCGGTCCGGGCTGGTCTGCACCACGTCGAAGAAGTCGCCACCGATGAGCGCGGCGTGCCGGCCGGGCCGGTAGAACGTGTGCACCGCGACCTGGTCGGTGGACATCAACGGCTGCGGCAGCAGGCCCCGCTCCAGGCGGGCCGACTCGGCCTGGCGCAGCTCCACCTCGCGGAGCCGGCGGGCGTTCTCGTCGGCGCGCTTGCGCTCGACCGCGTACCGCAGCGCGCGGGTCAGCAGCACCCCGTCGACCTGGCCCTTGACCAGGTAGTCCTGTGCGCCCTCGGCGACCGCCACGATGCCGAGGTGCTCGTCGGACCGGCCGGTGAGCACGCAGACCGCGGCTCCGCTGGCCATCTCCAGCACCTGGCGCAGCCCGTCGATGCCCTGTGCGTCGGGCAGCCCGAGGTCGAGCAGCACGCAGTCCACGCCGAACACCCGCTGGCGGGCCTCGCTGAGACTGGTCGCCACGGCCAGGTCGATGCCCGAGTTGGTCTCGGCGAGCAGCTCGCCGACGAGGAAGGCGTCGCCCTCGTCGTCCTCGACCAGCAGCACCCGGAGCCGCTCGCCGGGCGGCACGCTGGTGCTGCGCCCGAAACCGCCGAGCGGGTCACCCCGGGGCACGACGGAAGGACCGGCCAGGCCGGTCCCCCGGTGCGGCCGGGTCACCGCCGCGAGACGCGGGAGGTCGCTGGTGATGTCGGGCTCCTTCCGAGTGCCCTGCTGATCCTGTATTAGACAACGGTCGCACACAACACGACGGGCTCGGCTCGGCCACCGATGCCGCGGATCACGGGAAAGCAAGGGACGAAACAGACGATTCCGTCGCGCGACAGCCCGGTTCGCCGTACCGGGAGTCCCACCCTCGGGGACGGGAGTGCAGGATGGTCCCACCCCCGTCCCAGAGGAGTCCCCGTGGGCGTCCCCTCCATCCCGACCAGGAAGCGCGGCACCGCCGGCGGACCGCCGCTCGCCCTCGCCGCCGACCGTGCGCTGGTC
>JAEYGD010000152.1 GCA_023402505.1 Actinomycetes bacterium
CCGCGAGGCGCAGCGCCGCCTGGCCGCCCAGCGCGAGTCGGTACGCCGTACCGCCATGGGCCTGGACCGCCCCGCGGACCTGCCGGCGGCTGCAAACGGCGGCACGGTCTCCTACCGGCGTACGGGCGGCCTGCGCGGCCGCCCGTACCAGTCCGGCCGAAACCCCCACTCGGCCTGACCCACCGCGCCGGGGCCGTCGGACCGGGGGTCGTCGGCCGGCCCGCCGGGCCGGGAGGCCGCAACTTCCCCGAAAGAGTGGCCCCCGCGCCAGGTGGAGGCAGCAACTTCCCCGGAGTTGTGTGGATCTTGGGTGCGACGCGACCCGGGGTGATTCGCGGGACGGACCGTTGACCTGTTAGCCTTGTCGCCGGCCCGCCCGGTGTTAGCCGGGTGGGACCGACGCCGGTACGCCGGCGGAGGGGCTGTGGCGCAGACCGGTAGCGCACCTCGTTCGCATCGAGGGGGTCAGGGGTTCAAATCCCCTCAGCTCCACCACTGATCAAAGGCCGTTCCGCCAGTCGGAGACGGCCTTTTCGATCTTGTGCAGCAGCGCCGAAGGTCCGTGCGCAGGTAGGGTCCATCGGTGATCGTCTCGCAGTACGTGTATTTCGCGCTGAGCTCGGGGCGGGTTTCGGCCGCCGGGATCACCGCGAGGCTCGGCATCGAACCGGACGAGATCGTCGTTCGTGGCAGCCGCGTGGCCAGCCCTGCGAGACCGGCGAGGCATCGATGGAAGATCGCCTGCCGCAAGCCCGGGTTGACGGTGGACGAACAGATCAATCGGATCGTGGATCGGCTCTTCGACCACGCGGAACGCATCGGTGAGCTGGCCGTGGAGCTGCACGGGATCGACGGAGAGCCGGGCGCAAGCAGGCTGCAGGTCGTCCGTGTGTTCGAGCATCCGGATGGCGAGGACGAAGACCTGACCACCCCGGTCGAAGGGCTGGAGAAGCTCCCCGGCCAGCACCAGTTGCTGGGCTGGCATATCGACGCTCGGGTGTTGGAGTTCCTTCGATCGACGCGAGCCGAGCTCGACGTGGACGAGTACGCCTACGGATAAGTGTCGCAGGATCTTGACGCTCGGCTCGGCCGGCACGGCTGCTGCACTGCCCTGTTCGGGCACATCGCGCATGCCACCGCTGGCGTCCGCATCTATGGCTGATACCAGACGTAGGGCCGCGGGTCGCCCGGCAGGGAGAAACGGGTCTTGCGAAGGCCCAGGCGGTCCAGGGCGGTGCACGACGACCGTTCACCCGGCAGGACGCGAAACAGGTGTGTCGCCGAGGGCCACTCGGTGAGCAGCCAAGCGTTCACGGCCTCGACCACGACGTCCGCCAGACCGGTGTCCTGCTGGTCTTGCCGGAGCCAGAACGTGACCATCGCCGAGGTCGGCGGTACGCCGTCGAGAAGCCGGCGATCAGCCCCAGCCCGCTGTAGGTACTCGCGGAGCGGGTTCACGTACAAGCAGCCCAGTGCTTCGTGCAGAGACGGGGCGAGGAGGACGAACGTGAACGCTCGGCGGTTCTCGTGGTCAGCCTGGTGCTTCGCCACCAGTTCCAGGTCATCGTCGAGGGTGAACCCCTCGACGGGCCAGCGGCCGTCGCTGTGTGCCCGGATGACGTCCGGGCTTGCCAGGTACGACGCATGGTCCAGGGCGGCCGTCTCGGTGGTCAGTGGTGTCGCAACGAATCGGTCGTGGTGCAGCCCGGATGGAATCGCCACAGTGTCGTCGAACATCGGCCCTCTTCCGCCCCGTGAAAGCGGAACCGTAACCGACCGGACGGCAAGACCCGCGCGGAGGCGTCGCGGCTCTGGCTCAGTCGTCGGGAGCCTGCCGGCAGAGCCGGCGGTACTCGGCGGACACCACGGCGAGCAGGAACAGGTCCACGGCGAGCGCGGCGAGCGCCCCGAACTGGTTGACGGTGAAGCTGAAGATCTGCCCGAACAGAAGATCCACCAGGATCGCGAGCTTGAACAGCCGGAACGCCCGTACCTGGTGGCGGGGTAGCAGCAGCGCCCCGCGGACGGCCAGCACCGCCGTGATCAACGCGGAGAGCGCGAGCCCGAGCAGGGCACCCCACTCCCGCTGGTCCGGCAGGCCGCCGCTGATCGCGCTCTCCAGGACCCGGAGTACGACGACGAGCGGCTCGCCGACCAGGTAGAGCACCACCAGCGACACCACCCACCGGTGGGTGGTGACCCACACCATCGCCCGGCGGGCCCGGTCGACCCAGGGCTGCCAGAAGCGGGTTCCCGGCGGCTCCCGCCGGGGCACCGCCTCCAGCAGCCGGGCCACCGCCTCCTCCACCTCCGGGCCGGACCCGCGGACCAGCCGCCGCACCGCCTCGCGACGCCGGTCGGTGAGGCCCGCCCCGAGCCCGCCGACCACCGTGTACAGCGCGTTGGCCGTACGTTCCGGCCCGGAGAGCCGCAGCCGCCCGCGGATCGCCTGGGTGATGACGACCAGCAGGGCGAAGGCGCCGTAGATGATGCCGGCGGCCGGGGCGTAGAAGTAGTCGGTCCCGGCGGTGACGAACTTGCCGACCTCGTCGATGAAGAGCCCGAACCCGGTCCCGCCCAGCACCGCGCCGAGGATGCGTGCGGCACTGCCGAGGAAGACCAGCGCGGCGGCGAGGCCGGCGGTCATCAGCAGGCCGCCCCAGAGCACGTGCGCGATGTGCAGGCCACCGCCACCGAGCTGCGGATAGCCGGTCGCCTGGAGGAAGGCCCGGGTGAGCAGCACCGTCACCACCCCGGAGAGGACGAACGCCTGCAGGTAGGACGGCGCCTCCAGGACCCGGGGCGGCCTCGACGGGCGGGCGGGCATGCCCCGACGCTAGCGGCGGTGTCCGGACCCCCGGGTCCGTTCCGCCCGAATCACCGGGTTCCGGCGCCGCTGCTGCCCGGCGGCCCGGCGGCGATCCGGTCCCGAGCGCCCGCGACCCCGCCCCGCCACCAGCCCATGGCCTCGATCCACCAGGTCAGCCCGGCTGCGGCGTACGGCGCGACGATGTCCGCCGCGTCGTCGGGTGCGGTCCAGCCCTCCAGCCCGATGTCGAACCCGTCGAGGGTGCCGCGTTCGGCGGCGACGAACCGGACCGCGTCGGCGAACTCCTCGACCGGCACCGGGACGGTCCGTCCCGCGTCGGTGAAGGTCGCCATCACCCCGTCCCAGCGGGCGGACCGGCGGAAGCCCGGGCGGTTGGGCCAGCGGCCCGCGCACCAGACCGGTACGCGGGGACGCTGCACCGGCGTGGGCAGCATCCGCACCCGCTCGCCGGCCGGTGTGAGCACCTCCTCGCCGGACCACAGCGCGCTGAGCTGCTCCAGCGACTCGTCGAGGCGCCGGCCGCGGGCGCGAAGGTCGGGATCCTCGCCGAAGGCGGAGTATTCGAGGTCCATCGAGCCGATGCCGGCCCCGAAGACGAGCCGGCCGCCGGAGAGGGCGTCGAGGGTCGCCGTCTCCCGCGCCACGACCTGCACCCGCCGTCTCGGCAGGGCCGTCACCAGCACCCCGAGCCGGATCCGCGAGGTGCGGGCCGCGATCGCGGACGCGACGACGACCGGGTTCACCACGGGCCAGTCGGCTTCGTGGTAGAGGACGTGGTCCCACAGGAAGACGCCGTCCCAGCCCGCTTCCTCGGCGGAGACGGCCAGGTCGAGAAGGATCGTCGGGTCGGCGAAGGGGCCGACGTTGGGCAGACCGACGGCATACCGGGGCACGTGGTGACCCTAGTCGATGAGCGGGGGTGGCGGTTGCCGCCCGAGGCGTACGCACCCCCCCGCCGCGGGGGTGGCCACCGGGGCAGAGACGTCCCGGAAGGCCACGGAACGGCCCTCCGGGACGGCGACGCGATCAGATGGTGAAGTTGTCCGGCGCGTCCCGGGCGTCCTCCTGGAGGTGGTCGCCGGGTCGCTGACCGTGGATCTCGTCGTGCTCGCGTACCCGGTTCGCCTCGGACCGCTCGTTCCGGTTCAAGTCGCCCATCCGCGCCCGGGCCGGGCCGGCGAGCTGCTCGATGTTGTCGGTCGCCCGCTCCACGCTCATGGTCGCCTCCCTGTCGTCGCGGCGAAACGGTGGCGGTTGCCCGCCCCCGCAACGACGCGTCCCCGGCCACCGCGCGATGAAACCGGTACGCGTCACCGCACCCGGTACGCGAGGTGCGTGACGCCGATGCCCTCGACGACCCGGACGGGCCCTTCCAACTGGACCGGCGCGATCCTCAGGTGGGCGAAGAGCGGGATGCCGCTGCCCAGCAGGACCGGGACCAGGTCGACGTGCACCTCGTCGAGCAGGCCGGCCTCCAGGACCTGCGTGGCGATGGTGCCACCGTTGACGCCGACCTGCTTGCCGCCGGCGAGGGCCTTCGCCCTGGCCACGGCGCTCTCGATGCCGTCGGTGACGAACACCGTGGCGTCGCCCTCCCGCTCCCAGCCCTCCGGCACGTGGTGGGTGACCACGACGACGGGTACGCCCAGGGGGTGCCGGCCGCCCCAGCCGTCGGTGATGTCGAACAGCCGCCGGCCGACCACCAGCGCCCCGAGGCGCGCCTTCAGGTCCCGCAGGTGCGCCGCGGTCGCCGCCGAGGTGCGCCACGTCATCTGCGGGTCGGCGGTCGGCGTCTCCACGTCACCTTGTTCGTACCACCGGAACAGGTGGTCGAAGCCGCCGTGGTTCTCGTCCGCGATGTAGCCGTCGAGGGACATCGTCGCCGAGGTCATGACCGTCATGGAATCGCCTCCTGTTGTCGATGCGGCTCGCACCGGAGTCGAAGCCGCCGCACCTGTCTCGACAAGAATCGTCCAGAGGCGGTGGAATCCGTTCGTAGACTCGGCGACGTGCCCGAGATCGTCCAGTTGCTGGCCTCGCCGGTGCACCGCTACGTGGGGCGGCCCGCGGACGGCCCGGCACCCCCGGTGCCCGGCGAACTGGTCGACGAGGTGCGGATCCGGGCCGGTCTCGGCGTCGTCGGCGACCGCTACTTCGGCAAGCCGGCCCACCGCAACGCCAGCGTCACCCTGATCGCCCGGGAGTCGCTGCCGCCGGGCGTCGACCTGACGCAGGTGCGCCGGAACATCCTCACCGCCGGTGTTCGCGTGGACGAGCTGGTCGGGGCCGTCCTGGTTCTCGACTCGGGCGACGGGCCGGTGCGGCTGCGGGTGAACCGCCCGGCGAACCCGTGCGCCTGGATGGACGTGACGATCGGCCCGGGGGCGTTCCGGGCGTTGCGTGGCCGGGGCGGGGTCCGCTGCACCCCGCTCGATGACGGTGTCCTCCGCGTCGGCCCACTGACGGTGCGCGTGGAACGCTAGCCCAGCAGCGCCGCCGCGGTGCGGACCAGGCCGTCCGCGACGGCGAAGCGGCCCTCGACGACGGCCGGCGCGCCGGTCACGGGCGCGGCGTCCAGCCGGGCGGGCGCGATCCGGGCCGTGAACGTCCCGGCCTCCGGATCCAGCTCCACGTTGGCGTCGTGGAAGTCCAGCCACGTGCCGACCAGCGGATGCCAGACCTTGTAGACCGTCTCCTTGGCACTGAACACCACCGCCGGCCAGGAGGTTCCGGTGGGTAGCCGCGCGAGGCGGTCCTGTTCCTCGCCGAGCAGGATCAACCGGCGTACCCCCGGGTTGAGGGGCTTGTGCTGCTCGGCGTCGAGGCCGACCGACCGGATCTCCCCGGCGCGGGCCGCGGCGGCGGCGCAGTAGCCGCGCGTGTGCGTGATCGCGCCGACCACTCCGGCCGGCCAGACCGGCGCGCGGTTGGCGGCGGCGGGAACCGCGACCGGTGTCAGGCCGAGGGCCGTGATGGCCCGCCGCGCGCACACCCGGCCGGCGGTGAAGTCGCGGCGGCGGCTCTCCACCGTCCGCTCACCGAGGCACGCCCGCTCGGCCGGCAGCAGCGCGCCCTCCCAGTCGGTGGACTCGGCCACGGCGACCGCGACCGCCGGTGGCAGCAGGTCACGCACCGGGGTCCCCCTCGCCCGGGTACGGCGGCGGGTCCACGGTCAGCGTCGCGAGGGCCATGGCCGATCAACGTACCGCAATGGCGTAATGCCGGAGAGTTCTGCGACGCTGTTGGGGCGTCGCGTGGGGAAACGGGCGGCAGCCACTGTCGACTGTGTCCGGCCTGGGCACGGATCAGAAAGGAAGCGCGATGACCGGTGCTGCGGATTCCTCGACGTCCAGGACGGACGAGCATGCCCCGTCGACCCCGAACTGGACCTGTGGGACCTGCGGTGCCGAATGGCCGTGCGAGCCGAAACGGGATCTCCTCCTGCGGGAGTACCAGGCCGATCGGGCGATGCTGACCGTCTACCTCGGGTCCTGCCTGGCCGCGGCCACCCAGGACCTGCCCGCGCCGACCAAGGTCTCGCTCCAGGACCGGTTCATCGGTTGGCTGCCGCGGCTGCCGAAGCAGCCCTGACCGGCGCTGATGATCGAACTGTGACGCGGCGGTGACGCCGGGCGACAGGCTGGGCGCACCTTCCGGCGATCACCGGGAGGCGCGACCCGAGGAGGAGCACATGGAGAAGGCCAAGGTCGAGCAGACCGGCAAGAAGAAGCTGGCGCTCAAGGTCCGCAAGCTGGAGCGGCTCGAGACCACGGTCATCCGCGAGGGCCACAGCGCCTGACCGTCCGCGGCACTTCGGTCGCCACAGGTATCGGGGGTGGCGACCGAAGTGCCGCACCACGCGGGTCTCTCGCGCCGGTACGGCGGTCCCGGCGTCTCCATTCCCACCTTCCCAGCGAGCATTGTGAGGTCGCGGATGCGCATGCTCAGGCCACGCGTCAAGAGGGTCCACGAACCGTACGTCCTGCCGGGAAACCGACTGATCATCGGCTTGATGCAGTACGGCGTCGCCGCCGAGATCCAGGACGACGAGGACGGCACCATCGCCCGGATCCTGACGTTGCTGGACGGCACCCGGGACGTGGCGCAGGTCTGCGCGGATCTCGCCGCGACCCACCCCGGCGTCGCCCAGGAGAGCGTCCGGGAGGTGGTGGACCAGTTGATCGAACAGGGCTTCGTCGAGGACGCCGGTGCCCCGCTGCCCGACGGTTTCACCCCCGAGGCCGCCGCACGGTACGACCGCGCACGGCACTTCTTCTCCTGGATCGACACCACTCCGCGCCAGTCACCGTTCGAGGTGCAGGCGCGGATCGGGCGTGCCCGGGTCGGTCTGCTCGGCCTCGGCGGTACCGGCACGGCGGTCGCCGCCGGTCTGGTCGCCAGCGGCATCGGCAGCCTGCACTGTGTCGACTTCGACGTCGTCGACGAGCCGAACCTGACCCGCCAGCTGCTCTACACCGAGCGCGACGTCGGCCAGCCGAAGGTGAAGGTCGCGGTGGAGCGTCTGCGGGCGATGAACTCGCAGGTCGAGGTGACCGGGGAGGAGTGCCGGGTGCGCTCCGCCGATGACCTGGCTCCGCTGATGGCCGGCTGCGACGCCTTCGTGCTCTGCGCCGACAAGCCCGCGCGGCTCATCCAGAGCTGGACGAACGAGGCGGCACTGCGTACCGGCACGCCCTGGTTCATCGCTCTCTACACCGGCCCGATGACCGTCGTCGGGTCCTTCCTGCCGCACCGGACCGGCTGCTACACCTGCCTGTCGCGGGTGCCCGACAAGCACGAGATCCAGACCCACGGCACGTCGCTGACCGGGCTCGAACGACCGAACGCGGTCCTCGCGGCGAGCGCCAACGTGACCGGGCACCTCTGCGCCCTGGAGGTGCTCTACCACCTCGCCGGGCTGCCGCAGCAGGTCGCCGGGCGGGTCTTCCACCACAACGTCGCGCGCTGGGACCACCAGTACTTCATGGACGTGCCGCGCGACCCGGACTGCCCGTCGTGCGGGCCGGAGAGCGCCCGAGGATGACCGGGACGCAGATGACGACCGAGAGCGTTGTCCGGTTCCACCCGCTCCGGGTCCGGCCGTCCGACGACGACCCGGACCTGGTGGTGGTGGGCCGGCCGGAGGTCGGTGAGTTCGTGGAGCTGCCGGCGATCGGCGCCCGCGCCGTCGAACTGCTCGACGCCGGGATGCCGGTCGGTGTCGCCGAGCAACGGCTCGCCGTCGACCACGACGTCGAGATCGATCTCGTGGACCTGGTGCTCGTCCTGCGGGAGGCGGGCCTGGTCGCCGCCGTCGACGGCCGGCCCACCGACGACCCGGACCAGCAGCTCCGGCCGCACCTGCCCCGCCTGCGGGCGGAGCACGTCGGCTGGCTCTTCGGGCCGATCCCGAAACTGGCCTACCTGGCGCTGGTCGTGGCGGCCGTGGTCACCGTCGTACGCCGGCCCGACCTGCTGCCGTCGTACCGGGACTTCTTCTGGACCGATTACGTCGGTCTCGCCGTGCTCGTCAACACCGCGCTCTTCTC
This sequence comes from Actinomycetes bacterium, assembly GCA_023402505.1. GTDB lineage: Bacteria > Actinomycetota > Actinomycetes > Mycobacteriales > Micromonosporaceae > Micromonospora. Next base: position 8,380 of record JAEYGD010000152.1, read on the forward strand.
GATCACGGCGATCTTCCACGAGCTGAGCCACCTGGTCGCGGCCCGCTCGTTGGCGGCGCCGGCCCGGATCCGGTTCGCGACCCGGCTGCACCATCTGGTCCTGGAGACCGACGTGACGGCGATCTGGTCGGTACCCCGCCGGTACCGGTACCGCGTCTACCTCAGCGGTCTGCTCTGGGACCTCGCCGTCGTCTGCGTCGCGCTGTTGGTGATCGGGTACGCCCGGCCGCATCCGCTGGTCGGCGGGCTGCTGTCCGCTGTCGTGCTGGTGATCGTCATGTCGATGGCACTGCAACTGCACGTCTACATGCGGACCGATCTCTACTTCGTCCTGCTCGACCTGCTGCGGTGCCGCAGCCTGTTCGAGGACGGGTTCGCCTACGCCCGGCACCTGCTGCGCCGGTGCTTCCACGCGGTGCTGCCCGACCGGGTCGCGGCGGCCGGGGTGGATCCGACCGCCGACCTGCCGCCGCACGAGCGCCGGGCGGTGCGGATCTACGCGGTGGCGGTCGTGGTCGGAAGCACGGTCGCGCTGGCCAGTTTCGCCGGGTTCGGGATCCCGATCCTCCTGCACGGAGCGGTCCAGGCCGGTTCGGCGGTGGTCGCCGGCGCGAGCGGCGGAAGCCTGCTCGCGGCCGTGGACGGCGCGCTCGTCCTCGCGGTGGAGGGCACCCTGCAGACGATCTTCCTCGTCACGCTCTACCGCCGGCGCGCGGCACGGCGCCACCGGCCACCGGTGCCCCCGGCCGCCGTGCCGCCCGCCGAGGCGGTGTCCGTCCGCTGACCGGGCGGCTGCCGCCGTCCGGTAAGGACGTTGCCGAGTTGCCGCCGGCGCCTAGGGTGGACCGGAGAACCGCGACCGCGATCGGTGGATCGTGGTCGCCCGGATCCGCGCTTCGGGGGGCGAACAGGTGCCGGCGGTCACGTTCCGGCTGCTCGGTCCGGTGGAGGTCCGCGTCGACGACCGGCCGGTGCACACCGGTGGCCCGCGCAGCCAGGCGATGCTGGCCGCGCTGCTGCTGGAAGCCAACCGGGTGGTCCCGGTCTCGCGGCTCGTGGACGCCGCCTGGGGCGACCATCCCCCGCCGAGCGCCGACGTGCAGGTCCGCAACCGGGTGGCCGCCACCCGCCGCGCGATACGCAGGGCCGGGCTCTCCGACGACGTCATCGGCACCCACGGCTCGGGTTACCTGTTGCGGAGCGCCGACGGCCAGCTCGACCTGGACGCCTTCGAGGCACTGGTTCTCAGGTCCGACCGGTACGTCGAACGGGGCACGCCGGAGGCGGCCGTGGCGAGCCTGCGGGAGGCGCTGGCGCTGTGGCACGGCCCGGCACTGGACGGCCTGCGTACGCCGGTGCTCACCGCCGCCGCGCAGCGCATCGACGAACGCCGGATGACCGTCGTCGAGCGGTGCCTGGATCTCGAACTGAGCCTCGGCCGGTACGACGAGGTGATCGGCGACCTGACGGAGCTGGTCGAGGCGTACCCGTGGCGTGAGTCGTTGGTCGGCCGGCTCATGCGCGCCCTCTACCTGGCCGACCGCCAGGGCGAGGCGTTGGACCGGTTCGACCAGCTTCGCCGCCGCCTGGCCGAGGAACTCGGCGTCGACCCGACGTCGCAACTGGTCCGGCTGCGCGACCTGATCCTGCGTAACGATCCGAGTCTGCGGGCGGCGGCGCCCGAACCCGCCGGGCCCGGACCGGGCACGCCGTCGTCGTCCGGTACGGCCGGGGCCGGGGTGGCGGAACCCGGCACCGGGTCGCCCGCGGCGGCGAGTTCGGCGGAGCCGCACGGGACGGCGAGTTCGGCGGAGCCGCACGGGGCGCCCGCGACGGCGGCGCCCGGCCTCGAGCCGGCCGCGTCGACCGGCCCGGGACCGGTCGCGGGGACCACGGCGGGGCGGGCGGACGCGGACGGACGTTTACCGCCGCGCATGCTGCCGGCCGAGCTGACCGACTTCGTCGGCCGGCAGGCGCAGGTGGCGGCGGTCCGCAGCTGGCTGCCGGACCGGCCGAAGGTGGCCGTGGTGGCGATCTGTGGCCTGCCCGGCGTCGGCAAGACCTCGCTGGCGGTCCGGATCGCCCACCAACTCGGCACGGCCTATCCCGGCGCGCACCTGTACGTCGACCTGAGCGGGCACGACCAGCCGCTGTCCCCGGTCGAGGCGCTGGGACGGTTCCTCCGGGCGTTCGGGGTGCCGGGCACGGAGCTGCCGCCGAGCCTGGACGAACGGGCCGCGTTGTTCCGGGCGGCCATGGCCGCCCGGCCGGGCCTGGTGCTGCTGGACAACGCGGCCAGCGCCGCTCAGGTACGTCCCCTGCTGCCCGGGAGGGACGCGGTCGTCCTGGTCACGAGCCGGCGCGCGCTGGTCGACCTCGACGGTGCCTACCAGCTCCGGCTGGATCCGCTGCGCGAGGCGGAGGCGCTGCGGCTGCTCGCCGGCATCGTCGGCGCGCAGCGGGTCGCCGCCGAGCCCCGGCCGGCGTCGGCCATCGTGCACCACTGCGGACTGCTGCCGCTGGCGGTCCGGATCGTCGGTGCGCGGCTCGCCATACCCGGCCTGCTGACCCTGCGGCAGGCGGCGGACCAGCTCGCCGAGCTCTCGCACCGGCTCGACCACCTGACCCGCGCCGACCGCAGCGTCCGGGCCGCCTTCCAGTCGGCGTACGTCGCCCTGGACGAACCGGCCCGCCGGCTGCTGCGCCGCCTCGCGGCGGTGGATCTCGACGACGCACCGCCGTGGCTGCTCCCCGTGCTGCTCGACGACGAGCCGGCCGCCGCGGTCGCGGTCACCGGTCTGGCCGAGGCCAACCTGGTCGAGGTGATCGGACCGGACGAGTCGGGTCAGCACCGGTACCGGATCCACGACCTGGTCCGGGCCTTCGCCCAGGAACGCGCTGCGGAGGAGGAGGCACCGGAGGAGAGCGTACGGCTGCTGCGCCGCGTCTTCGGTGCCTGGTTGACCCTGGCCGAGCAGGCCCGGCTGAAGCTCAGCCAGGAGAGCAACGCCCGCATCGTCGCGGACCTGCCGCGGCCACCGGCGGCCACCGACGTGCACCTGGGCGATCCCGGGCGCTGGTTCGGCACCGAGCGGGTCGCGTTGCTCGCCACCATCGACCAGGCCGCCGCCACGCCCGGGCTGGAGGACTACGCCTGGGCGCTGGCCTGGCACTTCGACTACTACCTGCACGTCGACGCCCGGCTGGACGACCTGACCCGGGTCACCGAGACCGGACTGGTGGCGGCCGAGCGCCGCCGCCACCCGGAGGGCATCTCCCGGATGCGGCTGTGCGTTGCCTTCGCCACCCTGCTGCGGGACGACCTGGAGAGCGCCCTCCGACACGTACGGGCCGCCGCCGAAGCCGCGGCCACGCTGGCCCAGCCCTGGCTGCGGGCGGAGATCGCCGGGGTCGAGCACCAGGTGTACGACTCGATGGGGGACAGCGTCGCGGCCCGGGCCAGCCTCGTCCGGTCCATCGAGCTCTATCAGGCTGCCGGTGACCAGATCGGGGCCGGGACGAAACTCACCAAGCTCGGCACCCTCCAGTTGCAGGACGGCGACCCCGCCGCTGGCGGGACCCTCGCCCGAGGTGTCGCGTCGCTCCGCGCCGCCGGCGCGACCCGGCCGCTCGCGCTGGGCCTGCGCGCGCTGGCCCGCTGGCACGACCACCGGGGCGCGGTGGACGAGGCGTGCGCGACCTTTCTGGAGGGACTGCGGCTGGTCCGCCAGCACCGCGACCGGTTGGGCGAGAGCACTCTGCTCAGTGACCTGGCCGCGATGCTCGCCGGCCACGGGCGGTTGGCCGAGGCGGCCGGCTACGCCGATGCCGCGCTGGAGCGCGCCCAGGAGACCGGGGTGACGCCGTACGTGGCGTACGCCCGGTACGTGCAGGGCCGGCTGAGCCTGATGGCCGGCGAGCCGCAGCGGGCCAGGACCCAGATCGAGCAGACCGTGGACGACCTGACCGCGAAACCTCCGCTGCAGCTCGCCGCCCTGGTGGACCTGGCCCGGGCGGCTGAGCGGCTGGCCGAGGCGGACGCCGCCCGGGACGCCTGGCGGCGTGCGCTCGCCGTCGCCACCCGGATCGGCGCCGCGGCGACGGTCAGCGAGATCGACGAGCGGCTCGCCGGGCGGTAGGGCGCCCGGCCCCGGCCGGCCCGTCGGCTCCGGGCCCTGGCCGCGTCCCGTCAGTGGGCGTGGGTCACGGTGACCGTGACGTTGGTGCAGGAGTTCGCCACGCTGGTGAGCGCACTCTTCTCCGTGCTGTCCACACTCAACCGCCACCGGGTCTTGACCGCCGCCCACTCGCGCACGTACCGGCACCGCTCGTACGCGGGGAGCCAGCTCCCGGGGTCCTGGTCGCTCTTGGCCTGGTTGACGTTGTCCGTCACGGCCACGAGGGAGCGGGCGTCGCCGAGGTCGTTGGCGAACGACCGTCGCAGCGCGGTGGTCCAGTTGCGGGCGCCCGAGTCCCACGCCTCGGCCAGCGGGACCAGGTGGTCGATGTCCAGGTCGGACGGGTTGGTCCAGTAGGCGGCGTCGTAGTAGGAGTACCACCGGCCGCCGGAGAGGGAGCAGCCCGAGCCGACCGTCGGCCGGGTGGTGGCCTCGGCGATGAGCACCTCGTACCGGGTGTTGCACCCGTCGCCGTCGGCGTCGATCCAGTGCGGGAACAGGTCGCGCGAGTAGCCGGTGCGCGCCTCCGACGCGACGGGCAGGTCGGCGACGAGGGTGCGCAGCGGCACCGAGATCGTGGCGGCCCGGGCGGGGGCGGCCAGGCCGAGGGTCGAGAGGGTGGCGGCGGCCAGGAGGCCGCCCAGCCAGCGGAGGGTACGGGTCATCGCGTGCTCCCTGCGGTCGGTCGGGGGTCACCCGACAGCCCAGTCGTGCCACGTGTCGTCGGAGTCGACACCGGTTAACCAGAAAGATAAATTCATCGATCTGCTTAGGGAACCGTGCAGATGATTTCGCCGCTCGGCGGTGGTGCCGTGCCCCCGTCGCCTGACGGACGGTCATCGACCCCGTACGCAACGACTGTCCGGCGTGGCGTACGTCGTGAATCTGACCCGAGCCGACCCGTTGTGCCGCTGCGGCAGGCTGGTTAAGCTCTTCCTGCGCGCTCCAATCGCCCGCTTCCCCCGTGGCAGGCGATCGGAGCGCGCTTTTATGTGCGAAGGGCCCCCACCCCACACCCCGTGCGGGC
>JAEYGD010000198.1 GCA_023402505.1 Actinomycetes bacterium
GCATCTCCCCGCCCGGACCGGTCGGCCGGCGTGCCCACGGCGGCCGGCTCGCCGGAGTCGTCACGGTCCCCGTCGCCGGTCGACGCGGGGGTGGCCGGGCCCGGCAGGGCCGGACCGGCGGGCAGCGGACGGAGGATGTCGGTGGGTTCGATCGCCGGGGTGCCGTCGGCGGCACCGGGCCGGCGCTCGACGAGCGGCCAGCGCAGCAGCGCGGCGGCGGCCGACCCGAGCGCGCCGGCGGCCACCGCTAGCAGCGCGCCGTAGTACGGAGTGGTCTGGTAGCGGTCGACCCCGTCGCCCGGGCCGGCGGTCAGGTACGCGAACGCCAGGAGCACCGGGCCGGTCACGCCGGTCAGGCCGCCGATCAGCGGGGGGTGGCCGCGCCAGCGGGCGAGGGCACCGGTGGCCGCGCCGGCCAGCAGCGCCACCAGGGGCAGGACCAGCAGGGCGAGGCGCTGCGCGGCGGCGGCGTCCAGCCACGACGGCTCCAGCACCCCGAGGCGTACGGTGGTCAGCGGCCCGGTCGCCGCCAGCGACGGGACCACCGACACCAGGGCGAGCAGCCAGACGGCGCCGGCGACGACCGTCATGTTCCAGCCCAGCGGTGGCCGGAGCAGGACGGCCAGCGCGGCTCCGGCGCCGACCGCCGCGCCGAGGACGGCGCAGATGGCGACGGCCCACACCGGGTCCACCGAGATCAGGTCGGCGGCCCGGGCGGGCTGCATGCACAGCGGCGCGACGATCGTGGCGCCCGAAGCGGCGGCGCCCGCGACGGCGATCTGCCGGCCTGTGCCGGTCAGCGGCCCGTCCCGGCGAGCCAGGCGCTCGGTGAGGACGGCACCGACGACCGCGGCGTTCGCCGCGAACCAGCCGACCCAGACGAGCTGGGCCGGCCACTGGTTGACGGTGCCGCCGGTGAAGGAACCGGTGAGCCGGACGATGCCGAAACCGAACGCGAGGCCGAGCTGGCCCGCTCCGGCCAGCAGGCTCACCCCGAGCGCCGTGAGCAGCGGTCTGCCCCAGGTCCGAAAGGCCATGTCGGGCACGTTACGGTCCGTTGCGTCCGATCGCCACCGGCACGCCGTGGGGCGGCCCGGGCCTGCCGGCGGCAGGTCTACTTGAGCTCGACCAGCCGGGCCACGTACGTCGTGTCGCCCACGTTGGTCAGCATGTGCACCGCCCCCGGGTCCCGGTAGACGACGCCGCCGGTGGGTTCGTCGGCGTCGATCCGGGTGCCGTCGACGGTCTGCACGACGTTCTTCGCGCCCTGGATCGCCACCACCAGGTAGGGGTGGTCGTGCCGGTGCAGCGGCTGCCGCTCGCCGGGCTCCAGCTTGATGTGCCAGACGCGTACGCGGTCGTTCTCGTACACGATCTCCTGGCCCACCGGGCCGAGTTCGAGGTCGGTGTCGGTCATCGGGTTCCGTCCATTTGGGGGAGCACCTCGGCGGCGATGAGCTCCAGGTGGTCGAGGTCGGCGAGGTCGATGAGGCGCAGGTGGACGCGGGTCACGCCGATGGCGGCGAACTCGCCGATGCGTTCGACGAGCTGTGCGGGCGAGCCGACGACCGGGTCCTCCGGCGGAAGGGCGCTGGGCACGTGCAGCGGGGCGGCCCGGTGGCGGGCCTCGGCGTCGGTGCGGCCGATCGCCACGACGATCCCCGCCGAGAGCACCGGTGGCGGGCGCCCGGACCCGGTCCGGCCGGTGCGGTCGCACGCCTCCCGGACCCGCTCGTACGCGGCGGCGGCCTGCGCGACCGACGTGAACGGCATGTTGAACTCGTCGGCGTACCGGGCGGCGATTTCGGGGGTGCGCTTGGGGCCGCGGCCACCCACGATCACCGGTGGCCCGGGCTCCTGCACCGGTTTCGGCAGGGCCGGCGCGTCGACCAGGCGGTAGTGGTCGCCGGTGTAGCTGAAGGTCTGCCCGGCCGGGGTGCGCCACAGCCCGGTGAGGATCTCCAACTGCTCGGCGAGCCGGTCGAAGCGTTCGCCGACGCCGGGGAAGGGGATGCCGTACGCGGTGTGCTCGCGTTCGTACCAGCCGGCGCCGATGCCCAGGTCGACCCGGCCGCCGCTCATCTGGTCGACCTGGGCGACCAGCAGGGCCAGCAGCCCGGGCAGCCGGAAGGTCGCCGAGGTGACCAGCGTGCCGAGCCGGATCCGGCTGGTCTCGCGGGCCAGCGCGGCCAGCGTCAGCCAGGCGTCGGTGGGGCCGGGCGGCACCGGTTCGTCGCTCATGGCCCGGTAGTGGTCGGCGCGGAGGAAGCCCTCGTACCCGCAGCTTTCGGCGAGCCGGGCGAACCGGAGCTGGTCGTCGTAGCTGGCCCCGCGGTGCGGCTCGGTGAACACCGACACGCGCATGGTCAGCGTCCCTCCGCCCGCGCCGGGGGCTCCTTCTCCATCAGCAGTTCGTGCAGGTCGGCGCTGACCCGCGCGACGTCCGCGAGGTGGGCGTTGCGGCCGAGCGTGCGGGGCCGGGGGATGGCCACGTCGACGATGCTGCGGATCCGGCCGGGGCGGGGGCTGAGCACGACCACGCGGTCGGCCAGCAGCACGGCCTCGTCGATCGAGTGGGTGACGAAGACGACGGTCGCCGAGGTCTCCATGTGCACGCGTTGCAGTTCGCCGGAGAGTTCCTCGCGGGTGAGCGCGTCGAGCGCCGAGAACGGCTCGTCCATCAGCATCACGCGGGGCTCGCCGATCAGGGAGCGGCACAGCGAGACGCGCTGCTGCATGCCGCCGGACAGTTCGTGCGGCAGCCGCTTCTCGAAGCCGCCCAGGCCGGCCATCTCCAGCAGCTGGCGGGCGCGGTCCCGGTGCTTGGCCCGCTTCCAGCCGAAGATCTCCACCGGCAGCAGGACGTTGTCCAGCACCGTGCGCCAGGGCAGCAGCGCCGGCTTCTGGAAGAGCATCGCGACGTCCGGCCGGGGTCGGGTGACCCGGGTGCCGGCGACCGTGACCTCTCCGGCGGTCACCGGGAGCAGCCCGGCGACGAGACGCAGCAGGGTGGACTTGCCGCAGCCGGAGCGGCCGAGGACCGCCACGAACTCACCGTCGGCGACGTCGAGGTCGATGCCGCGTAACGCCTCCACGCGACCGGACCGGCCGTCGAAGGTGCGGGACACCCCGGACAGACGGATCATCCCGTGGGCCTCCCTGAGTCGGTGGTCAGTGATTCGCGGGACAGGGTATCCATCTCGTGCCTTCTTGGCACCGTCCGGGGTGGACGTCGGTTGTTTCCGTTCCGCAACTCGATACGCCTGGCGTCGCAAAGGTGGGTTTCTCGTACGCTGTGCCCGCGAAGAGTCCCCTCACGACGGTGGTGTCGGCTACGCCCCTCCCGCCGACACCGCCCGACAACCCCCTCCGGAGGCCGGCGGCCCCGGACGGAAAGGACAAGGTGCACTGATGAGAAGGCTGACCCGTACGGTCGCCGCGGCCACGATGGCCGCCGCCCTGGCCCTGGTCGCCGCCTGCAGCAGCGACTCGGACTCCACCGACGAGCCCAAGGGTGGTGAGGGCACGGCGCTGGAACAGGTGACCTACCTCACCTCGTTCGGCAACTTCGGGCGTGACTCCTACGCCTGGGTCGCGAAGGAGAAGGGCTTCTTCCGCGACGCCGGCTTCGACGTGGAGATCAAGCCCGGCCAGGGCACCGGTGCCGTCATCCAGACGATCGTCGGCGGGCAGGCGCACTTCGGCCCGATCGACCTCACCGGCGGTCTGCTCCAGCTCGGCAACGGCCAGGCCAAGGACTTCGTCGCGGTGGCCGCGATCCAGCAGCGCACCATGGCCGCGATCGCCACGGTCGAGGGCAAGAACATCGCCACGCCGAAGGACCTCGAGGGCAAAAAGCTCGCCGACACCCCCGGTTCGGTGGTCCGGAACCTCTTCCCGACGTACGCGAAGATGGCGGGCGTCGACGTGACCAAGGTGACCTGGGTCAACGGTGAGGCGCAGACCCTGATGGGCACCCTGGCGTCCGGTTCGGTCGACGGCATCGGCCAGTTCGTGGTGGGCCAGCCGACCATCGAGACGGTGACCAAGAAGAAGGCGGTCCTGCTGCCGTACAGCGAGTACATGCAGGACCTCTACGGCAACGTGCTGATCACCTCCTCGAAGATCGCCAAGGAGAACCCGGACATGGTCAAGCGGTTCACCGGTGCCCTGCTCAAGGGCCTGGAGTACGCGCTGACCAACCCGCAGGAGGCGGCCGAGATCCTGAAGAAGAACGTGGACGCCGCGAACGTCGCCGCGGCCAAGGCGGAGCTGGAGCTGATGGCCGGGTACGTCCGGTCCAGCAACACCGGCGCCCAGATCGGCACGCTGGACAGCGGCCGGGTCGCCAAGAGCATCGCGATCCTGCAGGGCGCCGGCGCGCTCAAGCAGAACATCACGCCCGACCAGGTCATCGACTTCAGCCTCGCGCCGAAGGCCTGATCGCCCACCGGCCGGGGGTGTGGTCGCGGGAACGTCCCGGGGCCGCACCCCCGTCGTGTGCCGGCGTCAGCCGGCAGGAGAGGAGGACCCCGTGACCGACGCGACCGGTACGCGGGCGGGGCAGCGGCCCCGGGCGGAGGCGGGCGACGCCGCCGCGACGACGATCCCCGGCACGGCGTCCACCACCCGCCGGTGGTCCGGGCCGCGACCGGCGAACGTCGGTCTGCCACTGCTCGGGGTGGTGATCGCGCTGGCCTTCTGGTGGCTGGTCACCTCGGGGCTCAGCCTCGTGCACCCGGCCTCGCTGCCGCCGCCGCAGGCCGTCTGGGATTCCATGACGCTGTCGCGCGACGTGCTGCTTCCGGCCCTGGGTGTCACCACCCTGATGACGGTGCTCGGTTTCCTGATCTCCACGGTCGCCGGGGTGCTGATCGGGATGGCGCTGGCCGCTTCCCGGCGTGCCGAGCGGATGTTCGCCCCGTTGCTGGTGGCGGTCAACGCGGTCCCGAAGATCGCGCTCGGCCCGCTGCTGGTGGTGTCGGTCGGCTGGGGTGAGAAGCCGATCCTGACGATGGTGTTCCTGCTCTGCTTCTTCCCGATCGTGCTGTCCACCGCGACCGGTCTCACCACCACGCCGGCGGACCTGGCCGAACTGGCCCGGTCGCTGAACGCCTCGTGGTGGCAGTCGTTCCGGAAGGTGCGTTTCCCGGCCGCGTTGCCGCAGGTCTTCGTGGGGCTCAAGGTGGCGATGCCGCTGGCCGCCATCGGCGCCGTGATCGGCGAGTTCTACTCCGACAAGCCGGGCCTGGGCTACCAGATCCTGCAGTACAACGGTGTCGGTGACACCGCGACCGCGTGGGCGGCGATCGTGCTGATCGCCGCGATGAGCATCGCGCTCTACTCGGCGCTCTCCCTCGTCGAGCGGCTCGCCCTGCCCTGGGTGCGCGCGACCACGTCGGCCCGCTGAACCCGGGCGCCGGCCGGCGGTACCCGCGTACCGC
>JAEYGD010000203.1 GCA_023402505.1 Actinomycetes bacterium
TCCCGGGCCCTGCTGCCCGGGCTCGGCGTGACCGCGGTGGTGCTGGCGGCGCTCGCCCTGCTCGCCCTCGACACCGCCGCCCTGGCCGACGGCCGTGTCCCGGGCGGCGGGCCGCTGCTGCTCGCCACCGCCCTGGTCGCGGTCGCCGTCGCCGGGTACGCCGGGTTGACCGTCGTCCAGGTGGGCCGCCAGGGCGGGCGGGGCTGGCGGGCTGCCGCCCGGCTCACCGCCGAGACGTGCCGCACCAACCCGGCCACCTGGGCCGCCGCCGGTGGGGTCGCCGCCGTCGCCGCGCTGCTCGCCGTCCTGGTCACCCCGGTGGCGGTGCCGATCCTCGCCGGGTACGCGCTGGCCGCGACGCACGCCGTCGCGCGCCGCACCGTCCTGACGCCGGCGGGAGCGCCGTGACCACCGACGCGTACCTGCACGTCGGCGACGTGCCGGTGGCCCGGTACGTCGTCGACCCGCCGCTGGACGCCCGCGACGGGCGACGCCCGTACCTGCACCCGGTGCGGACCCTCGCCGGGACGGTGGTGACCGACGAGCTGCCGGCCGACCACCGCTGGCACAACGGCGCCTCACTGACCGTGCCGGACGTCAACGGCAGCAACCTGTGGGGCGGCCGGACCTACCGCCGCGCGGACGGCTACCAGTGGCGTGACGACCACGGCCGCATCGCCCACACCGGTTGGACGGCCCGTGCGCCGCACCGGCTCGCGCACCACCTGCAGTGGCGCGACCGGGACGGCGCGGTGCTGCTCACCGAGTCGCGTGAACTGACCGCCGGCGCGCTGGCCCCGACGGCGTGGGCGCTGGACCTGGCGTACACCCTGACCGCGCCGGTGGACCGGGACGTGACGCTGGGCAGCCCGGCGACCAACGGCCGGCCGGGCGGGGCCGGCTACGGCGGGTTCTTCTGGCGGGCGGCGAGCACCGCACCGGCGCACACCTTCACCGCGACCGCCGACGGCGAGGAGGCGGTGAACGGCAGCGCCGAGCCGTGGCTGGCGTTCACCGGCACCGGGCCGGACGGGTCCGCGTACACCCTGGTCTTCACGGGCCTCGGCGACGGCGACCGGTGGTTCGTGCGGACCTCGATGTACCCGGGCGTCTGCGTGGCGTTCGCCTTCGACCGGCCGCGCGTCGTACCGGCCGGCACCGCCCGCGCCGGCCGGCACCGCGTGGCGGTCGCCGACGGGCGGCTCGACCGGGCGGCCGTCGCCGCCCTGGCCGCCGGGACGGTGCCCGGGTGACCGGGCCGGGCGTGGCGACGGTCGGCGAGACGATGGTGGTGCTCGCCCCCGACCCGCCGGGACCGCTGGCCGGGGCCGGCACGCTCGCGGTCGGGGTCGGCGGCGCGGAGTCCAACGTGGCCGCCTACCTGGCCCGCCTCGGCCACCACGCGGTCTGGGCCAGCCGGGTCGGCGCCGACCCGTTCGGCCGTCTCGTCGTGACGCAGCTGGCCGCCGCCGGAGTGGACGTCGCCGCCGTGACCGTCGACCCGGACGCCCCCACCGGCCTGTACGTGAAGGATCCGGCGCCGGAGGGCAGCCGGGTGCACTACTACCGGGCCGGTTCGGCGGCGGCCCGGCTCGACCGGACCGTCCTCGCCGACCCCCGGCTGGCCGGCGCCCGGGTCCTGCACCTGTCCGGGATAACCGCCGCCCTGTCCGACTCGTGCCGGGATCTGGTCGCCCACGCGCTGACCCGGGAACCGCTGCCCGGCACCCTGCTCAGCTTCGACGTCAACCACCGGCCCGGCCTGTGGCCGGCCGACCGGGCGGCGCCGGTGCTGCGCCGGCTCGCCGACCGCGCCGACATTGTCCTCGTCGGGCTGGACGAGGCGGCCCGGCTGTGGGGCTGCGTCGACCCGGCGGGGGTCCGGCGGGTGCTGCCGTCGCCGTCGGTGGTGGTGGTGAAGGACGGGCCGGTCGCCGCGACCGCGCTGCCCCGGCACGGTCCGCCCACGGCGGTGCCCGCGCTGCCGGTGCGGGTGGTCGAACCGGTCGGCGCCGGCGACGCGTTCGCCGCCGGCTACCTGTCCGCCCTGCTGCGCGGCCTCGACCCGGTGTCCCAGCTGCGGTACGGCCACCTGCTCGCCGGGCACGCGCTGCGGGTGCCCGGCGACACGGCCGTGCTGCCCGGCCGGGACCGGCTCGACGCGCTGGCCGCGTCACACCCGGACCGGTGGGCCACCCTGGACCTGACCGAGGAGGACCGATGAGCGGGCCTGACCCGGCGTCCCTGTTCGACGGCGTGCGGGTGCTGGTGATCCTGCGGGACCTGCCGGCCGGGGAGACGCTCCGCCTCGCCGGCCGGGCCTGGGACCTCGGCATCGACGTGGTGGAGGTGCCGATCCGGACCCCGGAGGCGGTACCGGCGTTGAAGCGTGTCGTCGCCGCCGCCCGGGAGCGGGGGGTTCCCGTCGGCGCCGGCACCGTGCGCACCGCCGACCAGGTCGCCGCCGCGGCCGACGCGGGTGCCGCGTTCACCGTCGCGCCGGGCCTCGACCTCGCGGTCGCGGACGCCGCCACCGCGCGCGGCCTGCCGCACCTGCCGGGCGTGGCCACCCCGACCGAGGCCCAGCAGGCGCTCCGGCACGGGTTGCGGTGGCTCAAGGCGTTCCCGGCGGTGAGCCTGGGCCCGGCCTGGTTCCGGGCCGTCGCCGGCCCGCTGCCCGAGCTGCGGTTCGTCGCCACCGGCGGGATCGACGCCGGCAACGCCGGGGATTTCCTCGCCGCCGGTGCCCGGGTGGTCGGGGTCGGCTCGGCGCTGGCCGACCCGCGCCAGGTCGACCGGCTGGCCGAGCTGGCCCGGGGCTAGGCGCCGCGCCGGGGTTCCCGCAGCCGGCGCCACCGGTCTCAGGCGCCGGCCGGGACCGGGTGGTCGGCCTCGAACCGGGCCCGGGTGAGGAACGCCAGCTGGGCCCGCTTGTCCGGCATCTCGATCTGCTCCCCGAGGATGAAGCCCTGGCGCTCCAGCCGCCGCCGGGCGCGCTCGTTGCGTACGTCGGGCTCGACGACGATACGGTCCTTCGCCGGGTCGCGGAACAGGAACCGGGCCAGCACCGGCGCCACCGCGGTGGTCAGGCCGGGTGGGGTGGTCCCGGTCGGCGCGAGCAGCAGGTGCAGGCCGACGTCGCCGGGCCGGACCGGGTACCGCTCGCCGACCGGGTCGGCCGCCGGCTCGTACGTCTGGAACAGGCCGACCGGCACGCCGTCGAGCTGGATCAGGTACGCGTGGTGCGTCGGCAGGCCGTCGACGAACTGGTAGATCTCACGGACCTCGTCGAGCGAGCGGTCGCTCATGCCCCAGAACACGGCGCGCGGCTGCGTAACCCAGCCGTGCAGCAGCTCGGCGTGCGCCGCCGGGTCGACCGTGACCAGCGACAGCGTGCCGACGCCGGGGACGTTCTCCTGATACATGACGTGCCTCGTCTCAACCGGATGTGGATCACCTCTCCCCATGACGGGGGGGGTTAGGTTACCTCACCTAACTTCGAACGGTAGGGGAGACGGACGTGAAGCGGAACTGGGAAGCCTTCGTGCTCAAGGCCCTGGGCGGGAGGGACTTCCGGCTGACCGTGCTCGAGTCCGAGCCGGTCGGTGAGCGGTACCAGCGGCTGCTCGTCGACGGGGGAGGACTGCTGGACAGCTGCGGGGTACACCCGACGATGTGGGTCCGGCTCTGGTTCGACAACGACGGCCGGCCGCACCAGCGGGCGTACACCCTCGTCGACCCGGACCCCGACACCGGCCGGTTCCACCTCGAGTTCGCCCTGCACGACGGATGCGCCGCCCGGTGGGCCACCGCCGCCAAGCCGGGCGACACCATCGACGCCACCGTCCAGGGCAGCTCGTTCGCCCTGCCCGACCCGACCCCCGAACACCTCTACCTGGTCGCCGACGCCGCCTCGCTGCCGGCGGTCAACAGCCTGCTCGACGCCGCCGACGCCGTCCCGGCCACCGTGTGGGTCGAGTACGCCGACGAGGGCGAACAGGCACTGACGCCCCGCGCCCGGGCGCACCACGAAGTGGTCTGGGTGCCCCGGCGCGACGAAGGGCGGCACCTGGTGGCGACGGTCACCGGCGCGCTGACGACCGGCCGGGACGGCGCCTTCTACTGGGTGGCCTGCGAGGCGGCCAGCACCCGCGCGCTGGCCAAACACCTGCGCCGGGGACTCGGCGTCGGCCGGCAACAGGTCGACGCGCTCGGTTACTGGAGCGCCCGCTGACGGTCAGCCGGCGCCCGGCCCGCCCGACCGCCCGCCGCCGGAACGGGTGATGACGCTGAACTGGCCGTCGGACTCCATCCGGACCTCCCGCACCTCGGCCAGGTCGTCGACACCCTGCTCCCGGATCTTCGCGTACAGCTCCTCCTCGGTGACCAGCTCGCGGCGCATGTTGCGGTGCAGCATCCGACCCTCACGGACCAGGACCAGCGAGTTGGGCCGGATCAGCCGGGCGGCCGGACGCCACCGGTAGGCGATCGCGTCGAGGACGTACGCCCACGCGATGATCACGGAGACCAGCACGACGCCGTCGGCGACCGAGGTGTAGTCGCTGGCCATGCCGTTCTGCGCGGCGTCGGCGATCAGCACGATCACCAGCAGGTCGGTCATGCCGGTGGTGCCGCTCTCCCGCTTCAGCAGGACCCGGAGCAGGAAGAACAACGTCAGGTACATGACGCTGCCCCGGACGGCGATCTCCAGCAGCGGAGTGTCCGGCGTGAACATGCCCCGCCAGTCGACCACGGCAGCGGCTACCCGTGGGCGACGCCGTCATGCCACCGTCCGCCCGCTGACCTTCCTCACCAGCCGGCCGGCGGGTCGTCCGCGACCACCGCCCAGGTCGTCTTGCCGTCCCCGACGTTCAGGAAACCCCAGTCCGAGGCCAGGGCGGCGACGATCGGGATGCCGCGACCGCGCTCGGCCAGCAGATCCCCGTCGTCCGCCGGGTCGGGACGGTCGGCGGCGCGGTCCCGGACACTGACCCGTACCGCCCCCGCCAACTCCGCCAGGGTCACGTCGAGCTCGGTGCCGGCGTGCTCCACGGCGTTGCTGACCAGCTCCGACGTCACGATCGTGGCGTGCTCCACCGCCCCCGCACGACCCCACGAGCGACAGTGCTCGGCGACGAGCCGGCGCGCGGCGGCGGGGGAGTCCGGATGCGCGGGCAGGCACAGGTGCGCCCGGCGCAGTCCGTGCCCGGCCACCGCCGGTAGGAGCGCGTCCGCGTGTGCCGGCGGGTCGACGGCCAGCGCCGGCCCGCCGTCCCGGGCGGCGGCCCAGGAGGCGATCACCGCGCCGGCCGGCGCGACCGCCGGGGCCGACAACTCCCGCACGTCGATGACCAGGGCCAGCGGCGCGTCGGCGTCACCGTCCCGCAGGACCGCGGCCAGCAGCGGCACCGCGTCGGGCGGGAACCCGCCGGCGAGCAGGATGCGGGTGGACCCGGCGTGGAAGTCCCGCCGGAAGGTCCATTCGAGCGGCCCGTTCATGTCGCCGCCCGAAGTGTCACAGCGCTCCGCTCCCAGTGCCACCGCCACTGCCGCTCGTCCGGTTCGCCGGCCGCCGCCACCAGGGCCTCGATCGACTCCACCAGCCGGCCGTCGGGACGCGTGCCGGTCGCCGCCACCAAGTGCCGCAACTCGGCGGCGCGCTGGCGGATCACCTCACCCACCAGCCCCTTGCCGGCCGGCGTGAGGCTGAGCCACGACACCCGGCGGTCACGCTCGCCCGCCCGCCGGTCCACCAGCCCGCGCCGGACCAGGCGGTCACAGGTCCGCGTCACGGTGGACGGGTGGACGTGCAGCGCGGCCGCGAGATCGACGACCCGGACCGGCCCACGCGACGCCAAGAGGACGAGGGTCCGGTACTGCGACATGGTGAGATCGACGTCGAGGGCGCCGAGCGTGCGGACCGTGATGCCAACCAGCGAGCGGCTCAGCGCCGCCAGGGCGTCCACCAGGGCATCGTCCGCCGTCGAGTGCTCCGTCGGCTCCACGTAGAGTCGCACCGGGCAATGATTGCACGGATACATGCAGCGCCTGTCAGGGGTGACCGTGAGCCCCGGGCAGCGCCGCGCAATGATCGCGGGGCAGCGGTCAGCCGGCCGGCATCCGGCGGCGGAGCGCGGGGCGGTGGGCCGGCAGCGCGACGGCGTACAGGTCCTCGACCAGTGCGTCCAGCAGGCGCGTGATCCGGGGCTGCGATCCCGCGGTGGCACGTACGTCGTCGACGATCATCGCCAGGTACGTGTCGAACGGCAGCGGATCGACGCGTACACGGGTGGTGCCGTCGCCGTCACGGACCGTCCACGGCCGCTCAGGGCGCGTCGCGAGCCGGCGGAGCAGGTCGTGCGCCTCCTGGAGCGCCCGGGTGGCGGTCGTGACGTCGTTCACGGCGGGGGAGAGGGCGCGCTCGGCGATGTCGGCGAGCTGCCGGAAACCGAGCCCGAGGTCCTGACCCGGCGCCCGTTCCACCCCGATGGTCACCCCGCGCGCGGCACGGGCCGCGGGCAGCCGGCGGGGCTCGCCGGCCGGGAGCCGGTGGGCGCGCAACAGCGGCGCGCCCACGACGACGAAGTCACCCGGCGCGGGGATCACCGAGATGGCGCAGTCGTGCTGCCGGGCCAGCCGGGCGAGCCGGGCCAGGTCGACGTCGGTGACCATGCCCGGCGTCGGGGCCGGTACGACCTGCACGACCTCGCCGGCGACCGGCGGCGGCTGGTCGTCGTCCGGGAGGTGCCGTTCGACGGTCCGGCGGGTCTGCGCGCCGATCGACGCGATGATGTGCGACACCCGCATCATGGTTGTCATGTGGTGCAGGTAGTAGATGAACATCGCGGTGCTGGCCAGAACCAGCGACATGGAGACGGCGAGCGACAGCTCCGGGAGCCGTTGCTCGTCCCGGGCCGGCAACGCGGCGAGGACGACCATCGCGAACAGGAAGGTCGCCACGAACGTGCCGAGCGTCGCCTGGATGATCCGGTCCTGCAGGAAGGTGCGCAGGATCCGGGGCGAGTACTGACTGCTGGCCAACTGGAGCGCCACCACGGTGATGGAGAAGACCAGCGCCGTGAAGGAGATCATCGCGGTGATGATCGACGACAGCAGGGATCGGGCGCCGTCCGGGCCGCCGGGCAGGATCCACTCCACCGGCAGGTCCAGTCGCAGCTCGAGAGCCGACAGGCCGATCCCCGCCGCCACCGCCCCTACCGCGAAGACGGCCGGCACCAGCCAGAAGCTGTCCCGTACCTCGGCCAGCAGCGCGGCCGGGCGGCGCGGCCGGCTCATGTGGTTCCCTTGTCCGTCGTCACGTCCCTGATCCTGGCGCAACCTGAGGTTCGCGGGCCGCGGACCGGCGCCATCGTCCCCGTCGGCGCGGCCGTCACTCCCGTTGCTCCCGGACGGCTTCGTCTCGCTGCCGCTCGGCGCTGAGGAAGAACGCGCCCAGGGCGCCGGCGAGCGTGCCGAACACGACCACCGAGTAGACGGCGAGGACCAGCTCCACGACCTGGGCCAGCGGGTCCGTGGCGGTGAGCGGTTCGCCGGTGATCGTGGTCAGCGCCACGTCGTGCAGCGCCGTCCCGTACGACCGGTAGGTGCCGGCCAGGACCAGGAGCTGCCCGACGCTCAGCACGACCGTGGTGGTGATGATCGCCAGCCAGGCGAGCCGGTCGGTCAGCAGCCGTCCGGCGGAGCGGGAGCCGCGGACGGCCGCGGTGATGACACCGCCGGCACGGGCGGCGCGCAGGGCGGCGGCGGCCCGGGCGAACCGCAGGAACGGTACGGCGAGGAAGAGAACCTGCCACCAGTTGCGCCGCCAGAACGCCCGAGCCTGGTGCCGGGCCAGCCAGGCGCGCAGCGCGAACTCGGCCACGAAGACCACCCACAACAGCCAACCCGAGACGGCCAGCGCGGTGGACAGCGCCGGATGCCGGGCGAGCGCCTGCCCGAGCACCACCAGCACGAACAGCACGCCAAGGGCGCCCATCGGCTTGTCCAGCCGGCGGGCGAGACCGTCGAGGACCGCCTCGCGGGACCGTTCGTCGTCGTGCCCCGGGCTCATCGGTCGAGCCGGACGCCGGGCGGAATCCTGGCCGTCATGGGTACGGGTGGCCTACCCGGTCCCCTGGCCGGCAAACGTCACCCGACCGCACGCCCGGACTCGTCACATTCGTGGGCACGAATTGTCACGTCACCGTCGTATTGCCGGCGAAGCCTGCGGGGTAGGGCTCTCGGTAGGCCACTGGACGTGAGGAGCACCGCCGTGACGTACCCCTGGTTCTTCCCCGACGACCTGTCATCGCTGTTCCAGATCGGCCCCACCTCCGCGGACGCCCGCCTGGCCTGCCGCCTGATCGAGCAGATGCAGCGGGACCCGGTCCTGCGCCACGAACGCATCTGCGTCGAGGTGCAGAACCGCGTGGTGATCCTGGAGGGGGACGTCAGCTCGGTGGACGTCAAGCGCCACGCCCACACCGTGGTCTGGGGCGCCACGGACGTGCACGACGTCAACAACCGGCTGTGCCCGCCGGACGGGTGACACCGACCGCCTCCGCCGGAACGGGGTCAGGGGCGTTCCCAGAAGTCGGGGCCGATCGGCTCCCGGTAGTCGCTCGAGGCGACGAAGAAGCCTCCATCGTCGACCTCGATGGGCAGCTGAGGCAGGCGCCGGTTGGCCGGGCCGAAGATCGGTTCGGCGTTGTTGGTGATCAGGAACTGGGACTGGTGGCAGGGGCAGAGCAGCCGGTTGGTCTGCTGCTCGTAAAGGCTGGCGGGGCAGCCGGCGTGCGTGCAGACCTTGGAGTAGGCGATGTAGTTGCCCCACATCCAGTCGGTCTTGCCGGCGTCGCGGTTGTTCTCACGCGCGGTGCTGGCGTCCTGCGCGCGTAGGTGGATGAGCAGGGTCACCGAGTCGGCGTACCGGTTGCTGATGCCGTGCGGGATGCCGGGAAAGACCGTGACCTGGCCGCCGGGCAGCAGGTCCGCGGGGCGCACCGGGCGCCCGTCCTCCCGCACCAGGCGGATCCGGTTGACTACGCCCTGCTCGTCGGCCGGGGCAAAGCCGGTCTGGTAGAGCTCCCGGTCGGTGTGCGGGTCACGGATGAGGCCGCCGACCAGCGGCGCGGCGGCGACCGCGCCGACCGGTACGAGCCCGGCCAGCAGGGAGATCCCGAGCAGCGGGCGGCGTCTGACGCCGAGTTCGTCGACCAGATACAGCATGGTCTGCCCACTGACCCGCTGCTCGTCGGGGGAGCGGGCACCCTCGTGCCGGTCCTGGATGGATACCTCCTTGGGTAGCAGTTTCTTGCCCCAGGCGAGCACGCCGAACCCGACCGCCAACAGGGCGACGCCGAGGGTGACCCCGAGCAGCGGGGTGTAGTACTCCTCGATGTCGGCGACCAAGCGGTAACGCCACGGCCACCAGATGTAGACAGCCAGGAAGGCGATCGCGGACAGCCCAGCAACCAGGAAGAACGTCGCTACCGTACGCGCCAGCCGCCGCTCGGCTCTCGAGCCGGGCACGACCTGCGGGTCGTAGTGGACGATCTCGATGTCGTCGCGGCGGGCGCCCTCCCGCACGATGTCGAAGCGGGACAGCGAGCGATCGTTGACGTCGACAGGGCCGCGGCTCTGCTGCGCGGCGTGCTCGCTCATGACTTGCCCGCGATCCACAGGCTGGCGAGGACCAGCGCCACGATGCCGACCAGGAACACCGCGAGACCCTCGGTGGAGGGGCCGTAGCGGCCCAGGTTGAACCCGCCTGGATCGTGGTCGGACTGGATCACCTGCTGGATGTAGGCGATGATGTCGGCCTTCTGCTCCGGGGTCAGGGTGCTGTCACCGAACACCGGCATGTTCTGCGGACCGCTGAGCATCGCGGCGTAGATGATCCGGTCGCTGGCCGGGTACAGGCTCGGCGCGTACTTGCCCGACGACAGGGCGCCGCCACCACCGCCGAACGCGTGACACTGGGAGCAGTTGATCCGGAACAGCTCGCCGCCGCGGGCGAGTTCGGCCTCCTCGACCAGGGCGTCCACGTTGCCCGGAACCACCGGGCCGAGTCCCAGCGAGTCGATGTACGCGGCCAGTTGGCGTACCTGCTCGTCGGTGTAGAGCTGAGGTTTGCGCTGGGCCTGCGCCTCCTGGCGGGCCATCGGCATCCGGCCGGTGCCGACCTGGAACTCGACGGACGCGCCGCCGACGTTGATCAGACTCGGTCCCCGCCCCTCCACACCGCCGGCACTACGACCATGGCAGGTGATGCACCCGACCTCGAACAGTGCCTCGCCCTCCCGGGCAGCGACACTCGTCTGCGGCTCCTCCTGCGCGCTCGCCTGAGGCGCGAACACCGTGTACGCCCCGCCCGCCAGGACCAGTGCCGCGACCATGCGCACGACAGCACCGGCCCGGGCCAGGCGGGCGCGCCGCCGACGTGCCACGGTCTCTACCCCCCGCTGGTCAGAATGGGGTACGTCTTGCTGTTTGTCAGCGTATAAGCTTTTCGGTGGTCCGTCGGGGGTTCTCCGTTACCGGCAGATGTGGTCTCATGTCGCCACCGGACCCGGACAGGAGGCGCGGCCCATGGCAGTCGACCCGACCGGTCGGGACCTGAAGGAGTTCGTCGCCGTCGACACCGACGGGCCGGTGGTGATGCTCAACCTCCTGCGCTTCGCCGACGGCGGGCGGGAGTCCTACGAGCGGTACGCCGCCGCGTTGCGGGAGACGTTCCTGCCCCAATACGGCGGCGAGGTGCTCTACGCCGGTGACGGCGGGCCGGCCCTGGTGGCCGAGGACGGCCAGGCCTGGGACGCGGTGGTGCTGGTCCGGTATCCGAGCCGGACCGCGTTCAGCCGGATGGTCGCCGACCCGGCGTACCAGGAGGTGACGCGGTGGCGCACGGTGGCCCTGCGGGAGGCGGTCCTGCAACCGACCTCGCCCTGGAAAGCTGGCTGACCCGCGGCGACGACCATCCCGGCGCCTGACTAACCGTCCGGCCGAACGGTCCACCACCCCCGCCGCGGTTGAACGTCGAAGCCCTGCAACGGCACGGTGTCTTGCAGCGCCTTCGCGCCGAGCGACAGGCCCTGGTGCCACGGCCTGGTCGACTCGCCCGGCGGCCGGACCGGGCTCGGGCGAGCTTGCTCCGGTGAAGCCCTTCACTGCTCGTCGTCGACGGGCTCGGTGCGGCCGTCGCGGGTGACGGTCGGCTCCAGGTGCTCGTCCGGCTGGGGAGCCTGCGCCAGCGTGTGGTGCGGATCGCCGTCGGGTGAGAACAGCACCCGGTCCGTTTTCGGGCTCTTCTCCCGGCTCTCCTCCGGCTCGGTCACGCCAGTCTCCCTCCGGTGCGGTCGCGTTCCCTCACGCTATGCCCGGCGTCGACGGGCCGGATCCGCTTCCGCCGATTGCGACGCGATCGGGTGGGTGACCGCCCATGCCGGCGGCTGTCGGGGACCGGACACGGTGGTATGGGAGACATGCTGGGGGAGCGGTGGCTGTCGGAGGCGGTGGACCTGCTGGTGCGGGTGGTGGAGGCCGCCGGGGCCCTCGTCATCTTCGTCGGCGCGATGGTGGCGCTCGTCCGGTTCGTCGTCGTCGGGCTGCGGGACCGGCGGAGCCGGGCGTTCGTCCCGGTACGGCTGAGCTTCGGGCGGTACCTGGTCCTGGGGCTGGAGTTCCAGCTCGCCTCGGACATCCTGCGTACCGCGATCGCCCCCACGCTGCAGGAGATCGCCGAGCTGGCGGCCATCGCGGCGATCCGCACCGGGTTGAACTTCTTCCTCGGCCAGGAGATCAAACAGGAGCGCCGCGAACTCGCCGGCTCCGGTCAACCGTCGGACGTGGACCCGGGGCGGGTGTCGGGCGGGCACCTGACGTGACGACGCTCATCGGCTACGCCTCCCTCGCCTGCGTGGTCGCCGGCTTCCTGTCCGGGGCGATCGTCGCGGTCGTGTCCCGCAGCGGAGTGCAGGCCCTGCAGGCCGCCCTCGACCTGTGGCTGGCGGCCGGGCTGTTGCGGCTGGCCCAGCCACCGGAGTGGGAGCACCTGCTCGGTGCCGCGGCGATCGTCGTGATCCGGCACCTGATCGCCGCCGTGCTGGCACGTCCGCCGGGCGACGCCGCGGCCGGGCGCCGAGGACCCGGCGGAGCGGTCAGCGCCAGACGGTGACCCGGCCGGCCGCCAGCGCCTTCTGCCCGTCGAACGCGCGGTACCCGGCCGCGTCGCCGAGCCCGGGCCCCCCGTCGAGGTCGCCGTACGAGAACAGGACGACGGTGCCCTCGACGGTGACCAACTGCGGCGGCCTGACCTCGACGGCCTGCCGGGTCAGCACCAGCAGCGTGCCGTCGGTCAGGTCGACGTCCCGCACGACGAACCCGCCGTCACCGACCACCCGGTCCACCGAGGCGGTCACGGTGAGCCGGTCGCCGACCGCCGCGCGGGCCAGGGTGCTCGCCGGACCGGTCTCGGCGGGTCGCGGCGGCTCGGGCGCCGGCTCCCGGGTGCAGCCGCCGGACAGCAGGGCGCCGGCCAGCCCCGCGGCGACGGCCGCCCGCCGGAGGGTGTGCTGGCCGGTCACGGTGATCACCTGCCTCGTACCTGACGATCGCGTGGGCTCCTTCTCACCAGGGACACCCACCGGAATGACGACCACCGTGCGACCACGTGACGGTCGTGTGACGACAGCGGCCCGAGCCGCCGCCGCGTCCGGGCGCACGCTCCCGGAGAGCCGGGAATGCGACGCGGGCCAGCGGGTACGGCTCTCGGTGCGAGACCGTGGAGAGGAGAACGACATGCCGGGCACCACGATGCCGATGCTGGAGACGTACCCGAAGTCCATCAACCTGGACCGCGCGAAGCTCGCCGCCGTGATCGACACCCTGAACGACTGCGCGCAGGCCTGCACCGCCTGCGCGGACGCCTGCCTGAGCGAGGACATGGTCGCCGAGCTGACCAAGTGCATCCGGTCGAACCTGGACTGCGCCGACGTCTGCACCGCGACGGCCCGGGTGCTGTCCCGGCACACCGGGTACGACGCGAACATCACCCGCAGCCTGCTGGAGGCGTGCGCCACGGCGTGCAGGTCGTGCGGGGACGAGTGCGCCAGTCACGCCGACCGGCACGAGCACTGCCGGGTCTGCGCCGACGCGTGCCGGGCCTGCGAGCAGGCATGCCGGGATCTGCTCGCGACGATGAGCTGAGCGGGCACGGCCGCCGGCGGGTCCACCCCGGGCCGGCGGGCGCGACCCGAGCCGGCGGCCGGCCCGGACGGGGCCACCCCCGGCCGGTCGTCAGCGCAGCAGTTCGGCGGCGCCGGCCGTGGTCATCCGCAGGCGCACCGGAGGGGAGGCGTGGACGACCCGCACCACGGTGCCGGCCCGCTCCGCCTCGAGCGCGGCGACGGCGATGGCGGCGGCGGCGGACGGCTCGACGTCGAGGACCCCGGACAGGTCCAGGTGGACCTCCCGGGGCCGGTCGCGCAGCATCCGCAGCAGGGCGTGGCGGAACCCGGCGACGTCGTCGCTTCGCATGCTGCCCCGCAGCACCAGGACCACCACACCGGCGGACAGGATCGTGATGGTGATCGACATCGATGCCACGGGGACCTCCAGGTCGAAGCGGGGCTCGTCGCCCGGGGTCAGGACCGTTGCCCCGACGCCGGGGAGTCGGTCCGCCCGGTCACCCGGGCGACCGCCTCGGCGCGGCTGTCGTACGTCGGGAACAGGCCGTCCAGGCGCAGCGTCCGCAGGACGGTCCGCAGGAACGGCGACGGCGCGGCGAGGCTGAGGGTGGCCCCGCGAGCGGCGGCGTCACGGTGTGCCCGGACGAGCAGACCCAGCCCGGTCGAGTCGATCAGGTGCACGTGGGTCAGGTCCACGACCACGTGCCCGCCCATGTCGGTGGCGTGGCGCAGCGCGGTGCGCAGGGTGTCCTCGCCGTCGATGTCGATGTCCCCCGCACAGGTGATCACGGTGACGTCTCCCCGGTGGTCGATGCCGAGGATCCCGCCGCTGACCGGCCCGTCCGGAGCCGCCCGGCCGGTCGGCGCGGCCCGCGTGCAGTGCGCGCAGCGGTGCGGGCCGTCGGCGAGGGGCGAGCCGCTCCAACCGTGATCGGCGACCAGCGCCCAGACCACGCCACCGTCCGCCGGGCCGGTGCCCGCGTCCACGACCATGTCGCCGCACACGTCGCAGGTCAGGGTCGTCAGCTCGTCGCCCCGGACGACGGTCATCGTGCCGGTCCCTCCCGTCGGTTGCGGGCCCACCGGCGCGGTGGCATCCGCCTCCGTCGGGTCCGCGACGCTCCCGTTCAGTGCACAACCTGCCGCCCAGGATTCGCGATCACCTTGCGGCCGGATGACGGTTGTGTGACAAACCGGGTCTCAGCGGGCATCCCGCTCCGGGTCACCGCAACCGCACCGGCCCGGCGTCGATCCGGGTGCGGAACAGAGCGTACGGGCGGCGGCGCAGGTCCTTCCCACCCTGGTACGTCGCCTGCCGGTGCAGCTGGTTGGCGGTCACGTAGAGGTAGCCGTCGGAGGCGACCGACATCGTGTCGGGCCACAGCAGGCGCGGGTCGTGCACGACCGTCTCGTACTCCCCGTCGGGTCGCCGGCGCAGCACGGCGTTGTGCTCGTACGAGGTCAGGTAGAGCCGCCCGGCGTCGTCGGTCTCGAGTCCGTCGGAGCCGCCGCACTTGTCGCCCTCGTCGACCACCGTGGCGGCGACGTCCTCGTCCGGGCGGTCCCGGTCGGCCAGGGCGTCGGTGGCGACGCTGTACCACCGGCGCGACGCGAGCGGGCAGTAGAACAGGCGGGCGCCGTCGGACGAGATCGCGATGCCGTCGGAACCCATCGCCACCGGCTTCGCCGGCCCGTCGGCGGGGCGCTGGAGCAACGGCCGCCCCTCGACCACCGGACGGAACGTGGCCAGCGGCTCGGCCTTGGTGGAGGGGTGGTCGTGCAGCCGCCGCCAGGAGTCACCGGTGGCCAGGTCGACCACGATGATCCCGTTGGGCCCGGAGTCGGACGAGTCGGTGATGAAGGCCATCCCGGCGGCGCCGCGACGCAGGTCGAAGCGCACGTCGTTGAGGTACGTGGTGGGCAGCGCCACGTCCGTCGGGAACGTGATGACCTGGGCGACGGCGTCACTGTCCAGGTCGACCCGGACCAGCTTGGGCCCGCCCGGCCTGGTCGGCTGGAACAGCGGGCTGCCGGTGTCGAGCACCCACAGCCGGTCGGCCGGATCCACCACGACGCTCTGCACCGACACGAAGGCGCCCTCGTCGTCGTCGGCCGCCGGGCTGTTCCACCGCTGGTCGGGATAGGGGACCTCGGCGCCGCCACGCAGCTCCACCACGGTCGCGGGCACCTCGTCGCCCCACTTCGGGAAGTTCACGAACACTCGGCCGGTGTGCGAGACACTGACCCCGGTCGGCATTGCCCCGGTGAAGGTGTGCACCAGTTCCAGCGCGCCGACGACCTCGTCGGTCACGGGCCCGTTCATCCGCTGCTCCTGACTGTCGATGCGGCGGGTCCTTCCCGGACACGGGCGGCCCAAACGCCCGCTACTCCGAGGACGCCCCCGCCGAGCCGGACCGGCTGCGCTCATAGCTGTTCACCGGCACCCGCTCCGCCGGCCTCGGCCTGCTGGGCGACCACCAGGACCGCTAGCTGCCGGCCGTCGTCAAGCGGCGCGTAGGGGGACGGCGATCCAGCTCACCTGGCTGCGGACGCGGATGAAACAGGCCGCGCCGCAGGCCCTCGTCGTCGCCGAATAGGCGCGCTCAGAACGTGCGGTGGCGGGGGTGGGGGATCCACCCGAGGAAGCGGTCCCGCAGGGCGGCCGGCGGCGTCCGCAGGTCCACCGTGGCGGCGGTCAGGCACGCCGCCAGGTAGACGCTCAGGTTCGCCGGTTGCGGCCCGTACTCCCGCAGCAGCAACTCGCGGCGGCGCGGACACGGCCAGCTCTGCCCGCAGTCCCGGCACTCCCAGGCGGGAGTGGTGGGTTCGTGACGCTCCGACACGCCGCACCTCCGCCGAGCTGGGCCGCCGGGGGTGGCGGCCCACGGCTCGCGGCTACCTAACGACGGTGGATCAGCCGCCGTTCCGGCGGCACGACCCTCGGACCGCCGTCTCTGACCGAGTGGCGGAGGGGCGGTGACCCGATGGCGTACGCGACCGGCCCGACCGCCGTCCGCCGAATACCGGCACGGGGCCGCCCAGGGCTCGCGGCGGGCTCCCGCGGTGACGCCCTGTCCGGCGCGGCCCGGCGCGGGTGTCGGGCTCCCCGGGTGACGCCCTTTCTGGCGGCCCGGCGTGGGCGGTCGGCTTCCCGGGGTTGCTGCCCCGGCGGTTCGCGGGCGGCAGGGAGCCCGCGGTGGCGCGACCCGCCCGGCGATGGCGTGTGCCAGTACCGTTACGGATCGTCACCCTGGGGCCGTGTCGCGCACGGTGACGGCCGGTGCGGTTGCGCACCGCCGTACCCGAGGCTTTGCTCTGCACCCCCATACGCACCACCGCTTGCGACCTGCGGAAACACGCTGACTCGCGCTGCGCGCACGCGGACCGCGGTCACGCTGCGCGAGCGGTGCATATCGGGGTGCAGAGCAAAGGCGTGCGGTGCACTGGTGAGGGCCGGCACGGCCATCACGGTTCGTGTTCACGTGCGGCAGGCTGCCCGGCGGCAGGCGGCAGGCGGCAGGGCGGCAGGCGGCAGGGCGGCAGAGCGGCAGAGCGGCGGAGCCGAGCCGTGGTGGCGCGTCGCGTTGCGGGCCTGCCACGGGCGCGCGCCTGGCACGTCGATCGGGGACCCGCATCCGCGACCGGCAATGTGGGGTGTCGCGGCACGTCAGGTGCGACCCGGCCAGTGCCGCGCGTCCGCCACCTGGTGCGACGATCAGTCGGGGAGCAGCGGCATCTCCAGCCCGGGGGCGCGGCCGAGCAACGTCGCCCGGGTGAGGGCCGTCGAGCCGAACCGGCTGCGTACCGCGTCCACCGCCGCGTCGAGGTCCGCCCCGGGGTCGCGCTCGAAGGGTAGGGGCGGCTGCACCGGCGCGTCGTCCAGGTTGCCGACCGAGACGCCGATCAGGGTCACGCCGCGCCGGTCGATCTCCGGCAGCGCCGCGCGCAGCAGCGACCGCGCGGCGGCCAGCAACGGTGCCGTGTCGGCGGTGGCCTTGCGCAGCGTGTGCGAGCGGGTCGCCCGCGTGTAGTCGGCGAACCGCAGCCGCAGGACGACCGTGCGGCCGGAGCGGGAGGCGCCGCGCATCCGGCGGGTGACCCGGTCCACCAGCCCGGCCAGGGTCGCGTCGAGGTCGGCGGGGGAGTGCGGGGCGCGGCCGAGTGCGTGCTGCGCGCCCATCGAGGAGCGGCGGCGCCCGACCTGCACCCGGCGTGGGTCCCGGTTGTGCGCCAGCGCGTGCAGGTGCCGGCCCGCTCCGGAACCGAGCAGCGACACGAGCGTCGCCTCGCCGAGCCCTGCGACCTGCCCCACGCTGCGGATGCCCCGGTCGCGCAGCTTCGCCGCCGTGACCGGGCCGACGCCCCACAACCGCTCCACCGGCAGCGGGTGCAGGAACGCCAGTTCCTGCTCGGGCGGCACGACGAGCAGCCCGTCCGGCTTGGCGACGCCGCTGGCCACCTTGGCGAGGAACTTCGTCCGGGCCACGCCGACGGTGATCGGCAGGCCGACCTGCTCGCGGACCTCCCGCCGTAGCCGGGCGGCGATGTCGACCGGTTGCCCGGCGAGCCGCCGCAGCCCGCCGACATCGAGGAACGCCTCGTCCACCGACAGCCCCTCGACCAGCGGTGTCGTGCGCCGGAAGATCTCGAAGACGGCCCTGCTGGCCGCCGTGTACGCGGCCATCCGGGGCGGCACCACCACCGCCTCCGGGCAGAGCCGGCGCGCCTGGCGGCCGTTCATCGCGCTGTGCACGCCCCGCGCCTTCGCCTCGTAGCTGCAGGCCAGCACCACACCGCCGCCGACGATCACGGGGCGGCCGCGCAGGCGTGGGTCGTCGCGTTGCTCGACCGACGCGTAGAAGGCGTCCAGGTCGGCGTGCAGGACGGTGGCCCCGGTCGACACCCGACCATCTTCGCACACCTGTTCGACAAGTGGCGGTGACCTGCCCGGACAGCCCTGGAGAGGGGGCGCTCCACGCCGGCGCCGGCGGCCCGGCCGCCGGATTCCCGGGCTCAGCCGGCGGCGGTGGACGACGGCGGGGCGCTGCCGCCCTGCGGCGCCTCGGCGGTCATGATGCGGACGATCTCGGCCCGGTCGGCCGGCGACGGCAGGCCCCAGTCGGGGCGGTACCCGTACACGTCCCGCAGCGGGGTGGAGGAGGTACGCCCGTCGAGGATCTCGACGGAGCCGGTGTCGATCAGGCCCGGGTGTTCCACGCCGCACGCCTCGGCGACCTTCATCAGGTCCCGGCGCAGCGTCCGGATGTAGTTCGCGGCCCGCACCGACTTCCGGGCCGGGTCGAGGCCCCGGGCCAGCCAGGCGTTCTGGGTCGCGACCCCGGTGGGGCAGGTGTCGGTGTGGCACTTCTGGGCCTGGATGCAGCCGATCGCCAGCATCGCCTCCCGACCGACGTTGACCATGTCGCAGCCGAGGGCGAAGGCGACCACGGCGTTGTCCGGCAGGCCGAGCTTGCCGGCACCGACGAAGACGACCTGCTCGTGCAGGCCCCGCTCGGCGAAGAGCTGGTAGACCCGGGCGAAGCCCTGCTGGAACGGCAGCGACACCGAGTCGGTGAAGATCAGCGGCGCGGCGCCCGTGCCACCCTCGCCGCCGTCGATCGTCACGAAGTCCACGCCGCGCCCGGTGTCGCGCATCAGCGTGGTCAGCTCCTCCCAGAAACCGAGGTCGCCGACGGCGGACTTGATGCCCACCGGCAGGCCGGTCTCGGCGGCCAGCAGTTCCACCCAATCGAGCAGGCTGTCACAGTCGGAGAACTCGGCGTGCCGGGACGGGCTGACGCAGGCCCGGCCCGGCACGATCCCGCGGGTGGCGGCGATCTCGGCGGAGACCTTCGCCGCCGGCAGCAGCCCGCCGAGGCTCGGCTTGGCGCCCTGACTGAGCTTGATCTCCAGCGCCCGCACCGGCGCGCCCGCCACCAGGTCCTTCAGCCGGTCCAGGCTGAACCGGCCGTGCTCGTCGCGGCATCCGAAGTACGCGGTGCCGATCTGGAAGACCAGGTCCCCGCCCCGGCGGTGGTACGGGGACAGGCCCCCCTCGCCGGTGTTGTGCAGGCACCCCGCCAGGGCGGCGCCCCGGTTCAGCGCCTCGACGGCGTTGCCGGACAGCGAGCCGAAGCTCATGGCGGAGATGTTGACCACCGACTCGGGGCGGAACGCCCGGGCCCGCCCCCGGGCGGCGCCGAGCACCTTCGCGCACGGCAGGGTGACGTCGTGCCCGGCGCCCGGGGACGAGGGGGGCACCGCCCGCCCGAACGTGCGGTGCATGATGATCGGATAGCCGGGGGTGTACTCGATGTCGTTGTCGGTGCCGAACCCGAAGTAGTTGTTCTCCTGCTTCGCCGAGGCGTACACCCAGCGGCGCTGGTCACGCGTGAACGGCCGTTCCTCGTTGTTGCCGGCCACGATGTACTGCCGCAGCTCGGGGCCGATGGACTCCAGCAGGTAGCGGGCCCGGCCCAGAAGCGGGAAGTTGCGCAGCAGCGCGTGGTCGCGTTGCAGCAGGTCGCGTGCGGCGAGGGCGGCGACCGCGGCGACGGCGGTGGGTACGGCTCGACGGGCCCAGCTCATGCCCGCCACACTTTCCGGGATCACCGCCGGTCAAACGCCATGGGCGTCGCCGGCACCGCGCGGTCGGGACGCGGGCCGCCCGACCACGTCGTACGCCGGTCAGCTCACGACGGCGAACCCGCCGTCCCACGGCACCTTCTCGGCCGCCGCGAGACCGATCTGCAGGAAGCCGACCGCCTCGAGTTCCCGGGCCCGGCGCAGCGGGCCGACGTCGATGGTCTTCAGGCCACCGGCCTCGGCGACACCGGCCAGCAGCGCCTTGGCGTCCGCGTCGTCCCCGGCCATCAGGACGGTGGTCGGTTGCGCCCCGACCTTGCGGCCCTTGAGGGTGGCGGCGAAGGTGGTGTTGAACGCCTTCACGACCTGTGACTGCGGCAGCGCGGCGGCGATCTCGGCGGCGGCCGAGGCGTCCGGCGGCACGACCAGCGAGTCGAAGGTGTCGAAGTCCAGCGGGTTGGTGATGTCGACGACGACCTTCCGGGCGAGGCTGTCCCGCTGGGCGGCGAGGACCTCGCTGACCGCCGGGTACGGGACGGCCAGCACCACGATCTCGCCGGCCGCCGGCTGGTCGACGTCGTCGCGGCCGAGCAGGTCCACGGTGTTGCCGCCGGCGGTGACGACGCCGGCGATGGCCTGACCCATGTTGCCGTTGCCGATGATCGTGACGTGGGTCATGGTCTTTCCTCCTGGGGCCGCGGACCGGGAGGTCGCGGGTACGACTTCCGGCGGGACCTACCCGGTGGCGTCGCGGCTACACCCGCCGGAGGGGTCAGCTCGGGGTCTGCACGATGTCGATCATCCACTGGATGCCGAACGGGTCGACGAGCATGCCGTACTCGTCGCCCCACAGCTGCTTCTCCAGCGGCATGACCACGGTGCCGCCGGTGGCGAGCTTCTCCCAGTAGCCGCGCAACTCGTCGGCGTCGTCGCCGCTGAGGCTGACCGAGATGTTGGTGCCGGGCTGGTGCTCCATGCCGGGCGCCATGTCGGAGGCCATCAGGGTCAGGCCGCCCGGAGAGCGCAGCATGGCGTGCATGACCTTGTCGGCGATCGCCGGGTCGGTCTCGCCGTACTCGCCGAAGGTGGCGATCGTCAGGTCACCGCCGAAGACCGAGTGGTAGAACCCCATCGCCTCGCGGGCGTTGCCGGGGAAGTTGACGTACGGGTTGAGCTGGGTGTGCACCGCGCCTCCTTGGTCGGCCGCCGCGCCGTCGAGCGTAGCGGGTGGCAGGTTGACCAACGAGGCGCGCGGACGCGGGTTCCGTGCGGGGGACGGTGGTGTTGCCGTCCCCCGCACCGGTGGCTCAGTGGTGCCGGAAGGACTGCCGGACGACGCCGCCGACCAGGACGCACCAGGTGCTGGTGCTGACCTTTCCGTTGCGGGGCAGCCCGTGCAGGGCCTGCAGGTCCTTGACGGCGCGGCGGGTGGCGTGGTCGTACGTGCCGGTGACGGTGACCTCGTCGTACCCCTTGGCGTTGAGGATGAACTGGACCGCGGTGACCGGCAGGCCGCTGGCGTGCTGGTCCAGCTCGGGCGCCAGGGTCTCCCAGGTGCCGGTGGTGAGGGTGGCGTCGAC
Source organism: Actinomycetes bacterium (assembly GCA_023402505.1). Lineage (GTDB taxonomy): Bacteria > Actinomycetota > Actinomycetes > Mycobacteriales > Micromonosporaceae > Micromonospora. The sequence goes on from JAEYGD010000203.1 coordinate 21,353, forward strand.
GTCGACCGGGAGGCCGTTGCGGGCCTGCCAGTCCTGTACGGCGGCGACGGTGGCGGCGTCGAACACGCTGCTGGGGGTCACCGCGTAGCCGTGGTGGGCGAGCAGGTACTGCGCGACCCGCACCGACGGCGAGCCGACGAACCGCCATACGTCGGGCCAGCGGCGGGCGGGCACGTCGGCCGGGTCGGTGCCGAGCGCGGCGAAGACCCGGCGGCGCAGCATCGGGAACTGCCGGTAGAAGGCGGCGCCCGGGCAGAGCGTGTTTCGGAAGTCCCAGTGGCCGAAGATGTCGTGGGCGTGCAGCCCGTACTGGCGGCAGATGGTCGTGCAGAGCCTGACCAGGGAGTCGAGCAGCGCCTCGGGCGGGGTCTCGGTGACGTACGTGCCCTCGTTCTCGATGCCGATGGAGCGGGTGTTCTCGCCCGGGCAGTGCGCGGAGACCATCTGCCGGTCGCCGGCCTGCAGGCGCTCCAGGCTGCCCCGGCGTCCCTCCAGGACGTACCCGCCGCGGCTGACGGTGAAGTGCTGGCCGGTGTCGGACCAGCCGTTGCCGTCGACGTGCAGGTTCTGGCAGTCGCGGGCGAGCTTGATCGCCTGCGCCTCGGAGTAGTCGGTGACGTTCGGGAAGGCCATGTGGTGCACGATGATCTTGTTGGTCGGCACCGTGCTGACGGCCAGCGGGTCCTTCGGCGGGCGGGCGCCCCACTCGTCGCAGCTGTAGATCCAGTCCAGGTCGGCGCCCGGATCGGCGTGCGCGGCTGAGGGGCGGGCGAGTTCGGTGCCGACCACCGCGACGGTGGCGGCGCCGAGGCCGGCCCGCAGCAGGGTACGGCGGTCCAGCTCGCTCTGCTCGACGTGCATGGAATCTCCTCCGCGCCCGGTTCGCGGGAATCGGGATGAGCCGCGTGAAAACCAGCTCCATTGACCGGGCGTGAAGTGGAGAATATTGCCAACACGGGCGGGGCGCCAGGGCCGACGTCGATCGACGGACGGCTCCTACCACCCCGCCGGGCGTCGCGGGCCGGTTTGTCGATAGCGCCACCGACCCGGCCACCGACGGTCGCACGATGGCCGTACGACCGTCGCCACGCCCGGTGCCGGCGGTGCGGTCCCGGGGGTGGCAGGTGCAGGAGGTCGTCGAAGCGCCGCTCGACGTCGGCCCGGTGGTGCCGGGGCTGGCCGAGCGCGTGTTCACCAACGCCCGCGAGGCCCCGCAGGCGGTGCAGTTCGTGCGTCCCGCGCCGGTGTCGCGGGCGTGGCCGGCACGACGTTCGGTACGCGGCGGCGACGTGCCGGTGACCTGCGAGCAGTTCCGCGACGACGTCCTGAGCCTCGGCCGCGGGTTCCTCGCGGCCGGCGTCGGCCACGGCGACCGGGTCGGGCTGATCAGCCGCACCCGGTACGAGTGGACGCTGGTCGACTACGCCCTGTGGGCCATCGGGGCGGTGACCGTGCCGATCTACGAGACCGCCAGCCCGGACCAGGTCGAGTGGATCCTCGCCGACGCGGGCGTGGTGGGCTGCGTGGTGGAGACGCCCGGGCAGGCCGAACTCGTCGGTAGCCTGCGACCGGGCCTGCCGGCGCTGCGCGAGGTCTGGCAGCTCGACGCCGGTGATCTGATCGCCCTGGCCGGCCGGGGACGTGCGGTCGACGCCGAGCGGTTCGACGCGCGCCGCGGGCAGGTGACCGGCGGTGACCCGGCCACGATCGTCTACACCAGCGGCACGACCGGCCGCCCGAAGGGCTGCGTCCTGACGCACCGCTCCGTCCACTGCGACGTGACCGCCGCCGTGGCCGTGCTGCCGCAACTGCTGCACCCCGGCGCGACCACGGTGCTGTTCCTGCCGCTGGCCCACGCGTTCGCCCGGCTGATCCAGGTGGGCATGGTGCAGACCCGGGCGACCATGGTGCACAGCGCCGACATCGGAGCCGTGATGGACCAGTTGCGCCGGCACCGGCCGACGTTCGTCCTGGCGGTCCCACGGGTCTTCGAGAAGATGTACAACCGGGCCCGCCAGAAGGCCGAGGACGGGCACCGGGGCCGGCTGTTCGCCCTCGTCGAACGGGTCGCCATCCGCTACAGCCGGGCCCTCGACACGGCCGGCGGGCCGAACGTGGCGCTGCGGCTGGCCCGGTGGCTGTGCGACCTGCTGGTGTACCGGAAGCTGCGCGCCGCGCTCGGCGGGCGGTGCGAAACGGCGATCGTCGGCGGGGCGCCCCTGGGCGAGCGGCTGGGCCACTTCTTCCGCGGCGCCGGCCTGCTGGTGCTGGAGGGGTACGGCCTGACCGAGACCTCGCCCGCGCTGACGGTCAACACACCGACCGCGCAACGGATCGGGACGGTCGGCCGGCCGCTGCCCGGCGTGCAGATCCGCATCGCCGACGACGGGGAGATCCTCGCGCACGGGGACGTGGTGTTCCCCGGCTACTGGAACAACCCGGAAGCAACCCGGGCGACGTTCACCCCGGACGGGTGGCTGCGCACCGGCGACCTCGGCAGCGTCGACCCGGACGGCTTCCTGCGGATCACCGGCCGCACCAAGGAGATCATCGTCACCGCCGCCGGCATGAACCTCGCGCCCGCGCCGGTCGAGGAGGCGATCCGCGCCCATCCGCTGGTCAGCCAGTGCATGCTGGTCGGCAACGACCGCCCGTACGTCGCCGCGCTGGTCACCGTGGACCCGGCCGCCCTCGCCCGGTGGCGGTCGGCGCACGGCCGGCCGGACGCCGACATCGCCGACCTGCGCGACGACCCCCGGCTGCGCGGCGAGATCCAGGCGGCCGTCGACCGGGCGAACGCCACGGTGTCGCGAGCCGAGCAGGTGAAGACGTTCACCATCCTGCCCCGGGACTTCACCGAGGCCGACGGTGAACTCACCCCCACCCTGAAGATCAAGCGAGAGGTGGTCCAGGAGCACTTCGCCGGCGACGTCGAGGCTCTCTACCGCGGCCACTGACGCCGGCCGGCCGCGTGGTCGGGCGATGGTCAGGGTTCGCCGGGCGCGGCCATCGCGGCGAGGCGGCGGGCGAGCCGGGCGGCGGCCTCCCGCAGCTCCGGCGGCTCCAGCAACTCCGCCTCGAAGCCCAGCCGTGCCACGTGCACCGCCAGCCAGTCCGGGTCGTCCCCGCCGGCGACGAGCAGACACCACCCGTCGCGGTCGTCCTCGACACGCGCCACCTGGGGCGGCACCAGCGCGCGGACCTGGTCGGGCGCGGCGCGCACCCGTACCCGCGCGACGTGCCGGTACGGCGCCTCGGTCATCGACCGCTGCACGTAGGCGACCGGGTCCGGATGGTCCCGGGGCCGGAACCGCCAGGTCGTCGCCACCACGTCGCGCATCCGGTCCAGCCGGAAGGTCCGCCAGTCGTCGCGGTCGACGTCGCGCGCCATCAGGTACCAGCGCCGGCTGGTGGCGACCATCCGCACCGGTTCGGCGGTGCGCTCGCGCTCCCCGCCGTCGCGGCCGGCGTACCGGAACCGCACCCGCACGAGGTCGCGACAGGCCCGTGCGAGGGTGACGAGCAGCTCCGCGTCGATCTCGACGCCGGGGCCGACGAGGGTGTCGGTGGCGCCGTGCACGGCCCGCACCTCGGCGCGCAGCCGGGGCGGCATGACCTGGTCGAGCTTCGCGAGCGCCCGCAGCGCCGCCTCGCGCGCCCCGGTGACCGTGCCGCCCGACGCCAGCCGCAGGGAGACCGCGGTCGCGATCGCCTCCTCGTCGTCGAGCAGCAGCGGCGGCAGCCGGGTGCCCGCGCCGAGCCGGTAGCCGCCGCCGACACCCGCGGTGGCGTGCACCGGGTAGCCGAGCGCCCGCAGCCGCTCGACGTCGCGGCGCACCGAACGGTCGGTGACCCGCAACTCGGCGGCGAGTTCGGCGGCCGTCCAGGACGGCCGGCGCTGCAGCAGCGCCAGCAGCCGCAGCACCCGCTCGGTGGTCGTCTCGACACTCACCGACCGATCGTTGCACACATCGCGGACCGATCCTGTCCGCTATCCACGGGAGGCTGGGACCATGACCGACCTGACCTGGAATCCGTTGCTCCGCGACCAGATCGGCTGGCACTGGGCCAGCCAGCTGCGGAGCCGACTGGACGGGCTGACCGACGACGAGTACTTCTGGGAGCCGGCACCGGGCTGCTGGAGCGTACGGCCGCGGGGCACCGGGAGCGCACCGGTGCAGGGCGGGGCCGGCACGATGACCATCGACTTCGCGATGCCGGAGCCCGATCCGCCGCCGTTGACGACGATCGCCTGGCGGCTCGGGCACGTGATCGTCGGTGTGCTCGCGGTCCGCAACGCCGCCCACTTCGGTCGCGCGCCCACCGACTACCAGTCCTTCGAGTACGCCCCGACCGCGAAGGCGGCGCTGGACCAGCTCGACACCGAGTACGCCACCTGGCAGGCCGGCGTCGAGTCGCTCGGCGAGACCGGCCTCGTCCGCCCCTGCGGGCCGTCCGAGGCACCGTACGGCGAGCGGCCGCTGGCCGCGCTGGTGCTGCACATCAACCGCGAACTGATCCACCATCTGGCCGAGGTCTGCCTGCTCCGCGACCTCTACCGGCACACCCGACGGGAGACGAGCTGACATGCCACGCGACATCCAGGTGACCTTCGACTGCGCCGACCCCGCCGAGCTGGCGGCGTTCTGGGCCGAGGCCCTCGGCTACCAGGTGCAGGGGCCGCCGCCGGGCTTCGGGTCGTGGGAGCAGGCGTTGGCGGCGATGGGCGTGCCACCGGAGAACCGCAACGACGCCTCCGCCCTGGTCGACCCCGAGGGCGAGCGGCCACGGCTGTTCTTCCACCGGGTGCCGGAGGGCAAGCGGGCCAAGAACCGCGTACACCTGGACGTGCGGGCCGCGCCCGGCCTGGAGGGTGACGCGCGGATGGCGGCCCTGGAGGCGGAGGCCGAGCGCCTGGTCGCGCACGGCGCGACCCGGCTGCGGCGCCACGAACCGGCGCCGCCGCTCGGCGCCGGTCACATCGTGCTGGCCGACCCCGAGGGCAACGAGTTCTGC
>JAEYGD010000219.1 GCA_023402505.1 Actinomycetes bacterium
GCGTGGCAGAGCACCAGGTCCACGCCGGCCGGCTCGACGAGCCCGGCGAGCGCGTCACCGTCGCCCTGCACGGCGCGTACCCGGTCGGCGACCCCGGCCTCGGCGGCGCGGCGGGTCAGCGCGGCGAGCGCGTCGGGACTGGCGTCGACCACGGTGACCCGGTGCCCGGCCCGGGCCAGCGGCACGGCGAAGCCGCCGGTGCCGCCGCCCACGTCGAGCACAGTGAGGTCGGTGTCGCCACGGCGGTCCAGCTCGGCGCGCAGCACCGACCAGATCACGGCGGTACGGGGGGTCAGCGGCGGCCCGGCGAGCCGGCCTGGGGTCTGCTCCACCCCGACGAGCCTAGTCACCCGGTCCAGTGTCGCCCCGGCCGTGGCCGGCGGGCGGTCAGGCGTCGCCGCCGGCGGCGGCGTTCTCCTCGTCGTTGCGCGAGCGCACCGAGTTCGCCACAGGCCCGTCGGTGACCTCGTACTCGCGGGCCTCGGTGTGGTGCGTGGGCACCCACCCGGTGCCGAGCCGGGTCCGGCGCGTGTTGGCCACTGCACCGCTGTAGGCGCGATACCCCGTCATCGGTTCGTCCCCCTCGTGACCGCGCGGGCCACCCTGCCCGCGCGGGCAGGAAGTCTCCCTCCGTCGGGGCGGAAAAACCGTAATGTGGATCACTTATTGATCAACGGAAATCACGTGCGGTGGGCCTGACCGGAGGATCAATCGGATCCAACCGGTCGGCGGTGAGATTGATCACCCCCTCGTTCCGCTGGAGGCGACCCCGGACCACCAGCGCGGCGCTGGTCCGCGCCACCCGCCGGTACCGCTGCCACAGCCCAGGGGAGCAGGTGACGTTGAGCATCCCCGTCTCGTCCTCCAGGTTGATGAAGGTGACCCCGCCCGCGGTCGCCGGGCGCTGCCGGTGGGTGACGATCCCGCCGACCCGCACCCGCCGGCCCGGCTCCACCCGGCCGAGCCGGGCGATCGGCACCGCGCCCAGGGCGTCGAGCTGGTCGCGGATGAACCGGGCCGGATGGCTCTCCGGCGACAGCCCGGTCGCCCACACGTCCGCGACGAGCCGGTCGACCGCCTCCATCCCGGGCAACGTCGGCGCGGCCGTGCCGGTCACCGTGCCGGGCAGGCGGCCCGGCCGGTCCTGGGCCGCCGCACCGGCGGCCCAGAGCGCCTCCCGCCGGGTCAGGCCGAAGCACGCGAAGGCGTCCGCCGTGGCGAGCGCCTCCAGCTGCGCGGCGGTGAGACCCACGCGGCGGGCCAGGTCCGGCATGTCCCGGTACGGCCCGTGCGCCGCCCGTTCGGCCTCGATCCGCTCGGCCACGTCCCCGCCGAGGGTACGCACGCCACCCAGCCCGAGCCGCACCGCCGGACCGCCGAGCCCCCACGCGTGCGGCGGCTCCCCCGCGACGCTGCCCCACCGGGTGTCCGGGGTGGACTCCAGGACGGCCTTGGCGCCGCTGGCGTTGACGTCCGGCCGGCGGACCTCCACCCCGTGCCGGCGGGCGTCGTCGACCAGGGTCTGCGGCGAGTAGAAGCCCATCGGCTGGGCGTTGAGCAGGGCGGCCAGGAACGGGCCGGGGTGGTAGCGCTTGAGCCAGGAGCTGGCGTAGACCAGGTACGCGAAGCTCATCGCGTGGCTCTCCGGGAAGCCGTAGCTGGCGAACGCGGTGAGCTTGCGGTACACGTCGTCGGCCAGCTCGCCGGTGATCCCCCGTTCGGCCATGCCGGCGTAGAGGCGGTCGGCGATCTGCGCCATCCGCTCCACCGAGCGTTTGGCCCCCATCGCCCGGCGCAGCTGGTCGGCTCCGGCCGCGTCGAACCCGGCCAGGTCGATGGCGAGCTGCATGAGCTGCTCCTGGAACAGCGGCACGCCCAGGGTCTTCTCCAGGGCGTTGCGCATCAGCGGGTGCGCGAAGGTGACCGGCTCCTGGCCGTTCTTCCGCCGGATGTACGGGTGCACCGAGCCGCCCTGGATCGGGCCGGGCCGGATCAGCGCCACCTCCACCACCAGGTCGTAGAAGCAGCGGGGCTTGAGTCGGGGCAGGGTGGCCATCTGGGCGCGGCTCTCCACCTGGAACACCCCGACCGAGTCGGCCCGGCAGAGCATGTCGTAGACCTCCGGGTCGTCCAGGGTCATGTCCCCCAGGTCGAGGTTCATCCCGATCATGTCGTAGCCGTAGTGCAGCGCCGAGAGCATGCCCAGGCCGAGCAGGTCGAACTTGACCAGCCCGACGGCGGCGCAGTCGTCCTTGTCCCACTGGAGGACGCTGCGCCCCGGCATCCGGCCCCACTCCACCGGGCACACCTCGATCACCGGGCGGTCGCAGATCACCATGCCACCGGAGTGGATGCCCAGGTGCCGGGGGAACGTCTGGACCTCGTTCGCGTACGTCACCACCGGCTCGGGAATGTCCTCCACGTCCACCGCCGCGACCGATCCCCAACGGTCGATCTGTTTGCTCCAGGCGTCCTGCTGGCCCGGGGAGAAACCGAACGCCTTCGCCACGTCCCGCACCGCCGACCGCGGCCGGTACGAGATGACGTTGGCGACCTGGGCGGTGTGCTCCCGCCCGTACCGGGCGTAGACGTGCTGGATCACCTCCTCCCGGCGGTCGGACTCGATGTCCACGTCGATGTCCGGCGGGCCGTCCCGCTCCGGGGCGAGGAAGCGCTCGAAGAGCAGCCGGTGCCGTACCGCGTCCACGTTGGTGATCCGCAACGCGTAGCAGACCGCGGAGTTGGCCGCCGAGCCCCGCCCCTGGCAGTAGATGTCCTGCTCGCGGCAGAACGTGACGATGTCGTAGACCACCAGGAAATAGCCGGGGAAACCCAACTCCTCGATCATGTTCAGCTCGTGCTCCAGTTGCGCGTACGCCTCCGGGTGCGCCTCCGGCGGGCCGTAACGCTCCCGCGCGCCCTGCGCGGTGAGGTGGCGCAGCCAGCTCATCTCGGTGTGCCCCGGCGGCACCGGGTACGCCGGCAGCGCCGGTGCCACGAGCTGCAGGTCGAAGGCGAGTTCCGCACCGAACTCGGCGGCCCGGGCCACCGCACCCGGGTACGCGGCGAACCGGGCCGCCATCTCGGCGCCGCTGCGCAGGTGGGCGGTGCCGGCGGCGGGCAGCCAACCGTCGATCTCGTCCAGGCTGCGCCGGGCGCGGACCGCGGCGAGCGTGGTGGCCAGCCGCCGCCGCCCGGGGGTGGCGTAGTGCACGTTGTTGGTGGCCACCGTCGGCAGCCCGGCGGCGGCGGCCAGCTCGGCGAGGGCGTCGTTGCGGTCGGCGTCGACCGGGTGGCCGTGGTCGGTGAGCTCCACCGCGACCGTCTCCGGGCCGAACAGCGCGGTCAGCCGGTCCAGCTCCCGGGCCGCCGCGTCGACGCCCTCGGTGAGCAGCGCCGCCGGCACGTGCCCCTTGCGGCAACCGGTGAGCACCAGCACGTGATCCGCCAGTTCGGCGGCCACCTCCTCCAGCTCCCCGTAGACCGGCCGCCCCTTCTCGCCGCCACGCAGCTGGGCCCGGGAGATGGTGGCGGCCAGCCGCGCGTACCCCTCGTGGCCGTGGGCGAGCAGCAGCAGGTGCCGCCCGAGCGGATCGGGTTCGCCGTTCTGCGGGCCGGGCAGGTCGAGGGAGAGTTCCGCACCGAAGACCGTCGGCAGGTGCAGGGCGCGCGCCGCCTCGGCGAAGCGCACGACGCCGTAGAAGCCGTCGTGGTCGGTCACCGCGAGGGCGGTGAGCCCCAACCGGGCGGCCTCCTCGGCCAGCTCCTCCGGGTGGCTGGCGCCGTCGAGGAAGCTGAAGTTGGTGTGGGCGTGCAGTTCGGCGTACGGCACCGCACCGTCCGGACGCTCCAGCTCGGGCGGCTCGTAGTGCTGGCGTTTACGGGTCCACGCCGGGGAGTCCCCGCCGTCGGCGTCCACCGCCAGGGGATCCACCACGTGCAGGTGCCGCTCACCGCGCTTCGTACGCCGCCCGTCGCGGGCAGCCGTCCCGGTGAGCACCCGCTCCAGCTCGGACCAGGGCAGATCCGGGTTGTGAAAGCTCACCGGACGCCTCCCGCCCCGCGCGCGCGCCGGTCGCGGCGGGCGGGCCGGACAGGCCGGGCGGACCGGGCGAGCCGGGCGCGGCGGTCGAGCCGGACGGGCCGGTCGCGGCGGTCGCACTTTTCGGACGGCCCGGAGAGAGAACACGCCAGCGAGCGATATTCCTGCCAGTCATATTCATGTCTGCCAGGAATACGACTGGTCCGCGCATCCTTGTTCCGCGACCGTGACGGAACGCGACCACGACCGCCAGCAACTCCGCGACCACGACCGCCGGCAACTCCGCGCCCGCCGCCCCGGGCGGCTCGCGGACCGACCGGGCAAGCGGTGACCGCCGGAGGCAGGTGGTGGTCAGTCATAGGCCGCCTCCACCAGCCACCGGCCGCCCTCGACCGCGAGCAGCAGGGCGCTACCGTCCGCGAGGCAGACCTGGAACCGGGCCCGGCGGCGGGCCTCCGCCGGCGCCCACCAGCGCTCGTCCACCGGCCATGGACCGGTCCACCCGGTGATCTCCGCCGGTCGGCCGTCCCCGATGACCAGCGCTGCCGGCGGCGCGCTCACCACTAGGCGCGCGCTGACCACGACCGGCTCGCCGGCCGCGTCGTGCACGGTGGCGGCGAGCGGCTCCGGGAGCACCACCGCCGGCGCCGGCGGTGGGAGCCGCCCCGGCCACGGCGGCTCCGCTTCCCGCTCTCCCCGCCCTCCCCGCCGGCCGGCTGGCCGCGACGGACCGGAGAAGGCCGGCGACGAGGCAGACCGCGCCAGCAGCGAGTCGGTGCTGGGCGGCGAGGGTGGGCCGGGGCGGGGCGGCGAGGGTGGGCCAGGGCGGGCGGGGAGGCGTTCGTCGCCCCACGGCACGAGGCGTACCTGGTCGGCCGGGGAGCGCCCGCCGCCGAGCACCGCGGTGACCACCGCCTCGGGGCCGAGGATGCCCTGGACCCGGTTCAGCGCCCGATGGGCCCGCTCCCGCTCCTCGCCGGCCTCGCCCCACAGGCCGGGCTGCAGGGCGCCCTGCGCGATCACCCCGTCCGGGACCAGCCGCAGTCGGATGATGCCGGCGGTCGGCCGGGCCGGTCCGACGCCCGCCGGGCCCGGCCGGCCACCGGAGAGCCAACCGTCGAGCTGCCACCGCACCCGGTCGGCGATGGCGGCGGCGGTGAGCAGGCCGTCGTGCCGCCAGACCCGGTGCAGCTCCTGGCCGTGCGCGGTCACCGCCTCGATGCCGAGGCGGGTGCAGGCCAGCCCGTACGCGGCGAGGCGGTCGTGCAGCCGCTCGGCCAGCGCGCGGGCGACGAAGGCCGCCGCGTCGACCCGGTCGAGCGGCTCGTCCTGGTCGGCGGTGACCGCCAGGTCGGCCGGGGGCTCCCGGACCGCGAGCGGACGGTGGTCCCGCCCGGCGGCCAGCCGGTGGGCCAGCGCACCGTCGAACCCGAACCGGGCCAGCACGTCACCGGGGGGCAGAGCGGCGAAGTCGCCGAGCGTACGCACCCCGAGCCGGCGCAGCAGATCCGCCAGCGCCGGACGGCCGAGCGCCTCGACCGGCAGGTCGGCCAGGAAGCGCGGCGTGCCGCCCGGTGGGACGACCCGGCCGGTGCGCGCGGCCAGCCCGGCCGCGAACGCACCGTCGGCGATGCCGACCTGGCTCTCCACCGCGCAGGCCTGGGCGACGTGCTCGACGATCCGCTCCGCCGCCTCCTCCTCACCGCCGAGGTAGCGCCCCGGCCCGCGGGCGGCAACCGCGCACGCCCCCGGACGGGTCACCTCCACACCGGCCACCAGTTCCTCGACCGCGGCCACGATCGGCTCGAACGCCCGGGCGTCCCGGACGGGATCGTGGTCGACGACGGTGAGCCGGGGACACCGGCTCTGGGCCTCCCGGCGGCGCAGCCCACGGCGTACCCCCTCGGCCCGGGCCTGCTCGGAGCAGGCGACCACCCGGTTGCCGTGCAGAACCGCGACCGGGTCGGTCGCCGGCACCCCGTCGACGATCTCGGCAGCGACCACCGGCCAGTCCGGGCACCAGAGCACCAACGTCCGCACGGGTGCGGCGGACCCACCGGCCACCTCCGAGGGGAGCCCTCCGGCCGCCTCCGGGCTGGGCATGCCGGTCACGCCGGACCGACCAGGGTCAGCGGCGGTGAGGACGGTTCGGCGGCGGGGACCGGCGACACCGTCCGGAGCCGGCCGGCGGTCGACCGGCCGGTGACCGAGCCGGCGGGGGTGCCGGGCAGCGGGCGCGGGACGACCCGGGTCAGCGCGTCACCGGGCAGCCAGACCGTCACCTCCCGGGGCCGGGCGGCGGCCCCCCGCCCCCGCGCCGAGACGGTGACCTCACGTCGCCGCAGCCGGCCCCGGCCGGCGCCGAGACCCTGCCAGACCCCCCGGCTCACCTGGAGGGTCACGTCGGCGCCGTCCCACCGCCCGTACGGGACGAGGACACTGCCCCGCTGCCGGGCCCGGGCGGCCAGCCGGGTGGCGACCGTCGTGGTGACTCCGGCCGGGACCGCGGTCACCACGACGTCCACCCCGTCGATCAGCGCGGCCACGACGGTGGCCCAGTCCGGCCCCGGGTACGGCACCAGGGCGAGCCGGTCCAGGGCGATGCCGAGCTCGGCGGCGGCGACCGCCCCGAAGGTCGGCACCCCGACCACGGCGCACCACGAGCCGGCCCGGGACGCCTCGGCGAGCAGCGCCAGGACCAGGGAGGTGGCACCGCTGGGCCGGGGTTGGCCGGCGGCGACGGCGATCGTGCTGCCCCGGCGCAGCCCTCGGTTGGGCAGCAGGCCGGTCAGCTCGGGAGCCACCGGCAGCACCCGGTGAGCGCCCGCCGGGTCCGGCGCGCTCGCCGGGCGCACCAGACCCGCCAGCGCGGCGGAACCGACCACCATGCGGCCCGCCATCGGACCTACCCCCTGTCGTGCTGCTGTGCTGATGGTTCAAAAAAGCTCAAAACGGACCAGTGGTGACCGGCTCCGTTCCCGGGCCTGCCGGTGCGGGCCGGGAACGGAGCCGGAGATCAGGCCGCAGATCAGGCCGCGAGGTCGCCGAGCGCCGGTTGATGGGCCACGCCGAGCGCGGTCTCCACCACCGTCACGAACTCCTCCGCCGCGCGCAGCAGGTCGTCGGCCTCCCGGGCGGTGACGACCCGGGGGATGCCGGCCTCGGCGGCGGCGCGCTTGCTGGCGCCGACGGCGAAGAACCGGGCCCACTCGTCGAGCTCGGGGGCGACACCGGAGAGCAGGACCCAGACGCTGGTGACCCGGTTCCGCCGGGTCGGCGCGGGACGGGCGCGCGCGGCGAGCAGCGCCGCGGCGGCGCGCAGGGCGGCCAGGTGCGCCGCGGCGTATCGGAGGCCGTCGGGGCCGGTCCGGGCGGCCTCGGCCAGCCCCTGGCGGGCAACCGCGAGGAGCTGGGCGGGGGTGCGGTGCGGCAGCACGTGCGCCGGCACCGTCGGTGCCTGAGCCGGGTTGGTCGGCATGGTCTGTCTCCTCCACGTGGCCGAGGCGCGCACCCCGCGGCGGAGACCGCCGGCGGGACCGCCGGGACGAGTTGGTGCGGAGGAAGACGCACCGGTGTGGGGCCGGCCGGGTGTGGACGCTTCCCCACACCACACC
>JAEYGD010000570.1 GCA_023402505.1 Actinomycetes bacterium
GCTGTACACGGTCACCTCGCGCAGCGGCCGGACCGCCGCGGCGGCCCACACCTGCGTCCACGCCTGCCGTCCGGAGCCGATCACGCCGAGCGTGGTCGCGTCCGGGCGGGCCAGCGCGTCGACGGCCACCCCGCCCAGCCCGCCGGTACGCCGGGAGCCCAGCTCCTCGCCGACCGCGACGGCCCGCACCGCGCCGGTACGGCCGTCGTGCAGCACCACCACCTGCTCGCCGCCCGGGTGCCCGAACGTGTCGTACGACCGGAAGCCGTACCACTCGCCGACGAGGTGCCCGGCGGTCAGCACCATCCGCCCCCCGCCGAGCGCCGCGGCGGCCCGGGGTGGCGCCATCAGCCGGCCGTCGTGGGCGGCGCACAACGCGTCGCGCATCGCCGTGACCGTCGTCGGCGCGTCGAGCGCGGCGGCCACCTCGGGGTCGGAGAAGAGCAGAGGCATGACCCAATACTGCAAGCTCAAGTCAGGTTGAGGTCCAGCCGTCGTGGTTCGGATCACCGCCCCCGGCCACCGCCCGGTGCTACCGTCGTCGGCGACGGCTCAGCCGTCCCGGACGAGTGGTGGGCGTACCCGGTCAGGCACGACGCCCCCGTGGCCCGCAGTATCGACTCGTCCCGGCCCTCGGCGGCCCGGGCATCCCCGCAGAGGTGACGTCCCCATGGCCTGGATCGTGCTGGTGATCTCCGGACTCCTGGAGACCGCGTGGGCGGTGGCCCTCGACCGCAGCGCCGGCTTCACTCGACTCGTCCCGTCGGTGGTCTTCGCGGTCACCCTCGTGCTGAGCATGGCCGGCCTCGCGTACGCGCTGCGCGAGATCCCCGTCGGCACCGGGTACGCCGTCTGGGTCGGCATCGGCGCCGTGGGCACCGCCCTGGTGGGCATGGTCGCGCTGAACGAGCCGGCCAGCCTGCCCCGGATCATCTGCCTGCTGCTGGTGGTGGCCGGCGTGGTCGGCCTGAAGATCTACCACTGACGCCCCGCCGGAGCCCTCCACCGCACGTCCGGCGCGACCCACGGTCCCGCTGGGCAGGCGTAACCGCTGACCACAGTGGGTAGAGATCGGCCGCACCACGATCTCACCCACCACGGAGGACACCATGGCCGACATCCACAGCACCGCGCGTCCCCGCAGCAGCGCCGCCCGCGTCTGCACGATCCTGGGCTTCGTCTTCGCGGTCATCGCGATCCTGTTCCTGCCGCCGCTGTTCGGCCTCGCCGGCATCGCCCTGGGTGTCGTGGGCGCCGTGCTCGGCGACAAGCCGCTCGGCTGGTACGCGGCCGGCGCCAGCCTGGCCGGCATGATCCTCGGGATGATCATCGGCGCCGCGCTCTACAACTCCTGAGCAACTCCGCTCCCCCACGAGCACGGGCCCGCCGGAACACCGGCGGGCCCGTCGCGTGTCGCCCGGCCCCGGTCAGCGGCGCCGACCGCGACCCGTCGTCACTCGTCGTCGCCCCGCAGGCCGGCCAGTACCTCGTCCAGCTCGTCCGGCTTGACCAGCACGTCGCGGGCCTTGGAGCCCTCGGACGGGCCGACCACGCCCCGGGTCTCCATGAGGTCCATCAGCCGGCCGGCCTTCGCGAAACCGACCCGCAGCTTGCGCTGGAGCATCGAGGTCGAGCCGAACTGCGAGGTCACCACCAGCTCGACCGCCTGCACCAGCAGGTCCAGGTCGTCGCCGATGTCCTCGTCGATCTTCTTCTTGCCCTCCTGGGCGACCGTGAGCACGTCCGGCCGGAACTCCGGCTCCCGCTGGTCCTTGCAGAACTTGACCACGTCGGAAATCTCGCGCTCGGTCACCCAGGCGCCCTGGATCCGGATCGGCTTCGAGGCGCCCATCGGCAGGAAGAGCCCGTCACCGCGACCGAGCAGCTTCTCCGCGCCGGGCTGGTCGAGGATGACCCGCGAGTCCGCCAGGGAGGAGGTGGCGAACGCCAGCCGCGACGGCACGTTCGCCTTGATCAGGCCGGTGACCACGTCGACCGAGGGGCGCTGCGTGGCGAGCACCAGGTGGATGCCGGCGGCACGGGCGAGCTGCGTGATCCGGACGATCGAGTCCTCCACGTCACGCGGGGCGACCATCATGAGGTCGGCCAGCTCGTCGACGATCACCAGCAGGTAAGGGTACGGCCGCAGCTCCCGCTCGCTGCCCGGCGGCGCCTTGATCTCGCCGTTGCGGACCTTGCGGTTGAAGTCGTCGATGTGCCGGACCCCGTTGGCGGCGAGGTCGTCGTACCGCATGTCCATCTCGCGGACGACCCACTCCAGCGAGTCGGCCGCCTTCTTGGCGTTGGTCACGATCGGCGTGACCAGGTGCGGGATGCCCTCGTAGCCGGTCATCTCGACCCGCTTCGGGTCGATGAGCAGCAGCCGCACCTCGTCCGGGGTGGCCCGGGTCAGGATCGACACCAGCAGCGAGTTGAGGCAGGACGACTTGCCCGCGCCGGTCGCGCCGGCGATCAGGATGTGCGGCATCTTCGCGAGGTTGGCCACCACGTAGCCGCCCTCGATGTCCTTGCCGAGGGCGACCACCATCGGGTGGTGGTCGCCGGTGGCCGCCCGGGAGCGCAGCACGTCGCCGAGCGCCACGTTCTCCGGGTCGGTGTTCGGGATCTCCACGCCGACCGCGCTCTTGCCCGGGATCGGGCTGAGGATCCGCACGTCCGGTGACTTCACCGCGTACGCGATGTTGCGGGAGAGCTGCGTGATCCGCTCGACCTTCACGCCCGGACCCAGCTCGACCTCGTACCGGGTCACGGTCGGCCCCCGGGTGAAGCCGGTGACGGCGGCGTCCACGTCGAACTGCTCGAAGACGCCGGTCAGCGCGGCGATCACCTCGTCGTTGGCCTTGCTGCGCTTCTTGGGGGCGGCCCCGCCACTGAGCAGGTTCGCCGGCGGCAGCGTGTAGTCGCCGGCCAGCCCGGTCAGCGCGAGCTGCTCGGCGCGGGTCGGCAGCGGCGAGTGGTCGGGCGGCTCGACCGGCTTGCGGCTGGCCGGCACCTTGGCGGGCGGCTTGCGGGGCAGGACGAGCGTTTCCTGGAGGTCGGCCCCGGCCAGGTCGTCGTCGAAGTCGTCCGGGTCCAGCGGGGGCGGCATCCGCTTCGCCGGCCGCTTGCGGGCCGGCTTCCCCTCGGCCTCCTCCTCCGCCGCCTCCTCGGCGGGCGGTCCGCCGACCACCGCCCCGGCCAGCAGGCCCAGCCGCTCGGGGATCTTGTTGATCGGCGTCGCGGTGACCACCAGCAGCCCGAAGACCAGCAGCAGGATCAGCAGCGGCACGGCCACCCAGGCCGTCACCGCCCGCTCCAGCAGGCTCCCGACGCCCGCGCCGACCAGGCCGCCGGCGAAGTCCCGCTGCACCGGGTCGACCGGGTTCTGCCCGATGTGCAGCAGCGCGGCGGTGGCGACCAGCATCGACCCCCAGCCGACCAGACCCCGCCCGCGGTGCTCCGGGTCGCCGGGCTGCCGCATCAACCGCCAGGCGCCGATCATCAGCAGCACCGGCACCACGATCGCGATCGCGCCGAGGAAGAGCCGCACGCTGTCGGCCAGCCGCTGGCCGACCGGCCCGGCCCCGGAGAACCAGATGCCGACGGCGCTGAGCAGGGCCAGGCCGAGCACCAGCAACCCGGCGCCGTCACGCCGGTGCTCCGGGTCGAGGTCACGGGCCGAGGCGGCCTGCCGGCCGGCGGCGCGCACCGCCCAGCCCACGCCGTGCGCGAGGCCCATCCACACCGCCCCGACGGCACGTCCGACGTAGACCGCCGGCCCGGGACGGGCCGCGGTGCGCCGCCGGGCCGGGGTCCGCGCCTTCTTCGCCGGCTGGCGGGCACGGCTGTTCGTGGTGCCACGCGGCGACGCGCCGCGCCGCCGGCTCGCCTGAGAGGTACGGCCCGCCATAGCATCAACTTAACGGCGGTACCCGGCAGATCGCCGCTTTTCCGGGTCGTGTCCGCGCGTCGTCGCGCGGCACCGCCGCCGGTCGTGATATCCGGCTGGAGAAGGGGTGCCGCATGGCGTCGCCGATCGCGGACGGTCCGGACCGCTCCCTGGGCGGATATCCGGGTGCCCTGCGCCCGTTGACCGGCGAGCTGATCGCCACCGTGCTCGCCGGCCGGGGCTACGCGGTCGAGACCGACCCGGCCGGCGACCTCGTCGGCCGGTGGGCCGACAGCCTGATCTGGTTCCTGCGCCCGGGCGCCGCCGGGGAACTGCTCCAGGTACGCACGGTTGCGGCACCGACCTTCGCCATCGAGTACGTGCCGGCGCTGCACGCCTTCTGCAACGCCTGGAACCACGACCGGCTCTGGCCGAAGGCGTTCGTGCACGTCGATGACGACGGCCGGGCCCGGATCTGCGGCGAGGTCATCACCGACCTGGAGCACGGCGTGACCCCGCACCAGCTCGACCGCCTCCTCGACTGCGGCATCGCCACCGGCTGCCAGCTCGCCGCCGAGGTGGCGCGCCTGCCCGGCGGGGTCCTGCCGTGACCGGGCCGCCCGGCGGCCGCTGGCCGGACGAGTCCGGCCAGCCGGGCTG
>JAEYGD010000571.1 GCA_023402505.1 Actinomycetes bacterium
CCCCCGCCGCGGTGGGGGGAATGGGGGGGGGGGCGGCCGGGGTGGGGGCCGCGGTGGGGGCCGCCACGGCGCCGGCCAAGCGGGCCGCCGCCCTGCACCGGGCCGCGGACGCGGTGGCCGCGGTCGCCGACGAGTTGGCCCGCGCCACCACCGCCGAGATGGGCAAGCCGCTCGGTGACGCCCGCGGCGGCGTGGACGCCGGCGTCGGCACCCTGCGCCAGTACGCCGAACTCGCCCCCGTGCGCGGCGGGCGTACCCTGCACGGCGGCACCGACGCGATCGACTTCATGGTCCCCCAGCCGCGCGGCGTGGTGGCCGCGATCACCCCCTGGAACGACCCGGTGGCGGTCTCCTGCGGTCTGCTCGGCGCGGCTCTGGTGACCGGCAACGTGGTGCTCTACAAGCCGAGCGAGCGGACCCCGGCCACCGGTTGGCTGCTGGCGAAGGCCCTGGACGAGGCGCTGCCGGCCGGCGTGCTGTCGCTGCTTACCGGCGGGCCCGAGGTGGGCGCGGCGCTGGCCGCCCAGCCGGTCGACGTGGTCGCCCACGTCGGTTCGACGGCGACCGGCCGCGCGATCGCCGCGGCGGCGGCCCGGACCGGCGTGAAGGTCCTGCTCGAGAACGGCGGCAGCGACGCGCTGATCGTCGACGGCGACGTGGACCCGGTCTGGGCGGCCGGGCAGGCGGCGACCGGCGCGTTCGCCAACGCCGGGCAGATCTGCGTCGCGGTGGAACGCGTCTACGTGCACCGGGACGTCGCCGAGGACTTCGTCGACGCGCTGGTCGAGCGGGCGCAGGCGCTGCGGGCGGGGCCCGGCGCCGACCCGGCCACCGAGCTGGGCCCGCTGGTCGACCGGCGGCACCGGGACCACGTGCACGGTCAGGTCACGGCGGCGGTGGCGGAGGGAGCGCGGATCCGGGTCGGCGGCACGCTGCCGGACGGGCCGGGCGCGTTCTACCCGGCGACCGTGGTCGCGGACTGCCGCCACGACATGACGCTCGTCCGTGAGGAGACCTTCGGGCCGGTCGCCCCGGTCGTGGTGGTCGACTCGTTCTCCGAGGCGCTGCGCTGCGCCGCCGACTCGCCGTACGGGCTGGCGGCGACCGTGCTGACCGGCTCCATGAGCCACGCCCACCGCGCCTGGCGGGAGCTGCCGGTGGGCACCGTGAAGATCAACGCGGTCTTCGGCGGGGCGCCGGGCGGTGCCGCGCATCCGCGCCGCGGCAGCGGCCAGGGCTTCGGATACGGCCCGGAGCTGCTGGACGAGTTCACCGCCACGAAGGCGGTCCACATCGAGGCACCCGGCGGCGGCCACTGGTGAGCTGACGCACTGAGGGGCCGTTCCCATCCGGAACGGCCCCTTTGTCGCGTACGCCTAGCGCTTCTTGCCCTTCTCCCGGGCCTTGGCGGTGGCGCGGTTGTTGGCCTTCTCGATCGCCTTGACCAGCTCCGGCTTGCTCATGCTGGACCGGCCCGCGACGTCGAGCTTGCGCGCGACCTGCATCAGGTGGTCCTTGGTGGCGTTCGCGTCGACGCCGCCCGCGGTGTCCGCGCGGCGCTGCGGACCGCCGCCGGCCGCCTGCCGGTCGCTGGGGCCCTTGCGGCCCTTCGACTCCCAGTGGTCGCCCACCTTCTCGAACTCGTGCTTGACCGCCGCGAAGGCGGTGCGGTGGGCCCGCTCCCCCTCGCCGTAGGTCTGCACGGCCGAGTCGTGCGTCTTCTCCCAGGTGCGCTGCGCCTTGTCCGGGGAGCGCCGCAGCGTGCTGGGCATGTCCTCGCGCCCGGGCATCTCGTCCTCCTCCGCGTCGATGGCCTCTGGTTGACCGTTCCCTCGCGGCGGACCGGCAAACCGGTGCCGGGTTTGTCGATTTTCGGGTGGGGGTACCGGCGGAGCGCGGCGACACCGGGCGTACCCCGCGTCCGGCGGCCAGGGCCACAGGGAGCGGGCCATGACGGCGACGGAGCCCGGGACGGCGCTCGACGAGACGGCGCGGCTGCGCCTGCCGCGGCGGGTCCGGCAACTGAGCTGGCGGACCTGGCGCGGTGTCGTGGCGCGCAGCGCCCGGAACTTCCTCAAGGACAACTGCGCCGACTGGGCGGCGGCGCTGACCTACTACGGGGTGCTGGCGCTCTTCCCGTCCACCATCGTGGTGGTCGCCCTGGTCGGCCTGGTCTCCGAGGGCGAGCAGACCGTGGACACGGTGCTCGACCTGGCCCGGGACCTGGGCGCCGGCTCGGTCGTGGCCAACGAGGGCTTCGTCAGCGTGGTCCGGGAGGTCGTCGCGGAGCAGAGCGGGGCGCGGGTGCTGCTGAGTTTCGGCCTGCTCGGCGCCCTGTGGTCGGCCTCCGGGTTCATCGGCGCGTTCACCCGGGCGTCGAACGCGGTCTACGGGGTCGAGGAGGGGCGGCCGTTCTGGCGGCTGCGCCCGCTGCAGATCGGGCTCGCCGCGCTGTCGCTGGTGCTCCTGGCGATCGTCGCGGTCGCGCTGATCGTCAGCGGCCCGGTGACCGACGCCGTCGGCGACCTGATCGGCGCGGGCGGGCTGGCCCGCACGGTGTGGGGGGTCCTGAAGTGGCCGGTGCTGGCGCTGATCATGATGGTGCTGCTGAGCCTGCTCTTCTGGATCGCCCCGAACGTCCGGCAGCCCCGCTTCCGCTGGCTCACCCCCGGCGGGGCGGTCGCCCTGCTCGCGTGGGCCGTCGCGTCGGCGGGCTTCGGCCTGTACGTGGCGAACTTCGGTTCCTACAGCGTCACGTACGGCAGCCTCGGCGCGGTGATCGCCTTCCTGGTCTGGCTTTACCTGTCCAACTCGGCGCTGATGCTGGGCGTCCAGATCAACGCGGAACTCCAGCGCGGCCGGGCGTTGCAGGCCGGCGTGGACGAGGCGGAGGAACCGGTGCTGCCGCCCAAGGCGGCGGCCGCCACGTGATCTCCCGCCGGTTTACTGGAGACCCCACCGGGTAGCGCAGAAGACATGGAACGTGGCAGCAGCAAGCACGGGCCCAGGCTCGACGAGCAGATGAGTTCCGAGGTCAGCGGCCTGCTCCAGGGGCCGGGCGCGGGCGGCTCGCGGGTCGACGAGTTCCGTCAGCCCGAACCGGCGGGCGAGGACCAGCCGGAGCCGACCACGGCCCCGGCGGGTGAGTACCGCACCGGCGCTCCGAAGGGCATGAGCTCCGAGGACGTCGAGCGGCGCAGCCGGCTCGGCCGCTTCATCACGCTGTCGGCGCTACCCGGTGACCGGGAGTCCCTGGTCGCCAACGCGCGTGACAACGACGCGCCGGCCGACATCGTCGCCGAGCTGGAGCGGCTGCCCGAGGGCACCCGTTACCAGACGGTCTCGGAGGTCTGGGCGGCGCTCGGCCACAAGAACGAGACGAGCCGCTGGTGACCGGATCTCCCCGGGATCCGGACCAGAGCGCCGACGGAGAGGAGGAGTCCCGATGAGTGTCATGGAGCACGTGGACGTGGCCGTCCCGGTACGCACCGCCTACGACCAGTGGACCCAGTTCGAGGAGTTCCCGCAGTTCATGGAGGGCGTGCAGGAGGTGCGCCAGCTGTCCGACACGATGACCCACTGGACCGTCGAGATCGCCGGTGTGAAGCGCGAGTTCGACGCCGAGATCACCGAGCAGCTGCCCGACGAGCGGGTCGCCTGGCGTTCGACCGGCGGCACCGAGCACGCCGGTGTGGTCACCTTCCACCGGCTCGACGAGAACACCAGCCGGGTCACCCTGCAGCTGGAGTTCGAGCCGCACGGCGCGGTCGAGCAGGCCGGCGCCAAGCTCGGCGTGGTCGACCGGCGGGCGAAGGGCGACCTGCAGCGGTTCAAGCAGTTCATCGAGCGGCGCGGTCAGGAGACCGGCGCCTGGCGGGGCACGGTCGACCGTCCCCAGCCCTGACCCCCGATCCGACTCCCGACG
>JAEYGD010000461.1 GCA_023402505.1 Actinomycetes bacterium
GGGTCTTCGTGAACAGGGCCGGGGCATCCCGGTCGGTGCCTCGGCCGGCCAAGGTCTCCTCGGCCCAGGTGTCCGCCAGGGCGATCGCGCCCGGGGAGTCGAGGTCGTCGGCGAGACGCTCGCGTACCCCCGCCAGCAACGCCTCGCCCGACGGCCCGGCCGGCGCGGCGGCGGCCCGCCGCCAGCGGCCCAGCCGCTCCTGCGCGGTCGCCAGCAGGTCGTCGGTCCACGAACGGTCGCTGCGGTAGTGCCCGCCCATCAGGGCCAGCCGCACCGCCATCGGATCCACCCGGTCGGCGCGCAGCCGGGACACGAAGACCAGGTTCCCCCGGGACTTCGACATCTTCTCGCCGTCCAGACCGATCATGCCCGCGTGCACGTAGTGGCCGGCGAACGGCGCCTGCCCGGTCAGCCGCTCCGCGTGCGCCGCCGAGCACTCGTGGTGCGGGTAGAGCAGGTCGTTGCCGCCGCCCTGCACGTCGATCCGGTCGCCGAGCAGGTTCAGCGCGATGACCGCGCACTCGATGTGCCAGCCGGGACGGCCCGGGCCCAGGTCGCCGCCGGGCCAGGACGGCTCGTCCTCCCGGGCACCCCGCCACAGCAGCGGGTCGAGCGGGTCACGCTTGCCCGCCCGGTCCGGGTCCCCGCCACGCTCCGGGAAGATCTCCAGCATCTGCTCCCGGGTCAGGTTGGACTCGTAACCGAAACGCGGCGCGACGGAGATGTCGAAGTACACGTCGCCCGTGCCGTCGTCCAGCCGGTACGCCGCCCCGTCCTTGAGCAGCACGAGAACCTTCTCGGCGATGTCCGGGATCGACTCCACGGCGCCGACGTAGTGCGCCGGCGGGATGATCCGCAGCGCCTCCATGTCCTCCCGGAACAGGGCGGTCTCCCGCATCGCCAGGACCTTCCAGTCCTCGCCGTCGCGGGCCGCGCGCTCCAGCAGCGGATCGTCGATGTCGGTGACGTTCTGCACGTACGTCACGTCGAGCCCCGCGTCCCGCCACACCCGCTGGAGCAGGTCGAACGTGATCATCGTGGCGGCGTGCCCGAGGTGCGTGGCGTCGTACGGCGTGATGCCGCAGACGTACATCGTGCCGGCGCCGGCCGGCGTGCTCGCCGCCGTGGCCTGCCGCGCCGAGTCGAACAACACCAGCGGCCGGCCCCGACCCGGCAGCCGCGGCACCTCGTGTCCCGCCCAAGACTCCATGACCGCCAGCCTAACGAGCCGACCGACACCGCCGGGCCGCGCCGCAGGTGATCAACGCGACAGCCTCACACGGGCGGCGCGACAGCCGCACACGGGCGGCGCGACAGCCGCTCACATGGGCGGCCAGGGCACCGCCGGCCACTCCTGCGGGGGCAGCGGGAACCGCCCGGTGACCCGCAGCCGCTCCACCCGGGCTGCCAGCTCGGCGACCTCACCGACGGTGAGGTGATCGGCCAGCTCCTCGCCGAGCTCCCCCGCGACCAGACCGGCGAGCGCGTCGAGCATCTCCACCGCGTCCGGCGGCAGCTCGCGGCCCGCCCAGCCCCACAGCACCGTGCGCAGCTTCTCCTCGACGTGGAAACTCACACCGTGGTCCACGCCGTAGAGCCGGTCGTCCGGGCCGACCAGCACGTGCCCGCCCTTGCGGTCGGCGTTGTTGATCACCGCGTCGAGCACGGCGAGCCGGGCCAGCCGCGGATCGTCGGCGTGGGCGAGCGCGTACGGGTTGCCGTCGTCGTCCCGGGCCGCCGCGATCGGGAGCCACCGGGGCGGCACCGCCTCGGCCGGCACGAACCCGACCAGCGGCTCCGCCTCGGCCGGCTCGTCGATCCAGAGCTGGCAGGAGCCCGGTCCGAACGGCCCGTCGCGCAGCACCGTCGGTGGCACCAGGTCCCACCCGGTGGCCCGGGACACCAGGTACGCGCCGACCTCCCGCCCGGCCAGCGTGCCGTCCGGGAAGTCCCACAGCGGTCGCTCGCCGCGGACCGGCTTGTAGACGCACCGGGCGGTCACCCCGTCCAGGGTCAGCACACCCCGCAGGGTGGTGTTGGAGGCGTCGACCAGCCGACCCTCGAGCTCCAGGGTGCCGTCCCGGAGCAGCCGGAGCGCGACGTCACCGTCCAGGCCGGAGATGTCGTCGCCGTGCCGGGAGCGGTCGTCCGGGCGTGGTCGGTCGCCGTCCGGCCAGGAACGGTCATCCTGGAGGGAACGGTCGTCCTGGTGGGGTCGGTCGCCGTCCTGGCGGGGTTGCAGGTCGGACGAGGTCACCGGTGGTAGCCGTTGTGGCGCGGGCAGAGGTGACCGGCCGGATCCAGCGGCTGGCCGCACAGCGGGCACGGCGGACGGCCCGCGTTCACCACCCGTCGGGCCCGCTCGATGAACTGCCGGGTCGCCTCCGGGGTCAGCCGCACCCGCAGCCGGTCCAGGTCCTCGTCCGGTTCCTCGTCGGGCTCCTCGTCGTCCGGCTCGCCCAGCTCGACCTCTGCCTCCGACTCACCGACGGCGATCGCCTCGATCACGACGGTCTCGGTGTCCACGTCGAAGGCCAGCCCCAGCGTGCCGACCCGGAACTCCTCGTCGACCGGCGTGTCCAGCGGATCGTTGTCGCCGACGGCCCCGTCCGGCTCGGGCACCTTCACCCCGAACCGCCGCTGCGCCTCGGCGAGCAGCTCCTCCAGCTTCTCCGCCAGCAGCGAGACCTGGACCTTCTCCAGCGCGACGCTGACCAGCCGGCCACCGCCGCGCGCCTGGAGGAAGAAGGTGCGATCCCCCGGCGGCCCGACGGTCCCGGCGACGAACCGCTCCGGCGGCTCGAAGGCGTGCACCTGGTGGGTCATGGGTCGACCCTATCCGGCGTACCCACGCAGCGCGCACCCCACCGACCCGAATCGCCGCTCAGGGCACAGCGGTGCCACCGGCCACACGCCCCGGGCCCGCCCGGCGTCACCGGGCCGCCACTCCCGCGCCGCCGCCGACCGCCGCGTCCGAGTCGGCTGTGCGGGCCGCCCGCCGGCGCCGCTTCGGGG
>JAEYGD010000481.1 GCA_023402505.1 Actinomycetes bacterium
CCCGTCGCCGTACGCGGCGGCCCGCCGCATCGCCGCCGCCGAGTGCCCGCCGACCAGCAGCGGCGGCCCGCCGTCCGGGCAGCGGGGGCCCGGCACCAGCGCCTCCGGGCCGCCGTTCCAGGAGCGCCGCAGCCCGTCCAGGAGCGCGTCGAGGCGGCGGCCCCGCTGCTCGTACGGGGTGTCGCAGGCCTCGAAGTCGTCCGGCCGCCCACCGGCCGCCGCGCCCACCACCAGCCGCCCGCCCGACAGGCGGTGCAGGCTGGCCAGCTGCTTGGCCAGCACCGCCCGGTCACCCCGGTAAGCGGCGATGAGGATCGTGGTGGTCAACCGGATCCGGCTGGTCGCGCCGGCCGCGGCGGCCAGCGTCACGAGCGGCTCGTAGCCGTCGTACATGAGCCGGTCCAGCACCCCGAGGGAGGCGAAGCCGTGCTCCTCCGCACGGCGGGCCCAGGTGAGCAGATCCGCGCCGGCGATCCCCGGGATCATCGTCGGCAGCCCGATGCCTAGCTCCATGTCACCCTCTTCCGGCGGCAGGCGTGTCAGGGGCACCCAACACCAGCCCGCTGGTCGCTCGCTGGCGGCGCGGCGGGCCCCGGCGACGGCCGGGCCGGCCTGCTCGAGCCCGACTCGACCGGTGGCCGTGTCGCGTCGCGCGGATCGAGCGGGCGTGGAGGGCCCGCCCAGCCGGCGGTGCTGCCATGGGCCGATGCGGATCCTCTTCACCACCTGGGCGTGGCCCACGCACCTGTACGCGATGGTGCCGCTGGCCTGGTCCTGCCGTAACGCCGGGCACGAGGTGCTGGTCGCCAGCCAGCCGGCCCTGACCGACGTGGCCCTGCGTACCGGGCTGCCGTTCGCGCCGGTCGGCCGCGACGTCGACGCCGAGGCGGCGTTCCGCGAGATCGTCGCCACACCGCCCGGCGCCAACGGCGGCGGGCCGCGGGTCCTGAAGCTCTTCGCCGAGATCGCCGACGCGATGCTGGACGACCTGGTCGACCTGGCCCGGCGCTGGCGGGCGGACCTGCTGGTGTTCGAGCCGAGCGCGTTCGCCGCGCCGGTCGCCGCCGCGGCGGTGGGCGTGCCGGCGGTGCGGCACCTGTTCGGCACCGACCTGCTCGGCGGCCGGGCCGCGCAGTTCCTGCCGGCGGTGCTCGAACCGCTCGCCGCCCGGCACGGGCTGACCGGCGTCGACCCGTTCGGCGTGGCCACCGTCGACCCGTACCCGGCCGGCCTGCAGCTCCCGCAGGTCGGCTCCCGGCGGCTGCCGCTCGGTCAGGTGCCGTTCAACGGTCCGGGCCTCGCGCCGCCGCCGCTGCCGGAGCCGGGCGCGCGTCCCCGGGTCTGCGTCACCTGGGGCACGACTATGGGCCGGCTCGGCCCGGACTACTTCCTCGCCGGGACGGTGGCGCGGGCGCTCGCCGAGCTCGACCTGGAGGTCGTGGTCGCGGTGAGCCCGGAGCAGCGTCCTCTGCTCGGGCCGGTGCCCGACGGGGTGCACGTGGTGGCCGGCTCACCGCTGCACCTGGTGCTGCCCGGCTGCGCCGCCGTGGTCGCCCAGGGTGGCGCCGCGTCCCTGCTCACCGCCGTGTCGTACGGGCTGCCGCAGGTTCTCGTACCCCGGCTTCCCGACCACACGCGGCACGCCACCCGGCTCGCCGAGACGGGGGCCGGCCTCGTGGTGCCGGCCCGGGACGCCGACCCGGCCGCGGTGGTGGCCGCGCTGCGCCGGGTGCTGGACGAGCCCGGATTCCGGGAGGCGGCCGACCGGCTGCGCCGGGAGCTGACGGCCCAGCCGTCGGCCGCGCAGGTGGTGGCGGAACTGGAGCGGGTGGCGTTGACCACCTCCCGGTGACGGGACGGTCGACCAGCGTGCGAGCGGCGGTGGATCCCGCCCTGTGACCCTCGGCGGGCGTCCGGACCGGGACCCGCGATGACGAGTACGAGACGTACGGGAGACCGAATGAATTCCACGCCCCAGTTCAAGCACGAGTCCTTCGCCCGGCGGCACCGGGGCGGCATGTTGTTGGAACGGCACGGCATCGACCTCTTCCCGCATCCGTTCCTCGGTTTCACGCTCGCCCCGGGTCTCCGGTCGGAGATGCTGAACACCGACGACGCCGGGTTCCGCCTCTCCGACTCCCCGTACGGCACGGTCGACTCGGCGAGTTGGCTGGCCGCCGGTGGTGGCGGGATCCTGCTCGGCAACTCGGTGGCCCTCGGGCTCGCGGCGACGGCGGACTCCACGACCGTGGCGTCGTACCTGGCCGGGCTGACCGGGGTGCGGCAGCTCAACCTGGGCCTCTGCGCGGCCGTCTCGCTCCAGGAGCTGGTGGCGGCGGTGCCGTTCCTGGACAAGGCGTCCACCGTGGTCATCGTCGGCGGCGGGTCGGACCTCGTGAACCTGATCGGTTCGCTGACCCCGGACAACCTCTACGGCACGGTGTCTTACGAGCGCACCTTCGAGGACCTGACCCAGGTCCCGCTCTTCGACCTGGCGGTGCTCGCCGCCGGTAAGACCGTGCCCGACCTGGACGCGGTCCGTCGCCCCCGCACAACCACGCCGGCCTGGGACCTCTCCCAGGTGCGCAGCCGGATGGAGCTGGCGGCGGCACGCCGGCTACGGGACCTGCGGGTGCTCGCCAAGGCCCTGCCCAGCGGCAGCCGTGTGCTCATGTGTCTCCAGCCGCTGGCCTCCACCCGTACCCGCGACGTCACGCCCGAGGAGCGGGCCCGCTACGACTTCGACGCCCCCGTCTTCGGCATCCTGCACAGCGCGATCGAGGAGAACTGGAAGGCGTACGGCGACCTGCTCGCCGCCGGCTGCGCCGAGCTCGGGGTGTCGTTCCTGGACCTGGCGGCGGACCGGTTCGTCGGCGACTCGTTCGCCGACACGGTGCACCTCACCGACGCCGGCAACCGGCAGGCGGCCGAGCTGATCCAGGCTGCGCTGGGCGAGGCGGGCGGCGGCAGCGCCGTACCGCCGGCGCGGCTCGCGGCCGAACCGGCGCCGGCGGTCACGGCCGCTCCGGCGACGGAGGCCGGACCGGCCGGACCGGCCGACGAC
>JAEYGD010000495.1 GCA_023402505.1 Actinomycetes bacterium
GACCAGACGTCCCCGTCGGGCGCCGACGGAGAATCATGCCCGCTCCGGGTGGCCTCGCGCCACACGTGGTCCCCGGCACCGGAGACCGGAACGGCCGACCCGAGGTCATCCGCCCGGCGCGGGGCCGGTTCGGTGCGCTCGGCCGGCGACGTGGCCGGTTCGGTGCGCTCGGCCGACGGCGAGGCCGGTTCGGTGCGCTCCGCCGGCTCGGCCGGCGCGAACGCGCGCAGGAGGCTGGCGACCCCGGCGGCCAGGTCGCCCGCTCCGGTGGCGAGCCGCTCGGCGAATTCCGGACTCGGATCGCGCAACGCGGCCACGGCGCGGCAGACCGGGCAGACGCAGCACTCCGGCGTGCCGGTGGCGAAACCGCCCCCGGTCGGACCGGAGGACCCACCACGGCCCGCGCTGTGACCGAGGACACCCGACACGATCCCACCCAGCGGACCCCACGGGCCGCCGCCGCTGCCGGCCGCGGCCAGCCGCGCGGTGGCCAGCAGGGTGGCGACCAGCCGTTCCGCCTCTTCCCGGGCCGAACCCGGATCCGTTGCCCCCATGGTCGGCTCCTCTACCGCGGCGGCCGCGTCACTGCGCCGTACCGGGTGCTTCTACCCGGCGCTTGAGCTGCTTCAACGCGGCGTCCATGATCATCTTTTCGGCCTTGCGGCGGAACATGCCCAGCATGGCCACCGACAGCTCGACCTCCAGCGTGTAGGTCACCGTGGTCGTGCCGTCCGGATTGCCCACCAGGTCGTACGAACCGCGCTGCGACTTCTGCATCTTCGAGGGCGCCACCAGGTGCCACTCGACGCGGGTGAGGTCCTCCGCGTACTCGTAGGCCAGCACGTACTCGTCGGCGAGCACCCCCGCGTCGAGGGTGAACCGCACCTGGCTGGCGTAGCCGTCCTCGTACTCCTCGACGACCTCGACCCGCCGCACGGCCTCGGTCCACTCGGGGTAGCTGGGGAAGTCGCAGATGACCGCCGCCACCCGTTCCGGTGGCGCGCCGATGATGATCGACTGGGTGGAGGAGTCCGCCATGGGGGGAGGCTACCCGGCCCTGTGACGAACCTGCCTGCGCCACCCGCCCGGCCGGGCGGGTAGGTTTCGACAGAGCCGACCCGAGCTGGCGGCCGACCTGGTCAGTGCGAAGCACGAGGAGTGTAGGTGCGCGAGTTCTCCGTCCCGCCGATCGTCACCGTCGGCGACTCGGCCAACCTCACCGACCCCGTCTGGGACAACGCCGAGGTCGCCCCGGACGCGGTGCAGTTCGTCCGCACCGGCCCCGACGGCGCCCAGGTCGAGGTGACCTGCCGGCAGTTCCGCGACGAGGTGGTGGCGGTGGCCCGGGGCCTGGTCGCCGCCGGCGTGCAGCCGGGCGCCCGGGTCGCCCTGATGAGCCGTACGCGCTACGAGTGGACGCTGCTCGACTACGCGATCTGGGCCGCCGGCGCCGTCACCGTGCCGATCTACGAGACGTCCAGCGCCGAGCAGGCCGCCTGGATCCTGTCCGACTCGGGGGCGGTCGCGGCGCTGGTCGAGACCAGCGCGCACGCCGCACTGGTGGCCGGCGTCCGAGACCGGCTGCCCGAGCTGGAGAACGTGTGGCAGATCGACGTCGGCGCGGTCGACGAGCTGGTCGCCACCGGCGCGTCCGTCGACCCGACCGAGATCGACCGACGGCGCGCGGCGGTGCGGGCCGGCGACCTCGCCACCATCATCTACACCAGCGGCACCACCGGCCGCCCCAAGGGCTGCATGCTGACCCACCGCAACATGTACGCCGACATCGCCAACGCCGTGCCGGTGCTGCCGAACCTGTTCCGCGAGGGCGCGTCCACCCTGCTGTTCCTGCCGCTCGCGCACGCCTTCGCCCGGCTGATCCAGATCGGCGTCGTGCAGGCGCGCGCCACCATGGCGCACTGCGCCGACACCAAGAACCTGGTCGCCGAGCTCCAGGCGTTCCGGCCCACGTTCGTGCTGTCGGTCCCGCGGGTCTTCGAGAAGGTCTACAACGGCGCCAAGCAGAAGGCCGAAGCCGACGGCAAGGGGAAGATCTTCGCCCGCGCCGAGGCGGTCGCCATCGCGTACAGCGAGGCGCTGGAGACCCCGGGCGGGCCGGGCCTGGCGCTGCGCGCGCAGCACGCGCTCTTCGACCGGCTGGTCTACCGCAAGCTGCGGGCGGCGCTCGGCGGCCGGTGCCGCGACGCCATCTCCGGCGGCGCCCCGCTCGGCGCGCGGCTCGGGCACTTCTTCCGGGGCATCGGGGTGACCATCTGCGAGGGGTACGGGCTGACCGAGACCTCCCCCGCCGCGGCCGCCAACCTGCCCGGCGCCACCCGGATCGGCACCGTCGGGCGGCCGTTGCCCGGCGTCGCCATCCGGATCGACGACGACGGCGAGATCCTCATCGCCGGTGAGCTCATCTTCGAGGGCTACTGGCGCAACGAGACCGCCAGCGCGGAGGTGCTCACCACCGACGGCTGGTTCCGCACCGGCGACCTGGGCCGGCTCGACGACGACGGCTTCCTGACCATCACCGGCCGCAAGAAGGAGATCATCGTGACCGCCGGCGGCAAGAACGTCGCCCCGGCGGTCCTGGAGGACCAGGTGCGGGCCCACCGGCTGGTCAGCCAGTGCGTGGTGGTCGGCGACCGGCAGCCGTTCATCGCCGCACTGGTCACCGTCGACGAGGAGGCGCTGCCGGCGTGGCTGGAGTCGGCCGGCCTGCCGGCGGACACGCCGGTCGAGCGGCTCCGCGACCACGAGGGGCTGCGGTCCGAGATCCAGGCCGCCATCGACGTCGCCAACCAGTCCGTCTCCAAGGCCGAGGCGATCAAGGTGTTCACGATCCTGCCGCACGACTTCACCGAGGCGACCGGCGAGCTGACCCCGTCGCTGAAGGTCAAGCGACAGGTCGTGCACAAGTCGTACGCCGCGGAGATCGCCGAGATCTACCGGACCTGACTACGATCCGTCACGTGCCCGCCTCGACATCCGGCCTGCCCCGCCCGCATCCCCTCGCCGCCGCCGCGCGCGTGGTCATGCTGGCGCTGGTGGCGGTCCTCACCCTGTTCGCCACGCACGACGTCGACCAGCTGTGGTGGATCGCGCTGCTGGCGGTGGCGGGGCTGCCGGCGCTGCTGGCGCCGACGCACCACCGGCTCGGGCCGCTCAGCCGGGGCGCCGAGGTGGTCGTGCTCGGGCTCGCCGCGAGCCAGGTCGCGTCCGTGGCCACGATCGGCGCCACCAACGGCGGGCTGGGCGCCTCGGCGGTGCTGCCGTACCTGGCCGTCCCGGTCACCGTCACCGCGCTGCGCCGGCGCTTCCGCGAGGGCGGCGTGCTGCTCGCCGTCGCCGCCGTCACCCTGCTCGTCGCGGGCGCGCTGACCGAGGTCGACGGCCGGCGGCAGCTCGCCCAGATCGGATACCTGGCCGTCAGCGCCCAGTGGCTCATCCTCGCCGCCCTCGGGCTCTACGCGGCGCGCACCCTGCACCGGGTGATGCAGGCACGCGGGGACGGCAAGCCCCAGCCGTACGCGGAGGCCACCCGGCTGCTCACCCAGCTGCGCACGGTCGCCCGGCAGCTGCCCGGCGCCACCCTCGACCCGGGCGGCATCTCCGAGCACCTGCTCGAGGAGCTGCGCACGGTCGCCCGAACGGACCGGGCGGCGGTGCTGTCCGCCAGCGGCGGGGGCCGGCTGGTGGTGCTGGCCCAGTCCGGCGTCGACCGGGTGGACTGGGAGACGACGCTCGACGCGGACTCCGCGATCGCCGACGCGTGGGCCAGCCAGCAGCCGCAGACCGCCGCCCGCTCGCAGGCCCGCTCGCACACCCGCGGGGACGTCTCCGCGCTGATCGTCCCGCTGGTCGCCGGGGTACGCACGGTGGGGCTGGTGGTGCTGGAGGCGGACGCCGCGCACGCGTACCCGCCCGAGGTGGTGTCCGAGGTGACCGCGTTGACCTCGCCGGCGGCGCTGCGCCTGGAGGCGGCACTGCTCTTCGACGAGGTGCGGTCGCTGGCCACCAACGAGGAGCGGCAGCGGCTGGCCCGGGAGATCCACGACGGGGTGGCCCAGGAACTGGTGATGGTGGGCTACGGCATCGACAACGCCCTGGCCACCGTGCACGACGACGCCGAGGAGACCGCCGAGTCGCTGCGGCAGCTGCGCCAGGAGGTCACCCGGGTGATCACCGAGCTGCGGCTGAGCCTGTTCGAGCTGCGCAGCGAGGTGGACCGGCACGGCGGCCTGGCCGCCGCCATCGCCGAGTACGCGCGTACCGTCGGCGCCTCCGGCGGGCTGCGGGTGCACCTGTCGCTGGACGAGTCGACCGCCCGGCTCCCCGCCGCCACCGAGGCCGAGCTGTTGCGCATCGCCCAGGAGGCGGTGACCAACGCGCGCAAGCACGCCGGCGCGTCGAACCTCTGGGTCACCTGCGAGGTGGACCCCCCGTACGCCCAGATCGAAGTGTCGGATGACGGTCACGGCATCGGTGACCAGCGCACCGACGGGCACTACGGTCTTGCGATCATGGCCGAGAGGGCGGAACGTATCCGGGGCCGGTTGGAGATCAGGCCGCGACAGCCGAGCGGCACGACCGTGGCGGTGGTGCTCGGTTCGTCGCCCCGGCGAGATAACGTGCGTGGCAGCGCAGCAGCAGAAGGGGAGTAACCCGAGGATGACCACACCGACACCGGCCACCCGCACCAAGGTCCTCCTTGTCGACGACCACGACCTGATCCGCAAGGGTCTCCGGCACGCGTTCGAGCGCGACCGGCAGTTCGAGGTCGTCGGCGAGGCCGCCACGGCGGCCGAGGGCGTCCGCCAGGCCGGCGCGCTCCAGCCGGACGTGGTGATCATGGACTTGCGGCTGCCGGACGGCAGCGGCCTGGAGGCCACCCGGGCGCTGCGCAAGTCCAGCGCCACCATGGGCATCGTCGTGCTCACCATGTACGCGGGCGACGACCAGCTCTTCGGCGCACTGGAGGCCGGTGCCAGCGCCTTCGTCCCGAAGACCGCACCGGCCGACGAGGTGGTCGCCGCCGCGCGGCACGCCGCCTCCTCGCCCAGCGCGTTCACCGCCGCCGACCTGGCCGAGGCGATGAAGCGCCGGCTGGCCCCCTCCGGCCCGCAGCTCTCCCCCCGCGAGGGCCAGGTGCTGCGGCTGCTCGCCGACGGCATGAGCGTCGCCGGCATCGCCAAGCAGCTCTTCGTCAGCGAGTCCACCGCCAAGACGCACATCTCGAAGCTCTACGAGAAGCTCGGCGCCGCCAACCGCGCCCAGGCGCTGATGACCGCGCTGCGGCTCGGCCTGCTCGAGGCGCCGGACGCCCCGAAGTTCTGACCTGCCGCCGCGTCGATCCGCGCCCGCACCCACCGGCGGGCGCGGATCTTTTTCATCGACCGCTGTGTTCGACCGGCGCGGCGGCGCGCTATGGTCGCACCCGGCGGAATGCGGTCCACGGGCGGTGCGGCCCGTGCGCGGCGAAGAGGTGAGGCATGCGACGGCCGGACTGGGCACCCGAGGAAATCGACATCGAACGGCCCAGCGTCGCGCGCATGTACGACTACTACCTCGGCGGCTCCCACAACTTCGCGGTGGACCGGGCAGCGGCGCAGGCCATGGTCGCCGCGGTCCCCGAGGCGCCGCTGATGGCCCAGGCGAACCGCGCCTTCCTGCGCCGCGCGGTGCAGTTCCTCGTCGACCGCGGCGTCCGGCAGTTCCTCGACATCGGCTCCGGCATCCCCACCGTCGGCAACGTCCACGAGATCGCCCAGCGGGCCGCGCCCGACGCCCGGGTGGTCTACGTCGACGTCGACCCGGTGGCGGTGGCACACAGCCGGGAGATCCTCGCCGGCAACGACGCGGCGACCGTCGTGCAGGAGGACCTGCGCCACCCGCGACGGATCCTCGCCCACCCCGACGTACGCCGGCTGCTCGACCTCGACCAGCCCGTCGCCGTGCTCGTCGTCGCCGTGCTGCACTTCGTCCCCGACGCCGACCGTCCCGCCGAGCTGCTGCGTACGCTCCGCGACGCCCTCGCCCCCGGAAGCTGGCTGGTGCTGTCGCAGGCCAGCGCCGACGGGCGCGGCGACGACGAGCGCGCCGAGGCCGAGGCGGTCTACCGGCGCACCGACAACCCGCTGTGGATCCGCAGCCGGGCCGAACTCACCGAGTTCTTCGACGGCTTCGAGCTGGTCGAGCCGGGCGTCGTGTGGGTGCCGCAGTGGCGCCCCGAGTCACCGGACAGCACCGAGGACGCCGAACGCTCGGCGTTCATCGGCGGAGTGGGGCGACTCGGTGGCTGAGCCCCCGGCAGCGGGATCCGGCGCGGCGGCCTTCGCGCGGGCCTGGGCGAAGGCGGTCGCCGGGACCAGCTACCTGCCGATGGCCCAGACCCAGCTGGAAAGGCTGCTGTGCCGCCTCGCCGGGCAGCTGGCGGCGGCCCTGCTCGCCGAGCCGTTCGACCTGCGTACCGGCCAGCGGGTGGGTGCCGAGCTGGTCGCCGCGCACATCGCCTCCGCGGAAGCGTTGGGGCGTACCGTCGAGGTCGTCCAGCTCCGGCTGGTACGCGACCTGGGGCTGGTCGCCGAGGACGTCGAGGACCGGCTGGCCCGGCTGCTCGCGGCCGTCGCCACCGGCTACGCGCGGGCGCTGCGCGACCGCACCCTGGACGAGCAGGAGTCGATCCGGCGGGCCGCGCTGACCGCGCGCGTGGAGGCCGAACAGGCGCTGCGGGCCAGCGAGGCCCGGTTCCGTCACCAAGCCACCCACGACCCCCTCACCGACCTGCCGAACCGGACGCTGTTCACCGAGCGGCTCGCCGCCGCCGTCGAGGCGCCCGAGCGGAGCGCCGAACGGATCGGGCTCTGCTTCCTCGACCTCGACCGCTTCAAGTGGGTCAACGACTCGTACGGGCACCGCGTCGGCGACGCCGTGCTCACCCTGGTCGCGGGACGTCTCCGGGCGGCCCTCGACGGTCACCTGGTCGCCCGGCTCGGCGGCGACGCGTTCGTCGTCCTGGTCGAACGCACCGGCGGCACCGGGGACGTGATCGCGGTGGCCGAGGCGGCCCTGGCGGCCGTGCGCGAGCCGGCCGTGGTGGCCGGGCACGAGGTGGCCGTACGCACCAGCATCGGGATCGTGGAGCGGCAGATCGGCGGCACCTCGCCCAACGAGCTGATGCGGGCCGCCGACCGTACCCTGCACTGGGCCAAGGCGGCCGGCGGCGGCCGCTGGCAGCTGTACGACGCCGAGCGCGACCGCCGGGAACTGGCCCGGCAGGAGCTGTCAGCGGCGATCCCCATCGCCCTGGACCGGGGCGAGTTCTTCCTCCACTACCAGCCGCTGACCTCGCTGCACGACGGCCGGCTCCTCGGCGTGGAGGCGCTGGTGCGCTGGCGTCACCCCGAGCTGGGCGTGCTGTGCCCGGACCGCTTCATCGACCTGGCGGAGGAGACCGGGCTGATCGTGCCGCTCGGCGAATGGGTGCTCGCCGAGGCCTGCCGGACGGCGGGCAGCTGGTCGGCGGCGGACGGTGCGCCGTTCGTCAGCGTGAACCTGGCCGTCCGGCAGGTGCACCGGCCGGTGCTGGTCCAGGAGGTCCGCGACCTGTTGCGCCGCACCGGCCTGCCCCCGGAACGCCTCCAGTTGGAGATCACCGAGAGCGCCATGATGAGCACCGCCGAGGAGCCGGTACAGACGCTGCGGGCGCTCGCCGACCTCGGCGTCCGGATCGCCATCGACGATTTCGGCACCGGCTACAGCAACCTCGCGTACCTCCGCGCGCTTCCGGTGACCGAGCTGAAGGTGGCCGGGGAGTTCGTGGCCGGGCTGCGGACCCCGGAGCCCCGGGCCGACGAACGCATCCTCGCGTCGCTGGTCTCGCTGGCGCACGCGCTGGACCTGACGGTCACCGCCGAGGGCGTGGAGACAGCCGGGCAGGCCGAACGGCTGCGGGCGATCGGCTGCGACGCCGGCCAGGGCTGGCACTTCGGCCGCCCCGAACCCGCCGACCAAATCCTAGCCCGCCTCTCCTAACCCACCCCGCTCCCTCCCCTCCCCCCTCCCCGCTC